>JBEIEK010000001.1:0-99433 GCA_040382995.1 Planctomycetaceae bacterium
GATCACCGGACGTGGCATGAAAAAATTCGGGACATGATTGATCAGGCCGGTTTGCAGCTGGCACCCGCTGCCCTTTACCGCAGAATGGCGGGTGCAGGAATTCTGGTTCTGGTGCTCGCGTTCCTGATCCGCGGAAGTATTCCACTCGCGATTCTGGCCGGAGCTTTTGCCTGCTGGCTGCCGCCCCTGCAGATCCGCATGCTCCGTGACCGCCGGCAGAACAACCTGCGAGCCCAACTGGCTGACGCCTTTGAGCTGATGAGCAGCACACTGCGGGCCGGTCAGTCAATGACGCAGTCGATGCAGGCCGTCGCCGTGGACTTTCCAGCCCCGATTGCCGAGGAGTTCATGCTTTGTGCGGAACAGCAAAACCTCGGACTGGACCCGGAAATTTCCATGCGGCAGCTCGCCCGACGCTGCGGCATCATCGAACTCAAAATCTTTGTTGTGGCGGTGCTGGTGCAGAAACAGGTCGGCGGAAATCTCAGCGAAATCCTGCAGGGACTGGCACATGTCGTTCGGGAACGATTTCGCATCATGGGACTGATCAACACACTCACAGCCGAAGGTCGCCTGCAGGCTCTGGTCCTGATGGCCCTCCCCCCCTTCCTGCTCGTCGTGATGATCTTCCTGAATCGTGACTATACGCAAAGCCTCCTCGATCACCCCGAACTGCTGGTGGGCATGGCAATCAGCATGGGACTGGGATGGCTCTGGATCCGCAAAATCATCAACTTTGACTTTTGAATCGGAGAACTGTCATGTGGGTTCCCGTACTTTTTGCAGCTGCCATGGCCAGTGGTCTGACCGGCCTGCTCTATATGCTGCTCAGAAAACGAACTGAACGTACCGAGATGCGTCTGCGAACACTGCAGCAGTCAGCAACCTCGACCGATGACCCGGCCATCGTCGAGAATCTGCGGCAGATCGTTCAGACAACTCTGCCCCGCGTTGGCCAGACGCTGATCCCGAAGGATTCTGAAGAACGTTCCAAACTGGCCACTCGCCTGCTGCATGCAGGGCTCTACAGTCCCAACGCAATGCCGGCATTCCTTGGAATCAAATTCTTCCTGATCGCCAGTCCTCTGCTGATTTCCATTGCCCTCGCCATCAGTGGCCTGTTTCCTATGGAAAAGGCCCTGATCGGCGGCTCCATGTGCGGTGTCTTCGGCATGATCGCCCCCAGCTTCTGGCTGGATCGACGCAAAACCCGTCGCCAGACCGCACTCCGACGGGCTCTTCCGGATGCCTGCGACCTGATCGTGATTTGTCTGAGCGGCGGTCTGAGCCTGATTGCGGCCCTGGTGCGAGTTGTCGAGGAGCTGCAGACTGCTCACCCGCTGCTGGCTGCCGAGCTGCGAATCGTCGAACGGGAAGTCCAGCTTGGCACAAGGCTTGCAGAATCCCTGCAGAAGTTTGGGAACCGCAGTGATCTGTCTGAATTGCAGAATCTGGCTGCCGTCGTCATGACCGCCGAGAAATACGGCTCCAGCATGACCCGGACCCTCGATAAGTTCTCTGAATCGCTGCGACTGAAACGTCAGCAATATGCGGAAGCCATGGCCCAGAAGGCCGCCACAAAGGTGCTCTTCCCAACCCTGCTCTTCATCTTCCCCGCCATTCTGCTGGTGATCCTTGGACCGGCCATGATCCAGGTCAATGAGATCTTCGGCAACCTTGAAAAGTAATCCCCCAGGAACACTCTCATGCAGACCAGAACAATCCTCGTCGGCGTCTTCGCAGTGATCTTCGGTATCGTCTCCGCCGTTGGAGCATTCATTTCGCAGCGGCGTGCGGCCACTCAGACTCCAACTCAGGAAGTCGTCGTGGCGGGTGTGGACATGCCGTGGGGCACGGTACTTGAACCTCAGCATCTGCGACTCAGCGCCTTCCCAATTGATTCAATTCCTGAAGGTGCCGTCCGCAAAATTGAAGATGCTGCCGGACGCACGTCTCGTGACAACCTCCTCAAGGGGCAGCTGTTGATTGCTGGCCGACTGACTGAGCCCGGTGTCGGCCGTGGACTTCCACCATTGATCCCCAAAGGCATGCGTGCCGTTTCCATCCAAACGCCAAATGTCAGCTCCGGTGTCACCGGATTTGTAATGCCCGGCAACAACGTGGACGTCGTGCTGACCATGCACGGCCAGGGAAATGAAGATCCATCCGGCGGTGGCCGCACAATTACCCTGCTGCAGAATGTCACCGTTCTCGCAGTCGATCAGAATATTGAAGCCCCCAGCGAAAACATGATGGACCTGAAGCAGATGCGAACTGTCACACTGGTTGTGACACCCCAACAGGCACAGGAACTCGATCTGGGACAGAACAAAGGTATCCTGCGGCTGACACTTCGCAATCCTCTGGATGCGGCTATTACGGATGTAAATCAGGTCACAGTCTCATCCCTGACTTCACCCAACCGTGGCCTTGATGAGGCGACGGCGACATCTGATGTCACCGGAGAAATTGCAGAACAAACCGCGGATGCCACCGAAGTCTCCGCTGATGGTACTGGCAACGTTGTCACGGCAGCCGCGGCAGTTGCCGCAGCTCCGAAGAAGAAGCGTCAGCCCCTGAACGTGCTCCTGCTCCGGGGAACAACGATGTCACGCACCACCCTGTTCCCCCGGAATCAGGCCCCCGCGCAGGGGCCAGTTCCTTCCGCCGAAGTCCCCGCCACTGTTGTCTCCACCGATACTGTTGGTTTTCAGGACTGAAATCACGGTCATGGGAAGATGACCGTTCGCCGGGCTGTCGACCCTGTCGGCAGCCCGGCATTCTCCTATCGAGGAACACAACCATGCGACACCAACTCCGTTCTGCCGCCGCCATGACTCCTTCCGCCGTTGTCTCCAGCCCCCCGGATCGAAGGCCGCGTCGCGGAGCGTCTGCCATTGAATTTGCCATCGTCCTGCCGGTAATGGCCGCCGTTCTGGCGGGTACCGCGGACTACGGTCGCTTCGCTGCCACCTCGATCGCCGTCTGCAATGCATCCCGAGCCGGAGCTGGCTACGGCTGCATACATCCATGGGATGACTACACAAGTGCGTCATTTATGACCGCCTGTCGCAGCAAGGTGGAAGAGGAATTCAGTGCGGTGCCTGGCTTCGATCCCCAGCAGCTGCAGATTCAGATTTTCTCTGAGGGCACGTGGCCACACAACCGGGTGCGAGTTGCGGTGAGCTATCCGTTTGAGACGGTCATCAACTGGGGCTTCATTCCTTCCTCTGTTCCAGTTTCCCGCACGACCGTGCTCCCCATGGTTCGCTGAAACACATTTTATACGATCACAGGTGCTGCCATGAGAATTTGTCACTTCTCTCCACCATCGGCCCCTTTTAATCAACGTCGCCGTGGTGCTGCGGCACTGGAAGCCGCAGCCATGCTCGGCGCCTGGACTGTGATGTTCGTGGGCATCTTTGATTTCGGCAGCGCCACGCTGCACCGCAACCTCGTCTCGCACGTCGCGCGCCAGGCCACACGACTGGCGATTGTTCGCGGCTCAGAAGCCGGACCGGAGCTGCCGGTCTGGGGCCCGACAACTCAGACGTTTCGCATGAGTGACAATCATCCGATCGCCAACACGCTGCGTCCGCTCGCCGGAGGTTCAGCCACAAACAACTTTGAAGTCACCCTCGAATGGCTTGACGGGGGAAACGAAGCAGAAAAGCGAGTCCGTGCCACGGTGACTTCCCGCTATTCATCCATGCTGAATTTTGTTCCGGGCAGCAGCAATGTCCCGCTGCGGGCTCGATCCACCATGCCCATCGCGCACTGAATCCTTCCATTCGCCGTCAATCCACTGCCATGGAGCCATACCCATGCGACTTTTCAGCAGACGACAGTCAGCTGGCACATCCGGTGTTCCCCAGAACCGTCGCGGCACAATTCTTGTGGTCACCTCCGTCGGTGCCGGGGCCATGGTTGGCATGATGCTGCTGATCATGGAGACGGGCATGATCATGGACACGCGTCGCCGTGCTCAGAATGCCATCGATTCAGCCGCCCTTGCCGCGGCTCAAACCCTGGTTCGGCAGCAGACCGCCGCCTCGGCAACAACGGAAGCAACCACTTATATCCAGCAATACAACTCACTGCAGGGTGGGACCATCGCGCTGCACATGCCACCACTCACCGGCCCCTATGCTGGTCGCTATGGGTATTGTGAGGCCCGAGTTCAAAAACATTCGGAAAACACCCTGTTTTCCTCCTTTATGAACGCAGTGGCACCATCGGTAAACGCGCGAGCTGTTGCCGGATTCCGCTCTGTGTCATCCCCGGAAATGATCATCGCCCTCGACAAACGGTACTCCCCCGGACTCAATTGCGTGGGCAACGGTCAACTGGTGATTGACGGTGGCGTCATTACCAACTCACAGGGCTGGGGAGTTGACGAATACGGCACGTCCGTGAGCGGTGCCATCAATGGTTATGCAGGCAACATCGGATCGAACGGCACCTTCCGGGGCCGCCACTTCAGGATCTGTGGCGGAGTCAACAATCCGCCTGGATTCCTGCCTTATCTTCCGGGTGGCGACAGTCCTCTGAAGTGTCGTCAGTCTCTGGTTCCCGACCCGCTCATCAACCTTCCCACCCCGACGGTTTCCACGGGAGTCGTCAACGTCAATCGTGGACGTGTCCAGATCAGTTCCACGGGCTACACCGGCACGCTCTCCCCCGGTATCTACTCAGAAATCAATATCTCCGGCGGGAACGTCACTTTCCAGCCCGGGATCTATGTGATCACCGGCGGCGAACTGAAGATTACGGGCGGTAACGTTGTTGCCAACGGAGTGATGTTTTACATCACGCTCCGCGATTACAATCCCACCACCGGCCTGCCGGACAGTAACGACGGTGAGACTCTGCCACCAACCAACAATGCACAGCGCGGTGGCATCACCGTGACTTCCAGCGCCACACTTCGGGCCTACAATAACCCCTCCAGCCCGTTCCATGGCATGCTGTTCTATCTGCGGCGGATCAATGACAGCGCTGTGACTGTGGCTGGCAACGCCACTTCCGGACAGGTTGTTGGAACCATCTATTCAAAATGGAGCCAGCTGACCCTGACCGGACAGGGTGTCTTCAACACCCAGTTTATCATCGGCAACGTGAAGTGGTCCGGTAATGGGAACATGACACTCAGCCCGTCCGGCTATGATTTTGCCAAAGCCGGAATGGTTTATCTTGTGGAGTAACTTGCCGGACGCACATGATCCTCCTGCTGTTCCCGTTCCACCGCCGCCAGTGCTTCAAGGCCCTGCGCGGCGGTTGCACTTTCAGGGTTCTCTTCCAGCACCCGTTTGAACATTTGTCGAGCTTCGTCGGTGCGGCCATTCATGGCCGCCGCCAGCCCGAGATTGCTGCGTGATTCCTCGACCGTGCATCCAGCCCGCCGAAACGCCATGGCGGCTTCCCGGGGCCGTTCTGTATTGGCGTACAGCAGTCCGAGGTTGTTCTGAACACGAGCATTCTCAGGCTCCAGTTCCGCGGCCCTTTCGAGCAATCGTGCGGATTCTGCCCAACGCTGCTGCAGGTAGAGGGAGTAACCGTAGTCACAAAGCAGTTCAACATTGCGCGGGTCACTTTTGACAGCCTGCCGGTAGTGTGGTTCTGATTTTTCGAAATGCCCGAGGCGATCGGTCACGACTGCCAGACGCCACGCGGCCTGCGTGTTCTCAGGGTCCCGCTCCAGCAGCTGGGACCACGCAGCTCTTGCAGCCTTCAGATCACCACGCTGCTCCATCGTTCGCGCAATGGAACTTTGAATGTCCATCACCTGACCATCGGTCAGATCAGGTTCCATTTCCGGCACCACCTCTGCTGGCCGAGGCTTCGGTGCGGCCGCTGTTCGAGTGCCCTTGAACATTGATTGACAGCCGCTTCCGGATAACACAGCGGCCGCAGCCAGCAACACTCCAGCACCCTGCAAATTGAACGTCATCACATGAACTCCCTGCAAGATCCCAAGGGCTTCTGACTTACTGCACCAGTCCGGTTGACTGCTGGGAGCTGCCCCGGGTTCCTCCGGACGCCCCACCACCAGTGCCACTGCCCTGACTCTTCGTCTGCTGCAGCCGATTCTGATTCATCAGCAGTCCCGAGTCGCTGTCAAGGCCATGCTCGGAACCACCGATGATCTGCACCAGCTCAGGTGGCAGCGGATGCTGCAGCGACGCGAGGCCCTCAATCACTTCTGCCTTCCGCGCCTCATCCAGTGCTGCGCTCTTTTCCGACGTTTCGATCAGCAGGGGCCCTGGATTGCGCTGCAGCTGCCGGCTGATCCGCACCAGACGTGACCAGCCCGAAGTGTTCAGCTCAGAACTGCCCTGGACGAAGTCACAGCGATAGAGCGTTGTTCGTGACGCCTGTACCTGCATCCGCTGCTGCGCGAGCACTCCATGCATCGCCATCCCCAGTGGTGGACGCAGAAACTCGTGCGGATACCCCGTCACCTTGTCCCGCATCTCGGCGCGCTTCCTGTCCAGCCATCCGGAGAGTCGGCCACCACCAGCCTCCGTACAGTGCGAACCGGAAACAGCCTTGATCGGCACCCCGCTGTTGTCATCAGCTATGCCAAATTCCAGGCTGCCTGCAGCCGCCAGAAGTAAACCACCGGCCCGTACCCAACGCCGTCGCAGAATCATGAGCAGACCCCTCAAACTGGTTCCAGGAAGCTGTCCCGATACTCTCACTTGGAAAACCCGTGCGGACCGCGGATGTAACGGGTCTCCACCTGCATTTTCTGGAAGCAACCCAGCGGATCGTCACCGTTAGTTGTTGACCGAAACTCCGCATGGCCCGTATGGCCCTCAATACGATTCAGCAGGTAGAACTCAAGGTCGTTCGGTTCGTAGACCTCAGCACCCGGCAGTGGCCCCACCTCGTCAGCATTCATGGCCGCCACCAGATGCGGCGTCACCAGCACCACAAGTTCCTTCTCCACGCGCTGGCTTGTGGTGTTGCTGAAAAACGGACCAATCCAGGGCAAGTCTCCCATGCCAGGAATTCGATCGGTCTGGCCCGCAAGGTCCACCTGCATCAGCCCGGCAATCGCCAGCGTCTGCCCTTCACGCATTTCCACGGTTGTGTGGGAACGTCGCGTATTCAATCCGGGCACATTGACCCCGCTCACCTGAGTTCCCAGTGAAAAATCGATTGAGCTGACTTCGGGATCCACTTCCATGCGGATCAGGTCGCCGTCGAGAACATAGGGCGTGAAAGACAGCTGCACGCCGAATTTCTTGTACTGAATCGTGACGGTTGGTGTCCCGCCACCAGCCCCGGACTGCGGCACTGGCACGGGAAATTCACCGCCAGCCAGAAAATCCGCTCGATGACCGTGCATGGCTACCAGATTCGGTTCCGCCATCACCTTCAGCACGCTGTTGCGTCGCAGGGCAGAAATGAACGACTGAAAACCGGGGCCCTCGAATATACCAAACACAGTGGTCGAGGATGCTCCACCGGCGGCACTGGTCGTTCCGCCCGAAAAAATCCCTGAATTGGTGAATTCAGATCCCCCCGCATTCGCACCCGTCAGTTGCGTACCAACAACATTACCAGACTTCGCAAACAGAAAATCTGAGCCAATTTGTCGATATGCGGTTCTGTTCAGTTCTGCCACCTGCACCATCAGCATCACCTGCTGTGGCCCCGGTATGCGCATCAGATTGATGATTTCCACCTGCTGTTGACCGCTGGCAGCACCGCCACCAGTGCTCCGCCCGCCACCGCTCATGCGACCCGGAGCAATTTGCACTTCCTCGAAGGACATTCCCCCTTCTTCACTCTGTGGATCGGCCCCCGCCTCATCAGCCTGTGATCCCTCCAGCAGCCTGCTGCGCGAAGCCCTGCGGACCGGCACTTCACCGTCCGGACCAGCTTCATCCTGCCATTCCGCCGTCTGCCAGCCAGCTCCGTCACGGCGACGCTGAGCAAGGTTGCGCTGCACATTCCCGGAACCACCCGCGGTTGACACAGAAGACTGGACGGCCTTTTCCAGAACCGTATTGATCCGCGCAAGCTGCTGAGCGTCCCGCGCTTCGCCCTCAACAAGCAGCTTTGGACCAAGGTGCGCGAGGTTGATGGATGCATCCGGGAAGAGCTGCATCAGACGGGCTTCCAGCAGCTTCAGATCCAGCACCACCTGAACCTGAAAAGTCACCATGTCCCCGCGGCCGGTACTGATCGTCAGATCGGTCACTCCCAGCTTCCGCCCCAGAATGCGGATCTGGCGGTTCCCTGTGAGCATCACATCCGCTACGGAGGGATCAGATATGGCAATCGCCGGTTCCGGATTATCCTCATCCTCCTGCAGTTCCAGCGGCTGCTCCAGAATCATCGTGCGACTCTGCCCCACGATCACCTCGAACGCCGCATCGGAAGTTGGGAGCTTCTGTACGAGACTGGTGGCCTGTTTGAGCCGCAGTGAACGACTCTCCAGCCGCGACGGCAGCTCCGGAGCCGGCTGATCCTCAGACTCCGGTTCCTCCTGAGCCAGCAGCAGCACCGGGGCCGCAAGAGTGAGTCCGGCCGCCGCGACTGCCAGCAGCGGCAGCAGCCAGCGAGTCCAGCGATCAAAGGCAGTTGCAGTTTTCATGACGATTGTCCGGAAGCCTGTGAAATCCATTTCAGCCAGCAAATACCACAAGTCGTGCCGGTCTGACACGACTGCATCAACGCTTACAATCGTCACCACGGGTAATCTGGTATGCCGTCTGACCGACAGAAACGGCGAAATCCGCGCAAACCGAAGTCGCTCTGTAACTGCGGTGACAGATGTGCGGGCGCTGCCTGTCGAAATGACTATGCCTGCAAACCAGTAACAATCCGCGGCGAAAAACGCTGATCAGACTTGATTGACTCAAGTTCCCGGCGCCGAGTGCGTCAAGCACTTGTCTCATAGGTACGACGGACTTCCAATCCGTCGAATCGTGTGTGCAAAAGACTGGATGTCAGTCCCCTGGTAACGGCGCGCCCGCGAAGCCAACACCGCATTTTCAACGCACCGGGACCACACCAGCCGCACGCCTTTGGTGATCGAAACCAGGTCCCCCAACGGATCCGAAACACCCGACAGTCAAGGCCATAGGGCGCAGGCTCCTGGGGTCTGTGCGTTTCGCTGCGCAGGCATTTCGGGGGTGTGGGCAGAGGCGTTTGCCCGCGGACTGCCGTCCGACGGCTATTTCGCTGCCGCTGCCTCTTTTGCGGTGGTCGTGGGCAGGAATTTCAGCGTGAAGCACTCTTCGGGCTTCACGCTTTCCGGTTCGATATCACCGATTTCCACGATTTGCTGCACCAGCGTTTGCCAGCGTTCAAGCTGCATGCCGCAGGGAGCGAGTCCGTCTGGAGTTTCGCAGAGCGGCTTCATGGCAGTTACCCCGTACTCGAGTGCGGCGGGGCTCATTTCTGTGTTCAGTTTGTGAATGGCTTCGTTTGTGGCGGTGGCATCCTTCAGGTAGGCGGCCCAGCCTTCAACGCTGGCGGAAACGACACGCTGCACCAGTTCGGGCTGTTCGGTGATGACCTGTTCCGTGGTCACAAGCACGCTGGCATAGGGGTTGAAGCCAATGTCGGAGACCATGAGCACCTGCGGGTCACTGCCCTGTTCCTGAGCAAGAAACGGTTCGCTGAAGACGAAGGCCTGCTGGGCAAAGCCGGGTTTGACAAGGAATTCACCAACCAGCCCGTTGAAGGGCACCATGGTGACGTTTGTGAGCGGCAGTTTTTTCTTCATCCACAGGGCAAACGGGCGGGAATCGCTGATGGCCAGTTCAATGTCGCGAAGATCGGCGAGGCTTTTGAAGCCGGAGGCTGCGTGGACCATGATGCAGCGAGGAGAACTTTGGAAGGGGGCCAGCAGGGCGACCACCGGTACTCCGGCCGCCCGGGCCTTGACCACATTATCCGCGTCCGAGACCGCGAATTGAATGCGGCCTGCGGCGAGTTCTGTGATGACCAGCTGGGGTGCACCCGGTCCGCCGGGAATAATCTCGACGCTGGTGTTCTGAGCTTTGAACAGACCGAGCGTCTCTGCGGCAAGGAAACCGCCGTGCTCAACTTCCGGGTACCAGTTGAGAGCAAGTTTGGCGGAGAGGACGGCGGGCGTGGTTTGTGTTCCGCCCGATTGTTCGGTCGCAGTCGACGAACCACCAGGTTGCCCGGAACTGTCGCAGCCAGCCGTAAGCAGCCATGCGAACAACACGGAAAGTTGAAGAAAGGCGTTCAATCGCATGGCTGAAGAATCCGGTCTGCAGGCGGGAAGCGGCGATCAGGTTTGGCGGTGTGCCTGATAATAGCGGGGGAGGAACCGGAAGCTTGCGCGATGCAAGCGAATTCCGGGCGAAATATTTGGAATTGCTGGTTGCGGAAAACCCCGAAGATTACCGGAACGATAAAGCCGCTGCAGCCGCTACAGACAGCAGAAGCTGCCACCGCGTTGATACAAAAGCCGGGAAATTCGCTGCCAGCTGCCTGCACGGCAGGATTGGTATTCCACGTTTGACTGTCACACGGGTTGTGGAGTTTAAGGAGTTCCTGCAGGAGAGCGAAAATGTATTCAATTGTGGCGGATCTGATGCGGGTGCAGCATGCCAATGTGCTGCCGGAGTCAGCCAGTCTGCGGGAAGCGGCTGGTCGACTGATTGTGGGCGATTGTGACGTCCTGGTGGCCACCGACGGAAATGGGCGACTCACAGGGGTGATCAGTGAGTCCTGCGTCGTGCGAGCCCTGTTGTCCGGCGCTGCTGAGAACACAGAGATTCGCAGCATCATCTCGCATCACGCGCCCTCGACAACACCGAATACGGCACTGGGGCACGTCCTGCCGCTGTTCCGGACAGCGTCGGTGACGGTTGTTCCGGTGGTGCGTGAGACGGGTGAAGTCTGCGGCTTGTTGCTTCGCAGGGATGTCATTGCATCACTGATGCGGGGACGCAGTGTATTGGAGCAACCGATGTCACGGGGAGGCACCAGGCCTACAGAGCATACAGTCACAACCGATCGGGCTGAGATTCAGGATCCGGCAGAAGCGGAAGGTCCATCCGCACCGGAAGTGCCGCGCTGGTCGGCGACCGGACTGGCTGGCCCGCATTTTCTCAAAGGCGCGGCAGCAAAACGCGTGCTCTGGCCGGCCGAAGACCGACTGTAGTGACGTTCCGTTGCTCGTAAGCCGATAACGCCCCTATGAAACGTCGCATTCTGATATTGCTGGGACTTGCTGTTTCCGCCGGAGCAATGGCATGGTCCATGCGCAACGTGCGTCTGAGTGAACTGCAGGCGGGAGTGCTGGGTGCCGACTACCGGACACTGCCACTGCTGCTGCTGCAGTTACTTGTCTTCTACTGGCTGAAAGCACTTCGCTGGAAATGGCTGCTCGACCCCACGATGCGGCTTACCACAGGGCAATTGTTCCGGCCTGTGATCATTGGATTCGCGGCCAACTGCGTTCTGCCGGCGCATCTTGGTGAATTCGTTCGTGTGTATGTCGTTAATCGCAGGCATGGAATCCCTTCCGGGACGGTGCTGTCCACGATTGTGCTGGAACGCATTCTTGATGTGATTGCGATTCTGCTGCTCTTCGGTCTGGGGCTGCTGTATGCACCATCGATGCCGGCAGAATATCGGAAGGGCGCAGTGATTTTTGCGGGCGTGGCGTCTGCTGTCGTACTGGCTGCCGCCGTCTATCTGATCTGGACGGATGCTTTTATTCGGATGACGGAAAAGACGCTGAGCGTTATTCGATTCCTTCCTGCCGCACTGACAGGCAAACTGCTTGAACTGCTCCGCCAGGGTGCTGCCGGACTGCATTCAATGAAAAGCTGGCGGACGATTCTGCTGGCCATGCTGAATTCGCTGGCCCAGTGGACGCTGAATGGTCTGAGTGCGGTGCTGGCGTTGCGGGCGTTTCAGGTGGATGTTGATTTCTCCACAGGACTCATCCTCACCGGAATCACGGCCTTCGGTGTGATGATTCCAGCGGCGCCCGGGTATTTTGGAGTGATTCAGTTGTGTTTTGAAGCTGCGATGCAGGCCCAGGAACTGAAGCCTCCCGCTGCACTGGTGTTCGGCGCGTCGGTGTATAGTCAGATGGTTGGGATGATCCCGGTGCTGCTGCTGGGCTTCTATTTTCTTTATCGGGATCACCTGAGCCTGAGCGGGCTGCAGAAGGCGGCTGAACAGAGCGACAAATAGCTGCGTCATCGCCACATCCGTACCAGGGAGCTCTGGTCGCCCAACTGGAATCGACCAATCGCCCCAACCGAGCCGCGACCGTTAGGGAGTGGTGAAAACACCAGCTCTGCCCGGCGTGAACGCCTTGAGGTACATGGCACCTGAACGCGTAACGTGTTTTCCTGTTTGGCATTTCGGCAAAGGGGTGCCTCTGCCTGGCTCACGGTCGCGGCTCGATTTTCGCTCGGAGCTACCGGGCGGGCGATGGTCCAGCATCGCCATATTCGCTGTGCTTCCATACGACGGACCGGAGGTCTGTCGTCGAGGTGAGAGCGACGCGGAACACGGTTTGGCCGCTGGGGGCAATAAAGCATCATTCACAAATGGTCGGATGAAACGATATCATCCACCGTACTGGTGCCCTTCTGCCCACGGC
Organism: Planctomycetaceae bacterium; assembly: GCA_040382995.1. Lineage (GTDB taxonomy): Bacteria > Planctomycetota > Planctomycetia > Planctomycetales > Planctomycetaceae > SXXK01. The sequence goes on from JBEIEK010000001.1 coordinate 12,617, forward strand.
CTGCCCCGGGTTGAAGGCACAAGTGTGCCTCGCAGGTACCGTTCGAAATCATCCGAGCAAAGGCGTCGTATCGTGTCTTCAATCGGTCGGGTGCGTTTGCCCGCGGACTGCCGTCCGGTGGCTCCTGTGTTGTGCGTCCTGTTTTTCCTGCTGCAGCAGTTCTCTGACGCGCGCGCCCAGGGGCTGCCACCCGAACAGTCGGCCCGGCAGATGCGTGTGCCAGCGGGATTTGAAGTCACACTGACAGCAGCAGAACCGCTGGTGCGTCAGCCGGTCGCGATTGACTTCGACGACCGTGGCCGACTGTGGGTGATTCAATATCTGCAGTATCCGAACCCGGAGGGACTGAAACGGGTTCAGGTGGATCGTTACTCCCGCACCGTCTACGACCGCGTCCCGGAACCGCCTCCCCATGGCCCGCGCGGAGCTGATCGCATTACGATTCTTGAGGACAATGATGGTGACGGTCACATGGACGCCGGCAGGGATTTTGTTTCCGGACTGAATCTGGCTACCGGGCTGGCATTTGGTCATGGAGGTGTGTTCGTTTTGCAAACACCATACCTGTTGTTCTATGCAGACCGCAACCGCGACGACATTCCCGACGGCGATCCGGAAGTTCTGTTGTCCGGCTTCGGGATGGAGGACGCGCACAGTGTGGCCAACTCACTGACATGGGGACCGGATGGCTGGCTGTACGGTTGTCAGGGCAGTACTGTGACAGCGCGGATTCGGGAGATTGAATTCCAGCAGGGCGTTTGGCGGTATCACCCTGTCAGCCGCGAATTCGAACTTTTCTGCGAGGGTGGCGGCAACGCCTGGGGACTTGATTTTGACCGGACTGGCCGCCTCTTCTACAGCACCAACTACGGTGGCTACACTCTGGTGCACGGCATTCAGGGGGCTTATTACGTGAAATCCTTCGGCAAACACGGAGCTCTGCACAACCCGCACGCCTATGGCTACTTTGAACACGCTCCGCATGAAAACTTTCGCGGCGGACATGTGACGGTTGGTGGCATCGTCTATCAGGGTCACACGTTTCCCTCAGAATACCGCGGTCGCTACATCGCCGGAGATCTTCTGGGACACGGCGTTTACTGGCATCACATTCAGCCCCGCGGTTCTACTGTGTCCACAGCCCATGGCGGTGAGCTGCTGCAGTCTGCCGATCCCTGGTTCGCTCCCACGGATGTCACCACGGGGCCCGACGGTGCCCTTTACGTCACCGACTGGCATGATGCCCGAACCGCGCACCCGGATCCGGATGCCGACTGGGATCGCAGTAACGGTCGCATCTACCGGATCGCGGCGGTCGGTACTTCACAGGCAGCGGCCATTGATTTTTCCAGCCTGAGCGTGGCTGAACTGCGGCAGCTGCATCAGCACCCCAGTCAATGGCACGTCCGCCGCGCCCGTTGCGAACTGGCCCGCCGCACGCACGCTCCGGATTCACCCGCCAGCACTAATCGCCAGCCTCCCGCCGAACTGCTTCCACTGCAGCAGGAGTTCCTTGCTACAGCGCTCACAGCGGCCGACGAAACCGCCGCACTCGAAGCGCTCTGGTCACTCAATACTCTGGGTGGCTTCACGGACTCGGTGGCCCTGCGGTTGCTGCAAAGTCCTCATCCCGGAGTCAGATTCTGGACATTGCGATTCATCGGTGATCGCCGCGAGGTCTCTGTGGAGCTGGCGCATCGCCTTGATGAGCTGGCAGAACAGGAACCAGACGTCGAAGTGCTCCAGCAACTCGCGGCCACCGCCGCCCGACTCCCGGCCGCTGTGGCCGTGCCGATGATCAATGCCAACATCAACCGGGACGATCACAACGACGATCCCTGCCTTCCGCTGCTCTGGTGGTGGGCGGTGGAAAAGCACAGCGTGTCGGGGCGCGAAGAGGTGCTGCGCAGATTCGTGCGCCCGACGCTTTGGAAATCACAGCTGGGTCGGGACTTTCTGTTGCCGCGGCTGATTCGTCGCTACGCAGCAGAAGGCACCGCAGCCGGCCACGACTCGCTCCTGAAGCTGCTGCAGGCAGCCCCGAACGACGACGCCCGCAACAGCCTCTGGCCCGCTGTACTGACCGGATGGCAGGAACGTGGCCATCAGTCCGCATCACTTGACCAGCATCCGCTGAACAACCTGCTCACCGCCGACCTGGCGGCCCACCCGACAGATCTGACTCTGCTGCGTCTGGCCGTGCTGACTGGTCGCAGGGATGCGATCGACGCCGTTGTTCACCAGGCCTTCAGCCCCGACACAGACGCCACGCGGCGCATCGCTCTGCTGACAATGCTGATCCCTGCTGCTGATGCAACACTTGCTGAGCCCGCAATCGCACTGCTCACTACGAATCCGCCGGAATCCGTGCAAACGGCGGCCCTGCAACTGGCCGCCGCCACGAATGCTCCGGAAATGGCTTCCCGACTGCTGGCACTTCTGCGCGGCCACCCCAAAGGTCCGCTGCACACTCGCCTCATCGATGTGCTGCTTTCGCGTGAAGCGTGGGCGCGGGAACTGGTACAGGCCGTGGATCAGGGCGATTTCCCGGCCAGTGTCGTTTCGCTTGAGCAGATTCGCCGCACGGCACTGTTCGACAGCCCGCCACTGCAACAACTGGTCAGCAAACACTGGGGACGTCTGCAGTCCGCCACTCCGGAAGAAAAGCTGGCCGAAGTTCGCCGTCTGAACAACGACCTCCGCGCGGCTCCCGGAAATGTGGAATCCGGTCGAGCCCTGTTCAGAAAGCACTGCGCCGTCTGTCATCAGCTGTTTGAAGAGGGCCACCGCATCGGGCCGGATCTGACTTCGGCCAATCGTCAGGATCGCGATTTTCTGCTGGTGAGTCTTGTGGATCCTTCCAGCGTGATTCGCCGCGAATATGTGAGCGTCGTGGTGCAGACAAAGGACGGCCGAGTCCTCACGGGACTGCCCGCCGGCCGCAGTGATTCCATGCTGACTCTTCTGGATCCCAAAGGAAACCGACAGGAGATTGCAGCGGATCAGATTGAGGACCTGCAGGACTCACCCGTCTCGCTGATGCCTGAAAACCTGTACCGCGAGTTCACGCCGCAGCAACTGCGGGATTTGTTTGCGTTCCTGCAGCGGTGAATTACTGGCCGTTTTCTTCATCGGGCACCGGGGATCCACAGACCGCCCGAAGTCAGACCACCGGCCACTTCCTCTGGAGCCCGCCGACGGCGGCGAGCCTTGATTCTGACATACGGCGGCACAAAACGGCCGCGATAGCCAAAGTGCGACACATCCGCCGTGGGATCCGCTCGCGGTGGTTCCCGCAAATCCTCGATCACAAACCCCGACAAACACAGATCCCCGACAAGCTCTTCCAGCCGGTGCAGATACTCCGTCGTGCCCGACTCCCGGTATGCCGTGTCCTGCATCCGCGGCAACGGGCCCCGATGATAGTATTCCAGCCCGATCACAAACTGGTGCCGTTCCGTGCGGTGGCTGATCTGCAGACTCACCGGTTGCTTGTGCTGCGAAATGTAAAGACCGTCATCCCGCAGCACTCTTGCGATTTCACGATACACCGGCCTCAGGGATGGCACATAACAGGTGCTCACTGGCTGATGCACGATGTCGAAGGTCTGGTCCCCCAGCATGCTGAGATCTTCCATGGATGTCTGCACGATCTGCACGCTGAGTCCCCGGCGACGGCATTCCCGTTCATCCAGCCTCAGCATCGAATCACTCAGATCGACAACCGTCACCCGCGCGCCCGCCGTCGCGTAAAGGACGGACTGCCAGCCACCACCACCCGCCAGACACAGCACGTCCAAACCCGCAACGGAAGGTGGCAGCCAGCCACGACTATCGAGCGTCTTCAGAGGCTCGCGACACTCTTCATCCGTTGCCGTATGTGCGAATACACTGCCGGAATCCGCCAGATGATTCCATGCTGATCTGTTGTGGGGAAGATGTTCCACTGATTGGGGTCCTCTGCCAAGTCTTGAAGGAGCGGACTGGATATTCTCCGGGAAACGCGGGAAAGTGCAATATGCCCGAAAACTCTTCGCTGATCGTGATCCGCGTTGGTGGCAGTCTGCTGCATTTGCCCCAGCTGCACTTTCAACTGCAGTGCCTCTGCGATTCCCTGCAGCCGGCACCATTGCTCCTGATTACCGGCGGTGGCCACGCTGCCGATGTCATTCGCGAACTGGACGTTCGGTACGGACTGCCAAACGCAAAGGCCCACTGGGACGCCATCGCGGCCATGAGCTTCAACGCGGAACTCCTTGTGCGAACCGGGAACAACCTGCAACTGGTCGCCGATCAGCGCACCGCACAGCGTGTGCGACAGTCCGGCCGTATCCCCGTGCTGGACACATTCACGCACCTCCGCACCACCGGAGACTCTACCGCTCAAAAACTCCCGGAATCCTGGGATGTCACCAGCGATTCCATCGCCGCCACCATCCTCCGCGACTGGCAGGGCTCAAAGCTGATCCTTGTCAAATCCTGCGCGCCCCCAGCGTCCGACATCCCCCGGCTGGCTGCAGTTGGTGCCGTGGATCCATACTTTCCTGTTGCCAGCGAGGGACTGGATGTGGAATGGTGCTGGCTGGGAATTACTGGCGGATTTTCCATGCAGCGTTCCAGCCAGGGAGGCTCATCGCCGCATGGGGCGTTTTTCGGCTTATCCCCTGTCATCCGGGATTGAGTCACGGCTCCATCACCCGTAGAATGGCCAGCGGCAGGGGCAGAGAGTGTCGAATCCCGGACTGTCATGCCAGACCTGGGTTCAAATGAGGGCGGTCGAGATGAGCACGAATGACAAGAGTTGGCGGTTGATAGAAGCTGCCAGTGCCGTTCTCCACGCTGCCACTGGACATGCTCTGAATGCGGTGGTACTAAACAAAGTGCTCTTCTACCTTGATCTGGCAGCACTGCGAGACCGAGGTGAAACAATCACGCGGAATCCTTACATCGCTCTGCAAAATGGGCCTGTGATAGCGAGGTACCAGCAGCGGTTAATTGATCGCCTGGACGAATTGGGTATTGCCCAACAGATCAGTCAGTGGGATGGTTCAAAGCCCGTTGTTCTGAAGGCATGCCCGGAACATTTCGAGTTTCTGAATTCGGATGACATGATCAAGGTCTCCGAGGTTACCAGTTTCTTTGCGAATTCAACCTCACGCACTGCCTCAGAGTTTTCACACAAAAACCCAGGCTGGCAGATTGCCTGGAACCAATACCAGCGCGATGGGAAGCCCGCATGTGTGAATATGAGGATCGCGCTCCAGCAAATCCTTGAGGCTGACCCATGGATGCAGGTCCCGATTTCCGGTGGTGACCAAATGCTCGCAGATGCGGATGCCGCATGTGGAGAATACTGGTAATGCAATACCAGCCCGCCGACGGTAAATGGCAACTGGGTGCCAGGGCGAACCTGCTGTTTGAACTTCGAGAGCAAATGACGCCTGAAGAGTACGTTCGCAATAAGGAGGCTCTGCAGGAATTCCTCTGCGGATACTTTTCGTCTGGAAATTGCACAACCTCACAGGGCGATTCCATTTCACCACTGAAGGCAACACCTCTTGGTGGAAAAGTTCTTAAAGTCCGATGGGGCCTCCCTGGCCGCGGAAAGAGCGGCAGCTTACGGCTGGTAGTTGTTGCCTACTGCGAGGAAAGGCGTGTGCACATTGCACAGGCATTCGCCCGCCGCGACGATCCCACGGACGAGGATATCCAGGGTGCGGTCGACGACCTCTAATCCACACGCCTCATGCGCATCACGCCCCCAGACGACTGCAGCCTGATCCCGCCCGGGAAGTCACAGCTTCCGGGTGACCGCACAAGGGCCGCCGCACGGTGCCAGTGCCAGGCTCGCAGGTGCTGTCTCGGCCAGCCCCTGCGATCCCAAAGCCGCACCAGTGCGTGTCGCAGAATGGCGTCGGCTGCCGAACTCAGCTCAGCCATGCTGAGCCGACAACTGATATCATCCTCCTGCAGCACAGCCCGCCGCAGCAGTTCATCCGCCAGACCATCGGTGATCTCAAGCAGCTCGACTGCTTGTTCGGCAAGTCTCAGCAGCGCATCCTCGATCGTCGGATTGAACTGTTCCCGCAGTCTCGGCAGCAGGTCATGCCGAATTCGATTTCGAGTAAAACGCGGGTCTGTATTCGTTTCATCCACCGCGAAATCAATCGCGTGTGTCAGCGCAAATCGCTGCAGTTCCTCCTTTGAAACCGCCAGCAGCGGCCGCAGCACGCGGACACCCTCTGCCAGTACTCTCGATAAAGGAATGCCCCGGAGTCCCTTCAGGCCGGTGCCGCGCAGAATGTTGTGCAGGACGGTCTCCGCCTGATCAGCGGCATGGTGAGCAGTGAGCACCACCGGGAATTGCTGTTCCCGCGCCGTACGGACCAAAAAGTTCAGCCTCGCCCTCCGAGCGGCCTCTTCCAGGCTGCCAGCGGAATCAGCTTCCAGTTCCCCAGCCGTCAGACAGCCTGCAAACAGCGGGACTCCAAGCTGTTCCGCAGCCTGCCGCACCAGCGCGGCATCCCTCGCACTTGCAGCGCCCCGCAGGTTGTGATTCAGATGTGCGGCAGCCAGTCGCCGCTGTTGACGGCCAGCCAGATCGGCGGCCACCCGCAGCAGCACCATGCTGTCGACACCTCCGGAAACGGCAACCAGCAGTCCTTCACCTGCACCCGTCTGCGATCGCAGGCAGGATTCCAGTGCATCTTCCAGTGCCGGCCCACGTTGCCCGCGCAGGTCTGACATGCAACCACCCATCCAGCGAAAGCAGCCGCGGAAAGACCACTAAGCCGCGGCCGCGGCAGCTCCGTTGAGCACCTGCAGTGGCAACGTGGCGTTGCCTGAGTGATGCACAAACACGTCCCGCGAAGGAAATGGAATCGTCAATCCGCGTTCATCAAATCCAAGCTTGATGCGTTCGGTCAATGCAAACCTCACAGGATGGAAGTCAGCGCCCGCAACCCACGGTCGAACCACAAAATTCACGCTGCTCTCGGCCATCTCGGACACCGCAATGACCGGCGCAGGATCCTTCAGGATCCGTGGCTCGGCCGCAACGATCTCCTCCAGCAATGCACGCACTTCCCGCAATGAATCGTTATAGCTGCAGCCCACCACCAGATCGATGCGCCGAATCGGTTCCGCTGACAGATTGCGAATCGTGCCACCCGTTATTGTCGAATTCGGCAAAATGATCCGCACGTTGTCCGGACTCAGCAGGATCGTATTGAAAATCTGAATCTCCACGACCTTCCCAAGTGACCCCGCCACTTCGATGATGTCTCCCACCCGAAATGGTCGAAAGAACACCAGCAACACCCCCGAAGCCACATTGCCCAGCGATCCCTGCAGCGCCATACCAATCGCAAAACCCGATGCCACCAGCACGGCACTCAGCGATGTTGTGTCCACTCCCAGACACCCCAGCGACGCGATCACGACCACCAGCAGCATAATGATCGAAGACAGGCTGCCAATAAACCGGACGACCGTTTCATCCATCCGCGCCTTCCGTGCGGCGCGATCAATCATCCGCCCAATGACTCGACTGGCAAGCCGGCCCAAAATGAACACAGCCAGTGCCGCGGCAATTGATGGTAACCAGCGGACCGCAAGGCGAATCAGCATGGCCTGATTCACATCCGTCTGGATCACTTCGCGAATCTGCCCAAGGAAATCAGGCATGACAGCGGGCAGACTGTCTTTGCTGACAGCTTCTGCAGCCGCCGAATTGTTGGAAGCGTCCGGCGTCGCTGCACCCGGGGTTGATGTCGAACCCGGGCTCTGAGCGTCCGGCAACTCGACCACCGCCGGTGGCTCTGCGGCGGCTGCAACTTCGCCAAACGGCGTAAATTCGTCTGCTGCCAGCAGCAGCAGGAGGATTTTTAGGAAAACCGGCATCCCTGCCATGGCTGAACTCCTGATAACTTCGGGGGCGGCTCCCGCCGCGGGTCAGAGCTTACCACACTCTCCCAAAGCAGGTAAATCCCGCTTGTCACCGGTGGTCAAAACAGAAACTGCTGTCCCTGCGTGGTTCGTGGCGGACGAAACAGGTCTGTTCGCAACGGCGGCAGCTGTGAGGCCAGGCCACATCGTTTGCGATGCAGCGAAAACAAAGCCCCAACGTGGTCCGCATATTCCCCGGAACCCCGCATCCGTTCGTGAAACTCACTCTGACTCAGCTTGCCCCCGCGTACCAGCCGCAGCCGCGATTCCACTTTTTCCGCCTCCAGCGGACGATGCGTTCGCAGCCACTCCCGAAACAGTGGCTCCACTGTCAGCGGCAGCCGCACCATGATGTATCCCGCTGAAGCAGCGCCAGCCGCGGCGACCGCCTGCAGCACACCAGGCATCTCAGAATCGTTCAGACCGGGAATCACGGGCGCAACCATCACATGCACCGGCACACCCGCTGAAGACAGCGTGCGGATGGCTTCTATGCGTGCTGCCGGAGCGGAGCAGGCTGGCTCCAGCACACGTGTCAGAGACTGATCCAGCGAATTCACGCTCAGGGCCACGCGGCACAGGCCCTGAACAGCCAGCTCGGCAAGCAAATCCACATCCCGGGAAATCATGGCGTTCTTGGTGATCAGTGATACCGGCTGACGCGCCTCAAGAGCCACCTCCAGACACTGCCGCGTCAGTCGCAACTGACGCTCGATCGGCTGATAGCAGTCCGTCACACCGGATAACATTATTGTTTCGCACACCCAATTCGGACGTGCCAGAAAATCACGCAGCAGCAAAGGCGCGCTCCGCTTCACGAAGATTCGTGTCTCGAAATCCAGACCAGCACTCAGTCCAAAGTATTCGTGAGTCGGTCTGGCGTAACAGTAGCTGCAGCCGTGAAGGCAGCCACGGTAGGGATTGAGGCTGTAACGAAAAGGAATATCGGGGCTGTCATTTTCTGAAATGACCGACTTTGACAGATCGTCCATGTACACCGTTTTCGGGCGTTCCAATCCTTCCAGAAACTCTTCGTCAAACGCCACCTGCTCGAAGTCGTTTTCACGAACCACGGGCAGGAAGCGACTGGAGGGATTCGAGCCCGATCCCCGCCCCACGGCCCGTGGCCGGTCGCTTCGTGAATCAGAACTCACCTGAACATCCTCCTCAACACCCCCTGCAGCAGCACCTTTGCCCGGAAAACCCGCATTATAACCACATCCGGCAAAATTCGCCGAATTCGCAGATTCGGATTCTCCATCGAAATCAAAATCTCTCTGCAAACCGACTACAGAATCCCCCGTGCCAAAGTCGAAAATTTTCGGGAAAAGCTTGCATTGCCTTGCTTAGTTGTTCCTGCCGAGCCGGCATGTGACCCATTGAGGATCCCGAGATGAGAAGACACTCCCTGCTGAACAAAGTTGTCAGCCTTGCCGTCTGCTGCGGCGTGCTGCTCACACAGTCCGCTTTTGCTTTTGACGGTCCCGGCAGTCAAATCGCTCGAGACGTCGAACTTTCCGGCGCAGGGCACCTGTCCGGCACTGTTTGCACGACCGAAGGGCTGCCACTGGTCGGCAAACAGGTGCAATTGAAGTATCAGGGTGCCGTCGTTGCTGAAACCACCAGCGGACGTGATGGCCAGTTTGCGTTTTCCGGCGTTCGGGGTGGCGTTCACGAATTGTGCGTTGACTCCACAGCGTCTCCCGTCCGTCTCTGGAAGCATGGTACTGCCCCGGCAGGAGCCAATCGGAAACTGGCAGTGGCTGTTGGTGACAACATGGTCCGTGGGCAATTCGGCGGTGGCGTTGTTCCTTTCGCCCCAGGGTACGGCTTCATGACCATGGTCAGCCTTACGTCGGTGGCAGTAGCGACCACGGCCATCATCATTGCGGTGGACGCAGATAACGAGGCTGATGACCTGCGTGCTCAGCTTGCATCTCCGTGATCTGCCGATCTCTGCTGTCATTCGTCTGAATCAGGCCCGCGAGTCATCCTCGTGGGCTTTTTTCGTTGGCAAATTGCCCTCTTCCCCCGAATTGGCTAACATCTGATCGCGAGCCCCAGGAAGTTTGACGGCAAAGATTGCGTCTGCCTCCTGACCTCCCACCAGCCCGAGGCCCAACCCGAAAATGGATTGTGTCCCGAGCGGCTCGCCCCATACCGCTCCTGCTCCCAACGGGCCTACCGCTCGTGTTCGCAAAGCGAACTCGCTGCCTGGCGTCCGACCGCCCCGCATACCAATATGCCCATCAAAGTCGCTCTGTTCCATCAGACTTCCTATCACTACGACCGGCTGATCAGTCTCGGCCCTCAGGTAATTCGGCTCCGACCAGCCCCACACAGTCGCACTCCAATCGACGCCTGGTCGCTCAAAGTCGAACCTGCCGGTCACTTCATCAACTGGCAACAGGACCCGTTCGGCAATTACCTCGCCAGACTCGTCTTCCCAGAGAAAACCGACCACCTCATCGTCACCGTTGACGTCGTCGCTGACATGACCGTCATCAATCCCTTCGATTTCTTCCTCGAAGGCGAAGCCACTGATTTCCCGTTCAGCTACTCCGAAGAACTCGCTCAGGACCTCGAACCGTTCCTGCACCCCTGGTCCGATGCCCCGGAACTCCTGCAGTTCCGCCAGACCGTCGATTGCCGTCCCCGCCGCACCATCGACTTTCTCGTCAGCCTTAACCAGCTCGTTCAGCAGGCTGTCGGTTACACTATCCGGCTCGAACCCGGGGTCCAGACTCCAGCGCAGACGCTGCAGAAACGCAGCGGCTCCTGCCGCGACTCCGCATGGCTGCTCGTCCACCTGCTCCGCAGCTTCGGACTTGCCGCACGCTTCGTCTCCGGCTACCTCATCCAGCTCACCGCCGACCAGCAGCCGCTCGAAGGCCCCGCCGGACCTGCCAGCGATTTCACGGATCTCCACGCCTGGACTGAGGTCTTCCTCCCCGGTGCCGGCTGGGTTGGTCTCGACCCCACCTCCGGACTGCTTACCGGCGAAGGCCACATTCCCCTCGCCGCCACTCCCGCTCCCCAGTCCGCCGCTCCCATCTCCGGCTGCGTCGACCCCGCCGAGGTCAGCTTTGACTTCCGCATGAGCATCACGCGGATTCACGAAGACCCCCGCGTCACCAAACCCTTCTCAGATGCCGACTGGGAACGCATCGACCGCCTTGGCAGCGAAGTCGACAAACGACTCGCCGCCAGCGATGTCAGACTCACCATGGGCGGCGAACCCACTTTCGTCTCCATCGATGACATGGAAGGTGCAGAATGGAATACGGCGGCCGTCGGACCCGCCAAACAGCGACTCTCCGATCAGCTCATTCGCCGCCTGCGTCAGCGGTTCGCACCCGGCGCTCTCCTGCACTACGGACAAGGCAAATGGTACCCCGGCGAATCACTCCCCCGCTGGGCCTACACCTGCCTCTGGCGAACTGATGGACAGCCCATCTGGAAGAATCCGGAGCTCCTCGCACCACTCCCGGATGCCGCCAACCAACCTGAGCGTTCCAGCAGCCCTGCCGTTGACGAACATCACGCCGCCGACTTCATGCTCGAACTCGCCCGCCGACTCGATGTCGACGATCGCTGGATCCGACCCGCGTTCGAGGACATGTTTCATCTGCTTGAACTCGAACAGCGACTGCCGGTCGATGTCGACCCGCGTAAATTTGATCCCGACACCGACGAAGACCGTCGCCGACTCTGCCGCGCACTCGAACGTGGCGTTCGCCGCCCCGCCGGCTTCGTGCTCCCGCTCAGCCGCGCGTGGTGGCAGTCCAATGCCCGCTGGACCAGTGGCTTCTGGCCGTTTCGGTCCCATCGCCTGTTCCTGATTCCCGGCGATTCCCCGATTGGACTGCGACTGCCCCTCGAATCTCTCCCCAGCGCCGCTGTTGACGTCCCGCCACTCGATCCATTCGCTGAACGTCCCAGCCTCCCCGGCTGCGCCGAAATTCGTCGCGCTCCCCAGGAACGCCTCGCCACGACACCCACAGACCCCTCCGCACCCCGACGCCAGACACAGATCCTGCAGCGTCTGGGACTTATCGATGACCCCACCGAATCTTCCGACGATTATCCCGGCGGACCGGCATCCGCAGGACCGGTGATCCGCACCGCACTCTGCGTTGAACCTCGCAACGGTCGCCTGCATGTCTTCATGCCCCCCGTCGGCACTCTCGAAGACTACCTCGACCTCGTCGCCTCCATCGAAGACACCGCCGATCGCCTGCAACTCCCCGTGATCCTCGAAGGCTACCTGCCCCCACACGATCCCCGCATTCAGGTACTCAAGGTCACACCCGATCCCGGTGTTATCGAAGTCAACGTCCAGCCCGCCTCCAGCTGGGAACAATTGAAACACATCACCTGCGGACTCTACGACGACGCCCGCCACTGCCGCCTCGGCACGGAAAAGTTTCAGCTCGATGGACGCCATACCGGAACCGGTGGCGGCAATCATCTCGTGCTCGGAGCCGCCACGCCGGCCGACAGCCCGTTCCTCCGACGCCCCGATCTGCTCAGGTCGATCATCGGCTTCTGGAACAATCACCCGTCGCTCTCCTACCTCTTCTCCAGCCTGTTCATCGGCCCCACCAGCCAGGCCCCGCGTGTCGATGAAGGTCGCACCGATGCCCTGTCTGAACTCGAAATTGCCTTCGACCACGTCCCCGAACCCGGCTGTGGCTGGGTCCCCTCGTGGCTCGTTGACCGAATCTTCCGCAACCTCCTCGTCGATCTCACCGGCAACACCCACCGCGCAGAAATCTGCATCGACAAACTTTACTCCCCAGACCACTCCGCCGGACGACTTGGACTGGTCGAATTCCGCGGCTTCGAAATGCCGCCGCACGAACGCATGAGCCTCGCCCAGCAGCTGCTCGTTCGCGCTCTCACCGTCGCCTTCTGGGAACAGCCCTTCCGCGAACCCCTCATTCACTGGAAGCACGCCATTCACGACCGCTTCCTGCTCCCACACTGCCTCTGGCAGGACCTCGATCAGGTCGTTGGATACCTGCAAAACGCCGGTATCCCCATGGAAACCAGCTGGTTCGGAGCCCAGTTCGAATTCCGCTGTCCGCTCATCGGCACCTTCACAGCTGCCGGTGTCCACGTCGAAATCCGCCAGGCCCTTGAACCCTGGTACGTACTCGGCGAAGAACCCGGAGGTGGCGGCACCACCCGCTTCGTCGACTCCTCCGTGGAACGCCTGCAGATCAAAGCCACCGGACTGCATGCCTCGCACCTCAGCATCGCAGTCAATGGTATTCGCGTCCCGCTGCAGCCCGGAACAGCACCCGGCGAATTCATTGGCGGCGTCCGCTACCGTGCATGGTGCCCACCCAGCTGCCTGCACCCCAATATCGGGGTGCATTCGCCGCTGATCATCGAAGTTGTCGACCGCGTCGCCCGCAGATCACTCGGTGGCTGCCGCTGCCACGTCGATCACCCCGGCGGCAACAATCCCTCCGGCTACCCCATCAACGCACTCGCCGCCGAAAGTCGCCGCGCCGCTCGCTTCTTCCGCTTCGGACACTCCCCCGGACAACTGGACCTTCGCGAACCACGCACGTCACAGTTCACCCCGTGGACCCTCGACCTGCGAAGACAATGAACTCTCCCCTCTCCCCTTCCTCGGGAGAGGGGCAGGGGGTGAGGGGTGCAACACCACTGCAAAACGAGAGCACAACGGCCATAGTTGCCCTGTTTCCGCCGCTCACTTCGCCGCAAACACCTTCAGCGCCGCTTTCGCCACGCCAAGGGTTTTTCTGAATCTGACCGGTCGGGTTCTTTTCGGATTCGTCCGGCAGTGTTAACATCCTGTCCGAATCTTTTGATGATTATCGGGCAGCGAATATGCATGCAGTGAAGTTTCAACTCAATGCGGTAGACGTCCTTGCACGCTGGGTCCTCGATTTGCCAATCCTCGACTGGCAACCTGATGTTCAGAGGCTTCCGAGGATCACTGTGGTGCTTGCTGAGGGAGTCGCCACAGCTATTGAAGTAACGGGCATTCTTGGACGAGGTGGATTCGGAGTTGTGCTTGACGCCACCGATGGAAACCGGCGCCTGGCCGTCAAGCTTCCGTTGCTGAAGGCCATGCAGCCAGGCTACGCTAAAGGTGTGCCGGCTGAGATCGATGCACTGCTGCGATCGGGAAATTTCCCTGAAGCAGTCCGTCGATTTCAGTCTGAACTGCAGAGCGTCAGGAGTCAATTGCAGGCCGGCCTGTCCACGCCAACAGCGATAGCCTTTACAAAGAAATTCAGAAGAGAGTGCATTGCCCTGCAGAGACTGAAACACCCGAACATAGTGCATTTGAGATTTATAGGCGAAATTGACGCTGTTTTTTCAGGCCCTCACAGAACACTTCTGCCTTGCCTGGCCATGGACATCGTCGACGGGGCCAATCTGCAACAACGAATCATCGGATGCACCCAATCACTAAAGCAGGAGCTGCCGACGATCCTGAAAGTCTGCCGCGATACAGCACTCGCACTGGCCGCCTTACACGATATGGAACTCTGTCATCGCGATATCAGCTGGAACAACATTCTGCTCACGCGAGAGCAGGTCCCCGTTCTGATAGACCTCGGCAATGTCAACGATCCGGACGGGGCCGGAGATACGAGGCTGCAGATGTTTGAGGGAGTCCCGGGGGCTGCCATAGCATACACGCCGGGATTTGTAGCGCCGGAGGTTGTAGAGTCATGGGCACCCAACGAAGCGTCCGATCAATTCTCCCTCGGCGTCCTGCTTTATGTCTGGTGCCTCCGAGGAGACGTTTGGCCCTACAATCCGAAGCCTGTCGGAAGCTTCATCACCAATAATCCAAACGATCCCAACCAACCCATACCGCTCGCAGACAGATTGAAAGCCGAGATTCGAGGAGTACGCAACAGCCCGGATAAGTGGCAACCGGACGAGCTGCAGGGACTTGGTCGACTCTCGTCCATTGTCCAGCGCATGCTTAATAAGCAGCACCAGCATCGCTTCCCCTGCATGCGTGATGTGGCAGCTGAGCTACAGTCTCTGCTGATTGACCTCAAGGTAGAAAGATATTCTCAGTTCGATGATGTGGAACTTCAGCCGGTAGATGACTTTCTGGAACTTTGCCGACAAGTCAGTTTCCAAAGCCCCGGTGCAGCGCACGGCTGCCTTTTCCTGCAGCTGATGGTCCATCAGGCAAGGCTTCATCTGTCACGCTCCATCAGCCATATCTGGAAAACTCTGTTCAGCACATTTCATGGCAGCGCGGATCTGAGCAGCCTTGCAGGAATGCAGACAGCGGTCGAACAAATTGACAAGATGGTTAATGACCTGAACACGGCATTCAGAGACATTCTCCTGAGCTTTGATAAAGTTCGAAACGACGCATCACTCACTCCACGCTTCGGTGGGCGACTCCGGCAACTCCTCGGACAGGTGCGGAATCACCTGCAGCCGCTGGTGACTCACAATCGTGAATGCAAAAGATCGCTGAAGGGTATGGTTGCATACACCCAATCCGTTCGGGGTAATGAAGATGTCGACCCGATTCTGCGACAGAACGCTTCAAAACACGTGTCACAGCTTTGGGACATTGTCAGTGAGTTGCAGGCAGCACTTGGCGTGAGCGACTATGAATTGGCGCTGTACACCACGCGATTGCGAGCCGTGCTGGCAAAAACTCGCACAGGTCACACAGGGAATGGCCGCTGACGAGGGCAACCTTGTGCCACTCCCCGCTTGACTGTAGAACCACTACCGCTAAAATTCCTCCTCCCTTCGCGGCTCCTCTCCTTTCCTCATGCAGCAGAACCCAGCCCAGTGAACCAGTCGATGCAAGATGCTCGAAATGCTGGTGAGTGCTTCTATTTGAAGGTTTTCCTTCAAATACAGGTCGCTGCTCTGGAGTACCTGATCGAGGATTTGTCGATACGGGCCCGCGAATGTCTCAGAGAGAGGGATTTTACGTTCGCCAAAGCCAGACGTCATCGTCAGGCTTTCGATGAGGCCATCCAGCGGTACCGGCGAATGATTTGGCCAATCGCGACAAGCGGGTTGGAGATTTCGGTCACGGAACAGGTGGAAAAATCCATCCGCAGCGTCGTTGTCCTCGTACGAAACGAATGCCCAAATGTTGATCCTGCAGATTCTGCCGACGGCCCCCTTCTTCCAGCGGACTGGAAAGCCCGTCTGAATAAATGTGCCAGTCTCGCCGATAATTTGGCTCGTGATTTGCGGCATTTATTGGACATCGCCAGTGATCTGCTTTCTCAAAAGGCCGAAATTTCCCGTCGAATCGAAGCATTCGTGCGAGAGATTTCCGCTTCAAGTTGATATCCCCCAAACAGGTTTGGATTATGAAAGTACTGGGAGATCCTGTCGTAGATACACTCCTGAATGAGTTCCGTGAGGCTGTCAGTCAGCTGGAAAATCAATACCCGCGGCCAAACTCCAATGGTCAAACGGCTGTCAACCTTGTCAGACACCTCTGCGAACTTTCGCGCGATGTGATGTTTCATCTCGGCCCACCGCGATACGCCGAACTGCAGCAACTCAGGGACGCAGCCCTTGAGTTTGACCGCGCGATCAACGTTATTCAGCAATACTCCCCTACACCACTGCCCGATTTTTTGGCGGACTACTGCGATAATTTCAGCCAGCGTGCCGAACAGTGTCGCCAGGGTCTTCGGTGACCCCCAGAAGTCTGCTCTCGGTGTTTCTCTGATAACCCGAAAAGCACACCACCAGCACTGGAAGCCGCCGAATCGTTGATTCGGCGGCCCCGTTTGCCTCAATCACTTCGCCGCAAACACCTTCAGCGCCGCTTTCGCCACGCTATGGCATTCCCGAATGTCAGCAATCGGGTTCTTTTCGTTCTCTTCATACTCCAGCGACAGCGCTCCGTTGGCCGGGAAACCAGCCTGCTGCAACTCCGTAAACACCGCTTCCACGTCCAGATGCCCCTTGCCAAGGATCACTCCCCTGGTCTTGTCCTGCATCTCGGCGAAATCCTTCAGGTGGATGCCGTACAGTCGCCCCTTCAGCAGCCGAATGACCTCGGGACCGCTTTGTCCCGAACGGATGTAGTGCCCCAGATCCGCACAGGCCCCAATCCGCTCATCACGACGCTCGATCACACGCAGCACGTCAATCGCCTTGTTGTAACGATGCGTCGGACCATGGTTGTGGATCCCCACGCGAATGTCAAACTCCTTCACCAGCTCATCCAGGCTGTCAAACGAATCGAAATCAGGATCCGCCGTCAGACAGGCAATCCCCAGCTTCTTCGCGAATTCAAACATCTTCCGATTGGCGGCCGCATCCTTCGTAAAGCGGTTCACACCGTGAGCTGAAATCGACAGCCCCAGGTCCGTAACCTGCTTGCGAACGGCAGCGATTTCCTCGTCCGAGGCATTCAGGGGCAGCATGCCGCTGTAAAACTCCACAGACTCAAAACCCAGCTCGCTGGCATATTTCAGCGCCTCGTCCCGCTTGAAACCACGCAGGGAATACAGCTGGATGCCAAGTCTGGGTCGCTCGGCAGATGCGGCAAGGGACAGCCGCGGAAACGTTCCGCAGACCGCCATGGTTCCGACAAGCGATGCAGTGTTCAGGAAGGTACGCCGAGATTGAAGCGACATCTCTTACTCCGTGTGGGTGGGCGGGGAAGGTGGGTGGATAAACCTGACGCTCACGAGTCTACAGGGGCAGGGCTGTCAACACAAACAATCTGTTTGGAACGAGTGTCAGTTGGGCTGCACCACCGCCTCAAGCTGCGTCGGTACCGGGATCACGCCACTTTGGTGCTCAGCCACCGCCCTGCGGATCTGTTCGATCACTTCAGGATGCTGAGCGGCCACGTTCCACTTTTCTCCCGGGTCCACTCGCAGTTCAAACAGCAGCGGCGGATCATGAGCATCCGGTTTCGGCGTGTTGTAGCCGGGCCGCGTCAGAAAATGGGCCTTCCATGGACCCAGTCGGCAGGCATACAAAGTACTCCCGCGATAGTACATGAAAGCTCCGCGCTGAACGTCACCTGTGCCAAACAGCAGTGGTCGGATGTCCATTCCATCCAGCTGTGTGTCGGGCAGCGAAGTACCCGTGATGGCCGCGATGGTCGGCAGCAGATCCATGGTGAGCCCCATTTCGTGCTGCACCCGGCCCGCTGGAATCTTTCCCGGCCACCACATCAGCCCCGGCACACGCATGCCACCCTCCCAGGTGGAGCCCTTGCCGTCTCTGAGCATTCCTGCGGAACCGCCGTGGGAATCAAAGATCAGCCACGGACCGTTGTCGCTGCTGAAGACCACCAGCGTCTGCTGGGCAAGTCCTTCATCGCGAAGCGTCTGCAGGATCTGCCCGACACTCCAGTCCAGCTCTTCCACAACGTCCCCGTAAATGCCAGCCAGACTGCGTCCCCGAAACTCTGCGGATGCAAACAGCGGCACATGCGGAAAGTTATGGGCCATGTAAAGAAAAAACGGCTTTGATTTGCTGGATTTGATGAAGGAAATCGCTTCTTCGGTGTAACGTTTTGTAAGCTGCCGCTGATCCGGTCGCTCCTCTGCCACCTCAGCACCCCGAATCAGCTGGGTCTGCCAGAATTCCGTCTGCTCCGCAAAAAACTTCGCTCGATCCTGCGGCGCATCCGGGGCCGGACGCATGTCGTTCGAATAGGGCATGCCAAAATAGCTGTCAAACCCGTGCTGCAGCGGCAGATGCTCAGGCAGATGCCCAAGATGCCACTTGCCGATGATCGCCGTGGAATAGCCGGCCGGCTTGAGCATTTCAGCGATGGTGATTTCCTGCGCGGGCAGGCCACCTATTGAGTTGTTCCGCAGCACGCGAAACTGGTCATGACACATTCCGCTGCGAATCGGGTAACGCCCCGTCAGCAAAGCGGTGCGGCTTGGAGTGCACACTTCGGCCGCGGAATAAAACTCCGTAAACCGCATCCCCTCCGCAGCCATCCGATCCAGATGCGGTGTGCGAATCGACGGATGTCCATAACAGCCCAGATCGCCGTACCCCAGGTCGTCAGCGTAGATGATCACGATGTTCGGTTGCTCTGCCGCCACCAGCGGATTCAGCAGCAGCAGCGTGATCAGGGTGCAGAACGACAAAACAGAGTTCCAGAAACCAGTCGTCAGAGAAAGCATGTCAGTCGCTTTCGAAAAAGATGATGTCCTCAATATCACAATGGCAGCGTCTCAGGTTTCAGCCGTCATTCACCCGCTTCCCGGTGCTCGCTGCTGACAGTCAATCCGCGGGCGTCCTTTGCTGCCACGTAGTATGCCCGCGCGTTTTCCGGGATCGTGGCTGAGATGGTGCCGTCGGTCAGCGTTGCCGGAAGCGATTTCCATTCGCGGTTCTGCCATGTGCCATCAGCGGTGGTGTAGTGCAGCTGAACCTCGCGGATTTCCGTGGCGGACTGGACTGTGGCGTTCAGTTGGAAGCCAGCCTGCTGCAGGGGGCCGATGGTCGCAAGGGCCTGACCGCCCTTCAGCTGGCTGTCGATGAACAGATCCACCTCGGGAAATGTCCAGATATGCCCGTGGGGCAGACGCGGGATGACGGCAAGTGTCCGCAGGGAGGGCTGCACCAGCCGACAGGATTTGCGATAGCTGTCCAGCGGATAAGCGAAATCATTGGTGCCGTTCAGGAACAGGATCGGACAGCGGACCTGGGAAAGATAGCTGGAGGGATCAAAGTGCGTCACCCATCGCTCTCGCAGTTCGGGTGACATAGGGGTGAAACGGGGTTGAGTCCACACGCTGTTGTCTGCCAGAAATCCGCAGCCGTAGACGGGCACTGCGACTTTCAGCCGGTCGTCAAGGCTGGCCACAAGACAGGTCAGATAACCGCCCCAGCTGATGCCGGTGATGCCGATGCGACTGGCGTCGACGGCGGGCTGAGCGGCCAGCAGGGAATGACCGCGAATTACGGCCGCCACTGCATGATAACTCCACATCTCCCGAGCCTCCGCGTCAGTGAAGGAGCGGAATTTGGTTTCGTCGGACTGATCGGGGCCACCATCAGAAAGTCGTCCATCAGGACCGTGCCCTGCCAGATCCATGGCCAGGGCTGCATAGCCCCGGTTGGCCCAGTGCAGAGCCCAGTCACGAAATGCCCTGCCACCTCCGCCGTGCACAAGCACCACGGCGGGGAAGGGCCCGTCACCAACTGGCTGTGCATACCACGCAAAGACTCGAGTCGGCTTCCCCTGCAGCGGTTCACCCGCGTAGTACACCGGACGTACCAACCCGTCCGCCGGACCGAATTCGGCAGGGGGAGTTTGTTTCAGCGCGAGCAGATCCCATGGCCCGGTCCTGTCGGCTGCTGTTGCGTGCAGACTGGTGACGATTGGCAGAAGAGTGATTGCAAGCAGAAACTGACGACGGCGTATCATGGCAGGACAATCTGTTGTGGGGAACGGGAGCGTGGAGCCGGGAGGGCCGTTATTGTATGACGGACTTCCTGTCCGTCGAGCGGTTTCGCGACGGACTTCCAGTCTGTCGTACGGAAGCACAGGGATGCGGCTCGGCAGGAGCTTCGCCCTGGGTTGGCGAAACGGTGTCAAAATCGGCGTTGTGGGCTGTTTTTCGCGGGGCCCGTTGACTTGACAACCGATCGCCACTGCTCACGAAACCACAAGAGCGCGGAGCCGATGTCGGACTCGGCCCAGTCCTGC
Organism: Planctomycetaceae bacterium; assembly: GCA_040382995.1. Classification (GTDB taxonomy): domain Bacteria; phylum Planctomycetota; class Planctomycetia; order Planctomycetales; family Planctomycetaceae; genus SXXK01. The sequence goes on from JBEIEK010000001.1 coordinate 33,252, forward strand.
AGATCCAGCAGGTGCTGCAGGCGCTCCTGCAGTGTCTCAGGGAGTCGCGGCTCCTGCCGATGCTCAGGTCAGTGGAGTCTGCAGCGTCGTCAGCGAGCGGATCGTCTCCGCCGCGGTTGGTCTCAATCCAGAACTTCTTTCTAATTCCCCAAACAGCTGTTGCACTGTGTGACATATTGTCATACAGTGCAACTGCTGAACAAACAGCAAGGGAGCTGCCTGGTGCTGATCAATGTGGACTTTAACAGCGGCGAACCTGTTACTCGACAGGTCGTTGCGCAGATCAAGTGGTTGGTTGCCACAGGCCACCTGGCGGTCGGTGAAAAGCTTCCGTCCGTACGAGATCTCGCGGTTCAGCTGAAGGTCAACCCAACCACGGTCAGTCGAATTTACTCTGAGTTATCTGCTGAAGACGTGATCGTACTGAGGCAGGGGCAAGGGGCGTTTGTTTCATCACGACCGTCGATGATTCATCGCGCTGAAGCGAAGAAGCAGGTTCGTGAGCTGATTCGCAGGATGCTGTCAGAAGCAGTTCGGCTGGGCCTGAGTCATGATGACATCCGGCAATTGATTGGAAGTGAATTCGAGAACCTTCCGGAGGCTTCCCATGAATGATGCCTTGATCACGGTCAGAAACCTCTGCCGGAGGTTTGGCCGAACTGAAGCTGTAAACAATGTCAGTCTGGAAGTGATTCGCGGTTCAATTCACGGACTTCTCGGAACAAACGGAGCCGGAAAGACGACACTGATTCGATTGCTGATGGGGCATTTGTATCCGGACAGTGGCGACGTGCTGGTTCTGGGTCAGCCTCCTCGTCGGCACTGCAGTGAGAGACTGCGTCGAATCGCTTATGTCTCGGACCAAATGCAGCTGCCATCTCGGTCCTGTCTGGCCGACATTCTTCGGCTGAATGAGCGTTTCTTTCCCAGCTGGAATTCACGACTGGCGACGCGACTGACAAAGGAATTCGACATTGATGCCTCCGCAGTCTTTTCGCGGCTGTCGCTGGGCCAGAAGCGTCGCGTTGTACTGCTTCAGGCGATTTGCCAGGGGGCCGAGCTATTGATTCTGGATGAACCTCTTTCGGGGCTGGATGCGATCATTCGTCGGCAATGCCTGGACATGCTGCTGGAAGCGACGGTGGAGCATGGCCAGACAATCGTGGTGTCGTCGCATCTTCTGCACGACATTGAACGAATTGTCGACACGGTCACCATCATGTCAGCGGGGCGAGTTTTTGCCGAAGGAAATCTCGAAGACTTGAAACGCCGAATGCGTCGAATTCGCATCGAGGGATCCGTGTCATCAGACCAGGAACAGGCACTCACTCAATTCAGGATCGTTCGCCGACAAATGAAACATCAGATCACGGACCTGATCGTAGACGATTATCAGGAAGCGACTCAGCATTCTCTCGTGAACACTCTGGGCGACAGGATCATTGTTGAGCACATGAACCTTGAAGACATCTTCGTCGAACTCAGCCTGAAGACAGCGGAACAATCAAGGAAAACAGCCCTATGAGTTTGCCTCTCATGCGTTACCTGTTATCGGCGATGAAACTCGAGCTTCTGGCACTGTCCGGATTGCTGACTGCGAGCACGCTCCTGCAGCCCGACCCGATGACAAGTGACCAGACGCTCTACTATGAGGAGCAATTCACCCAGTTTCTGATCTATCTGTTCGTTGTGTTGGGCCTGTTGTTGCCGGTGCGAGTTTTCGTGAATTCAGTCGGTGTTGCAGACTGGTTAAGTTCACGCGGACTGACACGGCGACAGCAGTTTTTCACACGACTGGCAACTGGATTGATCGTCATTGCGTCATCGTTTGTCTGGGTTGGATCTCTTCAGCTGCTCGGAATACGACAGTTTGTCCAGCTGGCATTCGAGTCGCCGTGGTTTCCGATGGTTCGGTGGTACGAGCTGCTCGAATTGCCTGCCTTCGCGCCCTACGCCTGCCTTCCCTTCTTTGTGACAACGCTGGTGTTGACGGCGACCATGTCAGGTCAGTCATTGTTCCCCGCTTTCAGAATTGTGCTGGCGATCATCGCGTCTGCTCTCGTTGTCACAGTTCTCAGTGCACCTCATCTCTGGACATGGATGGCCTGGCCAGCCATGGCTTTGTGCGCCGTATTGGCCTGCGGATTGTGGACGCAGAGCGAACATCACAGTCAATAAGGAACGTTCCATGCACGCCAAAGCAGAAGGCCGCAGAATACTCACATTTGCCTGCGTCACCATATTGCTCATCCACGTCGCGGCCTTGTATCACGAGACCGCAGGTGGATGGTTGGGGCCTCGACAATCGGCGGAGACGCCAACTTTCATCGCCATCACTGTCTGCGCGGGACTGCTGATTGCCGGAATGGTGTGGTGGAAAGGAGCCGCCGCCATGCCGGATGTGATCCTGGTCCTGACCGGCAGCTTCCTCATTGATCAGACTGCAGGGTCTTTCAAGCTGCTTCCACAACAGGTGGAAACACAGCCAGTCGCCCCTTCACCAGTCGCCATTTCAATTGAGAGCCGGTATGAAGGGACCGAAGTCCGCTGCAACGGCGTCCTGCTTGGAAAGACCCCGCTCCGAATCACCCTCGACGAATTCGCTGAGCGAGTATTGCCTGCGCAGGAGCCCCCCGTTCAGGAGGCGGCCTTTGAATGGTCCGCATCTTCATCGCCGGATTCACTGGCTTCGATGAATTGGAGCGCCCTGCCATTTGATCCGTCAAATCCGAAAAAAAACGACAGTGGAACACCCACGAACATGATTCTGAAACGCATTTCAACCGGCCGATACTTCTGGGATTTCAGGGTCGGTGAATTCAGGGCAGCATCGGACCACATCGATTTTCACAAGAACAACAACGAAATTATCGTCAACACCAGGGGATGGGAAACTCTCCGGCGACACGCCGAAGCACTCAGGACGCTGGCAAAAGAGGAATCCGTCGATCCGCTCGTGGCTTATGCAGATCACATTGACTCACATCCCCCACTCCGTCAGGTACTAACTCCACCAATTCCGCAGAAACGCACGCGGCATGTTTTTCGCATGAGCGAGCTGGAGCGGTCCTCCAAAGAACCACTCGGGTTTGAAGACGCGGTCATGCGGCGAGATTGGCTGTGGGTTGCCCGATCAAATGATCCAAAATCCGTGCCGTTGCTGAAATGGTATCTGGAAAGGCATCGACGGCAGTCAGGGGACGATCGATCTCTGCTGCATTTCAAAGGGCCTGTCCTGTCCCTGCTGATGGAGTCTGAACAGCCCGAGATTCAGCAGCTGGTTCGGAACATCATGACCTCGGCTGAATGGCCACATTATCAGCTGCTGGAGTACTACATCGAACGGCAATTGGAGGCGGGTGTGAATCGCGAAGAGCTGACTTCGTGGCTGGCCGAGGGAAGGAGCGATCTGACGCGTCACTTTCTTCCGCTGCTGATTCGTGTGGCTGGTTCGAACTTTTCAGAAGTCGTCGGACAGTACTCAGAACCCGACTGGTGGTCCTGCATGGTATCCAGGCCCGAAGTTCCTGAGAGTGTCGTCAACTACCTTGCAAAGCAGTTACGAGAGGCGCCCACCCCAGCACTTTACCGTGGAATTGCTCAGCTCGACAAACATCCAGTCCTGTATGTCGCCATTTCCGAAACCGATCTCAGCACCGCGGCCCGAGTGCGGGATTTCGTTCCGTTCATTGGCTCGTGGTCCGGGTGGGTCAATCAGGCGCTGTCTGAAGCCGCAGCAAAGGCCTTTGCGAAGGCCACCGATCAATCGCACATCACTGAACTGGCTCAACTTCTGGCATACGTGCCAAATGACATCAGCCTGGCGACGCTGGAAGCATACGCCGGTCCGGAAAACAAAGTCGTCGCCGAATGCGAACAGCAGGTGCGGAATACCTTAAAGCGTCAACGGGAGTCTCTGGAGGAGCAACTTCAGTTGGCCAGGGACCTGCTGGCCGGAAAAAAGTCCTCTCAGGATCTGGTGAACCCGATTCGCCTTGAATGGAAACACGGAAAGTACGTAAGAACACAACCCTGACAGCACAACGCGGCAGAAAGAATCCCGTACTGGATCATTGCTGCCAGAATTCCCGTTACCCAGGAGTGTGGCCGGACTTGAGGTGTGAGACCAGCGAAAACTGGCAGTGTGGGAAATTGGCCTTCATGCAATTTCCTTCGAAAAAGTTAAGTCACCTGAATTTGCTGCTGCGTCACCAGTTGCGGCAAAGGCATTCTGCCAGAGCGGGTGGGGATGTGGTCGGCACGTTCACACGAGTTCCGCGGCCGAGCGGAAGCATTGGGTGAAAAACCATTTTTGAAGTCTTCTTCGCCGTAGCCATTCGACATCACCGTCTTTGCCGACAGCGTGGACTATGACTTCACATCGAACGGCTATGCCGTTGAATTTGCAATGTTGAATATCGACGCCGCACTTTGCACATGACACGCTCGCATTTTCTCTGACACTTCGCCAGACTTCCGCGGTCATTTTTCATCATCCGCAGGAAGCAGCCCCCATGATTGCGCTCATTGCTCATGACGCCCAGAAGGACACCATGCTGCATTTTGTCGGCCGTCGCAGGGATTTCTTTGCGATGCAGCGGCTGGTGGCCACGGGAAACACAGGCCGCATGCTGCAGGAAAAACTGGGGCTGGACGTGGAACGAGTGGCTCACGGGCCCAGTGGCGGGGACCTGATTATTGGTGGTCGCGTGGCGGAGGGGCAGATTCAGGCGGTGCTGTTTCTCAGGGACCCACTCACCGCTCAGCCGCACGAACCCGATGTGGCGGCACTCATGCGAGTCTGTGATGTGCACAATGTGCCGCTGGCTACAAATGTCGCCTCCGCCGCGGCAGTCGTTGAACATCTGATGCGGCAAAAATCCGCCTGAACAGCGAGCAGCCTGGCTGCTCACTTTGTTGCCTTGCGGTCCGCGAAAGGACTTCCGTTCAGAGTTCCGCCTGTCGCCGCAGGGGTGCTGGATCGATCTGCGGTTCAAGATCCGGATCGCTGTCCTGCAGGCTGTGTCGAAGTTCTGCGGCATCGATCATTCGCTGCAGCAGTCGCCAGTCGACGCGGCCGCGGAAACGCACGCGTCCGTCAATTTCGATGACGGGGATGGATTCACCAAACTGACGGACAAGCTGGGGGTCGTCGTCAATGTTGACCACGTCGATGGTGGGGAGCGCGTGCTGGAACTGGAGCAGGGTCTGCAGGGCTTCGTCACAGAGTTTGCATTCGCGGCGAGTGAGCAGTCTGCAGGACCTGAAAAGCGGACGGCCCTCGCGTTCGGTGAGCCGGTCGGGAATTGGGGATTTGAGCAGCACAGCGGCGGTTAGAAACAGGGCACCGCACAGGAGCAGATGAATTCCGCGGCTGGTGTGCCAGATGCGCGGCATATCGAACACGGTCACGCCCGTGCGGTCGCAGAAGATAAGCACGGCGAGAATTGAAGCGACGGTCATCAGGGCCGTGCCGATCCAGCCCTGAACGCGATGCTGAAACTCTGCACCGGTCGTCGTCATGACGAGTGGCTCCGTGGACTACAGAATGATTGAGTGCAGGCGAAACGTTCTGGAAAGCATACCGAGGCTTTTGCGGGTGAAAAGTCAGGCAGGCGAATGTTCGGGGAAAATCTGTCGCAGAAGGTGCAGCTGCTGCCTGGGGAATGGCAGAAATTGCCGGGGTGCAGGTTTCGCAGCGGTCGCAATCACCAAAGCAGGCCGGGATTCCGGAAAATTGGCTCAGCCATCCACGGCCTCACTCGGCATACTCCAGCCCGTATGTCCGTCCCGGTGTTTTGTCGGGTCGGCTGGCTTGAATTGTGAGGATGTTCAGATGTCTGCGAAGCTGTTTCGAACACTTTCCGCCTGTTTGCTGCTGCTGTCCGTTGTGATGCCATCGGCGTCAGCGGATGTGGAAGCCGTGCGGGGAAAGAAGTATCCGCTCACCAAAAAACATGGTCCGTGGATGATCATGGTGGCTTCAATTCGCGATGTGGAAGAGGACCGGCGAGTGAAGGACGGGTTGTCAGCGGAAGAGGCGGCTGACGAGCTGGTTTATCAGCTGCGGCAGCTGGGAATTCCGGCTTACACCTATCAGCTGGAGGAAAAGCTGGGCGAGATTTCGTCTACGGGTGCCAGTAGTTCACGGAAGTTCGTGGCGCAGCGTGGTTACATTTCTGTACTCGCTGGCAACTTCCCGTCCAACACAGACGCCGAAGCCAAAAAGGTGCTGCAGTACATCAAAACCAAATTCAAGCCGGACTTTTTGTCGGATCCGAAAAACGGCGGCATTCTGCCCCGCACTCCCGGTCGCCCAAGTCCGCTGAGCCGTGCCTTTCTGACGGCCAATCCGCTGTTCGAGGGAGAAGTGCGGGATGGCGAGGAAGAAGATTTCCTGGTGGAGCTCAATTCCGGGCAGAAGCATTCGCTGCTGCAGAACAAATCCCGCTACACGCTTGTCGTGGCCACGTTTTTCGGTGGCAGCGTGATGCAGGTAAACGGGAACGATTCGGCCAGAGCGATGGGGTTCTTTGAACGCAACTTTGGCAAGAGTCTGGATGACTGTGCCCTGCGTGCGATGCAGCTGGCAGATGCGTTGCGAAATGCCAAAAAGCACGGCTACGACCGCGACTACGAAGCCTGGGTGCTCCACGAAAAATATCGTTCAATGGTGACGATCGGATCCTTTGAAAGCAAGGACGATCCACGGATCCGACCGCTGATCGCTCAGTTCGGCGGCAAGCCTTCCCGGGATCCGCGCACCGGCGCCGATGTGATGGTTGGTGAGACCTTCGCCATACCCAAAGTCAGTCGCCGCGGCCAGCTGCCGCAGGATTCGTGGGTCTTTGACGGGACGCCGCAGATTCGCGAGGTTCCCCGCGTTCGCTGAATGCCGTTCTCTGAGCCGTGTCCGCAGAAAAAGTCGTCTCGCTGCGCTTGCCAGCCGTCCCAAACCTCGCCACGATGCCGATTCTGCGGGGCAGCCCACGGCTTGCCCAAATTCAGCTCCTTCCGCCAGGCAAGCCAACCCCATGACGACTCAGGTCGAAACGGCCAGCATCTACGATTACCCCAAATACTACGATCTGCTGTTCGGCTCAGACGTGGCAGCCGAATTTCGGTTCCTCAAGGACTGTTTCGCCAAACACGCCAAATGCGAAGTGCGCTCGATCTTCGAACCTGCCTGCGGCACCGGTCGACTGCTGGTGAAGCTTGGTCGCGATGGCTATCAGGTCGCCGGAAATGATCTGAACCCCAACGCCGTGGAATTCTGCAACAAGCGGCTCCACCGACACCGGCTGCCGCCAACAGTCACGGTGGGCGATATGGCGGACTTCACCGTCAAACGCAAGTTCCACGCGGCGTTCAACATGATCAACACGTTCAGGCACCTGGCCACCGAAGAACAGGCCCTCGCACACCTCGAATGCATGGCCAGAGGACTCGTTCGGGGTGGGCTCTACGTGCTCGGGATCCACCTCGAACCCACCATCGGCGTCCCCATGCAGGAAGAAAGCTGGTCGGCCCGCCGCGGGGATCTCGTCGTCAACTCACACATGTGGTCCAAAGGCATCGATCGGGAAACCAGACTGGAACACCTCGGACTGCACGTCGACGTGTTCACTCCCACCAGCCGACTGCGAATTGTCGATCACATGGAATATCGAACCTACAAACACGCGGAATTCCTGTCATTGCTGGCCAAAGTCCCGGCACTGCAGATTGCCGAAACCTACGACTTCCAGTATCGCATCACCAAGCCGCACAATGTCACCCCCACAACCGAAGATGTGGTCTTCGTACTCCGCAAACGCTGAGCCGCATACCACTCCGTCTTCCACCGGATTTCACGGATGAAATCATTCGCCAACCGCACTGCACTGATTACCGGCGCCGCCAGCGGCATCGGGCTGGCACTCGCCAAAGCGCTCGCCAAAGAACACTGCAGCCTGATTCTGGTCGACGTGAATAGTCCGGGCCTCCAGGCTGCCGCCGCCAGCCTGGCAAACGCCCCCCGACCTGTGCACACACTCGTCTGTGATCTTGCCGATCCGGATGCCATCGTCCCCATGGTTCAGGCCGCCTCCAGACTCGCCGGCGGACCTGATCTGCTCATCAACAACGCCGGCATCGCGCTCTACGGCCCCACCAACGAAATGACTCAGGAACAATGGGATCGCGTGCTGCAGGTGAACCTGCTGGCACCCGTCCGCATCACCAGCCTGCTGCTCCCGGAACTGCTCCTCAAGGACGATCCGCATATTGTGAACATGTGCAGCATCTCAGGACTGGTCGCCGGTGGCCGCTTCACGGCCTATCACACCAGCAAGTTCGGGCTGGTGGGCTTCACGGAAGCTCTGCGGGCGGAATTTGGTCGACGCGGCGTTGGTGTGACGGCCATCTGTCCCGGCCCCGTGCTCACACCGCTCTATCAGACCGCTCAGAATTCTCGCAGCGGGGCGTCTGTACCGATGCCCCCAGCCTGGCTCTGCGCCACTCCTGAAGCCGTCGCCGCTCGGACGCTCAAAGCCATCCGCCGAAACGAGCGCCAGGTGCTGATCACTCCCCTCGCGCACCTCCTGCACATGCTCAAACGCTGCTGCCCCTCGCTGATCGACTGGGCCAACCAATTCAGCCGCAACGGCCGCAAACGCCGCCTGGCTGCTGCTGCGGCGGCAAAGGCCACTGCGGCAACAGGCACTGCGGCAACAGCCACTGCGGCAACGGCAGCGCCGCCGCGAATGGAACACAGCGAAAAACACGCCGCGTGATAAACGCAGATCTCACCAGCCTGCCTGTGGCCATTCTCGCCGACAATCGGCTCCCAGTGGCAGCGATAGCCGAAGACATCTGAACGCTGGACTGCGGGTTTCCGGGAAAGTCATCGGGGGCAGATAAAGTCTGGCCAGCAGCATTCGCCTGAGCGTTACGCTGCAACCGTGATCTGGTCTTCGAGGTTGCCTGTCTTCGCCCCACACAGATGTTGAAACGCGAGATCTCCATGAAAGTCATCCGGTTACCGCTGCTGCTTCTTTTGCCGCTGCTGTCGGCCGGCTTTCTGCTGCCTTCCACGGCCGCGCAGGATTGGCTGCCACAGCAGACGTGGGTGCCGTCCGAGGAGTTTGCGGAATTCGAGGACGAGGACCTTCCGGTAGAACCCGGGCAACTGGGACGCCACTACCTCGAACTGCAGTACCTGCAGGTGGAGACCCTCAGCCAGGACGTTGATCTCACTGATCCACTCAAAGGGTTCTCATTTATCTTCAACGTACCGTCCCGCTGGAACGATCGACTCCCGGAATTCATGGGGCAGGATGTGTTCCTGGCTACGCTGGGGCTGCAGGGGAGCGGAGCGGATCCCGGGGGCCTGGCTTCAGTGGATCTCGAGCTGCGTTCCTTCAGCAGCGGTCTGACCACCTATTTATTCGTCACCGAAAACTTTCGCCCGTTTGTACAGCTGGGCGTCACCACACAGATGTTTCAGGCCGACCTGAATTTCCTTGGTGCCACGCTTCCGTTCGGTGATCTGGACACGAAATTGATGGCAAATCCAGGCTTTGAGCTGGACCTTGGAGAACGAGTGGCGTGGAGGAATCTGCTGGAGTCGGAAACAAAGGAGTCTTTCAAGGACTCTGGGTTTCGCTCTGAACTGGTGTTCTGGCCCGGCAGTCGCTGGTTCCTGAAAGGTGGCATCGCCGGGGACCTGCGTGGCGAGAGCTGGGGCTTTCTGTTGGGTGGCGGATATTCGTGGTAGCACTGATTGCGGTGAAGTGACCACGACTGCTCAAATCGATGCGTACGCCACCACGAGGGCTGTCACTGTCAGCGGAATCACCAGCGTGACCACGGCGATATCTGCGTAGCTTTGACGATGCGTGCAGCGGCAAATGAGCAGCAAAGTAATGACCGCGCCGTTGTGAGGCAGGCTGTCAAGGCCACCGCAGGACAACGCTGCAACGCGATGCAATAGTTCAGGATCGGTGCCCAGCCGTGCTCCCTGTTCACGCCAGGTTTCACCCAGAGACTCCATCGCGATGCTCAGGCCACCCGATGCAGAACCCGCCACTCCCGCCAGCACGTTGACTGCCACGGCTTCGGAAACGAGCGGGCTGGACGGACTCAGCGATCCCAGCAGGGTGCGGATGGAAGCAAATCCGGAGAGCGCAGCGATCGTGGTGCCATAGCCGAACTCCACAGCCGTATTGAAGACGGGCAGCAGGCTGGCCTGAGCACCTTCAGTGAACCACTGATTCAGGCGTCGGAAGGAACCGGCGAAAAGCAGTCCGGCAAGGCCGTTGGCAATGAGCAGTGAGAGCAGCGCTGACCAGGTACCGATGACTCGGTCGAGCGATGTGCGGCCAAAACGCGGCTCAGCAAGGAAGCTGGCGTCCATCCGCGGCAGGATCAGCAGTGACAGCAGCAGATTGGCAGCGAGAACCGCAGCAATAGGCGCGAAAGCAGCCACCGTCGAGGGCAGCTGGATAGCATCCGCTGCAGCGGTGGATTCACCGGCTTCGTCACCGTACCCTTCTTCGCGTCGCTGCGCCGTTCCCGCACGATGTCGCAGCCAGAGCAGTCCGGAAATGAGGATTGCCAGCGACGCCACCAGCCCAACTTCGGCCGCCGCCCACGGCGTTGTGCCGAAGTAGGGCATCGGTATCAGATTGGGCAGCTGAACTGTTCCGGGAAGAGCCGTCATGGTGAAGGTGAAGGAACCCAGTGCAATTGCAGCCGGAATGAGCCGCCGCGGCAGATTGGCTCGACGAAAAAGATAATCAGCGATTGGAAAGACCGCGAACACCACCACAAATACCGACACGCCTCCGGCCGTCAGCAGTGCGCAGGTGAGCACCACAGCGGAGATGGCCTGAGACGTGCCACAGCAATCCGTCAGCACCAGTGCTATGCGGCGGGCTGCACCGGAGTGCTGCATCTGAGTTCCGAAGATCGAACCCAGAAGAAACAGGGGAAAGTAACGGGCGATGAACTGGCCGACACCCGGCATGAAGATTTGTGTGTACGCAGGCAGGAGCGGCGTACCGCCGTCAGCAATCACAGCCACCAGCACACATAACGGAGCAATGACCAGAACACTGGCTCCGCGCCACGCAAGCAGCATCAACAGAAGCAGGGAAAAAAGGATGCCGGCAACTTCAGGCATGACGGGCCCCGCAGGGACGGGTTGCAACCGTCAGTCCATAAAGACGCGCTTCCAGCCCTGATACATGCAGTCGAGGAGTTCTCGACCCGCCTCGGTTGCACGGTAGCGAATGAAACCTTCGCCTTCCTCTGCTTCCGGTTCGACGATCCGCACATTATCGGCTTCGCTGTACATCCAGGCTTCTTCCTGGAAGAGCTGGAACGGGCGATGCAGGTCCTTTTCCGAGATGGGCAGGAACACTTCACCATCCAGAAACAGCTGGTAACCGTACTCTTCCAGCTTTGGCCAGGGCAGATTGGAGGAACTTCCGCGGTAATAGGGCTGCAGTGCGGATTCCTCGTCCGGCTTCACGTTGGGATTGTGAAGCATATCAATCGCGTTCCACGGACAGATCGTGAGCTGATAAAATTCGTTGCTGTCGTTGGGAGAACGGTAGCACATCTGACAGCCGATGCAGCGGCTGGTGTCGATCTGGTGATAGCTTTGGGAAGGGATCGGGCTGACCACTTCGTAGATGCAGTCGACAGGGCAGACGGTCGCGCACGAATTGCAGGACGTGCAGCTGTCCTTGTTGATCACGTTGATGTACCGAGTTTCCTTCTTCCGGTCGGATTTGCGAGTCCGGAAGTAGTCAGTCATGGAAATGGTCATCGGAACGCTGCCTGTTGAGGAACGTGTGATGGCGGGATGGAAGAAGTTCGGGAGAGTTGAGCCGTTTGCCCTTAAATCCTACCGCTGTACCCCGCCTGCGGCAGTCGTGATCGGTCGGAATGCTGGTTTGGGAAGAGGATTTCCTGTCGTTGGGAAGGTCAATTCGGTCAGCAATCGAAAAACTGATCGCCTGCCTGCGGCTAAATGCTGCAATGCTAAAAGCGGACAAACTTGTCCACTTTCGAAGCGGTTACTTTTCACGCTGCCCATTCTTTTCGTTGACAAGCACGATTTTGGGCAGGTGAGTCAGCCGCTGTTCTTCGCTGAATTCGGCATAGCTGCAGATAATCACCAGATCGCCGACCTGGACCAGCCGCGCGGCGGCGCCGTTGAGACAGATGGTTCCGGAACCAGGCTGGCCGGGGATGGCGTAGGTGGTAAGTCGATTACCGTTATTGATGTCGTAGACGTCCACCTGTTCCCATTCGCAGATGTCGGCGGCCTCCATCAGGAGTGGGTCGATGGTGATGGAACCTTCGTAGTGGAGGCTGGCATCGGTCACGGTGGCGCGATGGATTTTGGATTTGAGCAGTGTGCGTTTCATTGGGGGGGAGACGGGGGACAGTGGCTTATGGGGATTCAGGCGCGGAGGGAGGCTGAGAGTTTGGATTCACAGGCCGCGATAATGCGGCGAACAGATTCGTCAACTTCCTCGGCGGTGAGTGTTCGTTCCGGGGACTGGAAGCGGCAGGTGATCACGCAGGATTTGTGGTCCGTGGCGATTTGTTTTCCGCGGTAGAGTCCTGCGAATGCGGTTTCCGCCAGCAGGGGACCTGCGTGTTGCTGGACGGTCTGGCTCAGCTCAGCCCACGACACATGTTCCGGCAGAACGAAATTCAGATCGCGTGAGACAGCCGGGAAGCGAGGTAGTGGAGTGAAGCTGCGGGAGGGCTGGAAGAGTTGTTCGAGGAGCGGGAGTCGCAGCTCGGCGATGCAAACCTGGTCATGGAGTTCGCTGGCATCGAGCACATTGCGGCTGAGTTCTCCGAGCCAGCCGAGGAATTCGCCATTGATCCGCAGTTCAGCGCCGCGGCCATTCAGGAATTCCGGGCGACCGGAGGCTGACGACGTGACGGTGGCACCGGGTGCGAGGCTGGCGACGAGGCTTTCGACGAGGCCGAGAACGGAGGCGAAGGAGCGACCGGTGACGAGACCGACAGTGAGCGGTTCGGCGGTGGCTTCGGGCTGACCAGTCCCGGCCGCAAGGTAAACTCGGGCGATTTCAAACAGTTCTGCATTCAGCGTTCCGTGGCGTTCATTCTGCCGACGACACTGGAGCAGGCTGGGGATCAGACTTTGTCGCAGCTGGTTTTCGTGGCTGCGGCTGGAGTGACTGACGGCGACCGGTGCGAGTTCTCCGGCGGGCTGGAAAAGTTGTCGCTGGGCTTCGCTGACGAAGGACAAAGTGAGTGCTTCGTAGAGGCCGCAGGCGGTGAGGTGAGAGCGAATGGTGTCGAGAATGCGTTCGCGGGGAGTTCGGGCGGTGGCGACCACGGGGAGGGGCGCGTTTGTCGGAATATGTTCATAACCATGAATACGAGCGATTTCTTCGATGAGGTCGCATTCGCGGGTCAGATCCAGTCGCCAGCCGGGAGGACGAAAGGTGGCTTCGGTGGAGGATTGTTCGAGGCAGTGCAGTCCAAGGTTTTGAAGGATTTCGGTGCAGGTATCCGGCGGTATGTCCACTCCAAGCAGTTGCCGAACTCGTTCGAAGCGAAGTCGCACGGGATCGCGCAGCGGGGGCAGTGGAGTGCCGGCGACCACGGAACCCTGAAGCAATGAGCCACCAGCCAGTTGCAGAATGAGTTCACAGCAGCGGCGGGAGGCCCAGTCGAGGTTTCGTCGATCGGTGCGGCGCTCGAAGCGATAGGAAGAGGGGCTGTGAAGCCTGAGAGCGCGAGCGGTGGCGCGCACAGAGAGCGACGAGAATGCAGCGGACTCGATCAGCACGTTGACCGTAGAGTCTGAAATCTCGGTATCGAGCCCGCCCATGACGCCGGCGACCGCCACCGGACGTTCGGCATCAGCGATCACGCACATTCCGGCAGCGAGTTCGTAGTCGCGCTGATCGATCGCCTGAATCTTCTCGCCCTGACGCGCACGGCGAACGAGGATCCGGCCACCTCTGAGCCGATCGAAGTCGAAGGCATGCAGCGGCTGGCCGCATTCGAGCATCACGTAGTTGGTGACGTCAACAACATTGTTGACGGAGTTGATGCCGACGGCTGCGAGTCTGTCACGAAGCCATGCGGGGCTGGGGCCGATCCGCACACCACGAATCAGCCGGGCATGGTATTCCGGGCAAAGGTCTTCGCAGTCGATGCTGACGGAGACGCAGCCCGCAACCGGTGGACCGGATGCGGTGACGGAGGCTGGTGGTATCTGTAAGGGCTGCTGAAAGAGCACCGCTACCTCGCGAGCGACGCCGATGTGCCCAAGACAGTCCGGACGGTTGCTGGTGACCTCGAGGTCGATCGCCACATCTGGCTGACTGAGTTCCTGGCAGACGTCGTGGAATTCTTCGAGATTCAGGCCGGAGAGAGTCAGGCGGCGTGTGAGTTCGGCGGTGGAGTCGGGCAGGGCGACGTAGTCGGCGAGCCAGCGGCGGCTGATGATCATTTCAGGGAGATTCCGGTTGTGAGTGTTCAGTGTTCAGTGGTCAGTGGTCAGTGGTCAGTGGTCAGTGGTCAGTTGCCGGGGTCTGGCTGCAACTTACGAAGTTTCGCAGCAGCTGCAGGCCCGTGGACTGGCTTTTCTCGGGGTGAAACTGCACGGCCATGACATTGCTGCGGGCGACAGCGGACACGAATGGCGTACTGTAGCTGGTGGTCGCAGCAACCCAGGCATGATCGGTGGGGACGCAGTGGTAGCTGTGAACAAAATAGAACCACGGGTCTTTCGGAAGACCGTGAAAGAGCGGATGGGGCGGGGATTGGGCAGTGCTGAGCTGATTCCAGCCCATGTGAGGAATCTTGAATTCCGGCGGGAGCTGGAAGCGCTGCACGGTGCCGGGGATGACATCGAGTCCCTGATGGTGTCCATCTTCGAATGAGCTGGAGAAGAGCAGTTGCATGCCGAGGCAAATGCCAAGGAAGGGGCGGTCGGCGGCAATGGCATCTTTGAGGACATTCACAAGATCGTGCTGATGGAGCGCAGCGATGGCATCACGAAAGGCGCCGACACCCGGCAGCACGATGCGGGACGCCCTGGCGAGGGCAGTGGGGGAGGAGCAGATTTCAGCGGGTTCCCCGATGTGTTCAAACGCTTTTTGAACACTGCGCAGGTTGCCCATGCCGTAGTCGACGATGAGAGTAGTCATGGATGGTTTCAGAAACTGAGCTGGAATTCGTTTTTACCGTCGGGTGTGACAGTTTGGCGGATGAGTTCTTCGGGAAGGTTGATGGGGATTCCGTTGGAGTTAATGAGTCCCACGATGTATGGACCGGCAGGGGCTCCGTATTGACTGTCGAAGGCTCGGAGTCGAAAGCGGCCCTGGTCGTCAGTGATTCCGGCCGCTGCGAGCACTTCCTGGCTGGGATCGGGTTCGGCGGGGGCGAATTCAACATTGACACCAGAGAGCGGTTTACCGCCTTGAATGACGGTTCCGGTGACTTCATACAGCGGAGGACCTTCGTAGATTTCACGGTTCATATACCAGAACCACGCGTAGCCAAGAATCAGGACTGCAGCAATGCCCGGGAGACCGCGGGTTTTGAGGAACGTGATTTGTGCTGTGCGTGCTTCGGCCGAGCGGGCGTCTTCTTTGGTGAGTGGCGGGGGGGCGGAGGAAGTGTCACGTTTTTGCTGGTAGGCGCGGGCCAGCGCGTCAGCGGCGGAGCCTGTGGTTTCGGCGCTGGAAGCGACAGGTCGGGACGCGTCACCGGTTTTGCGACCTTTGTCGCGGTCTTTGGACTTTTTGGTGGATTCGAAGTCCTTCATGAGCTCCGCAACGGAGGGTTTGCGGGCGGAAGCGGAGCCAGCAGGTGCGGAAGTGGCGGCCGAGGAGCGGGCTGGATTCGGGGCGGGGCTGGATGTCAGAAAACTGCCGGCGTCGAAGGGTTCCGGGCTGCTGACTTCGGGGGTGAGTTCGATCGGCATATCAACGGGCAGATCGATCGGAAGGTCGGCCGCCGGCACATCCGCAGACGCCTCTTCGATTTCAATGCCGTCGTCGGCGTCCGGTTCGGGGACGACAAACGCCCGCTTGCATTTGGGGCACTTCGCATCCGTGCCCGCTTTTTCATCGCGAATTTTGAGCAGGGACTGGCAGCCGGGGCAGGTGTAGCGGATTGTCATGGGACGACTTTGCAAAAACCGGACCGGGAGTACAGGTTCGCCGGATTCTAGTGAATAGCGACGCGAAACGCAGGTGAAAACACAAAAACGCCAGGTGGCCGGAAAACGGCGACACCTGGCGTCAAAGTCTGCAGATTGAATGCTGAGGTTGTTCCGTCAGAACGTGGATACCGGAATGCCGGAGGAGATGTTGCCCAGGTTCTGCCAGATCGGCAGAGAGATTGACTTGCCAACGGTGCGAGCGGAACCATCGGCCAGACCAACCACGCAGATGTCGCGATGAGCCGAACCGGCAGAACCCCAGAACAGCCGACGATTGGGACCTTCAAGCGTGCTGAACAAAGTTGCCGCACCGCCCCAGGCCCAGCCGTCGCTGGCGATCTGGTCGGATGTCCGCTGATTCGGAACAACCAATCCCTCGAACCGCTCTGCCTCAGCAATCATGATGGTCTGAGACGTGCCGTCCTTGATGTCAGTCAGCGTGACACTGCTGTTCACGGAGAGCACTCCGGCGTTGACAGACAACTGGTTAAAGTTGTTGGCGTTGGTGCGGGGCTGATTCTGGTAGTTGGCGATCTGGTCCGGTGTCAGGTCGAAGACCGCACGCGTCTGGCGGTTGAAAACCACGCCCGAACCGGAGCAGCCCACGTAGTCATTGCCACCACCACGCACACCGGTCGTGAGTTTTGTGGCTGCGTCGGTGTCGAGAAACTTGTTGAAGGAAAAGTTCTTGGCCTCGATGTTCGAACGACGCGAGGGGCAGTAGAAGCCAGGGATTTCATACTGAGCGGGAGCGTTGCCCAGCTGTCGCCAAAGCAGATTGGGTGAGTTGTCGAAGGTAATCTCGGAGTTGCCGAAAACGTTGTAGTCGACACGCCACAGTTCGTAGACGTTACCCTGCTCGACATACGGAAGAATCTGAAACATCCAGCTGGTGCCGTGCAGACCCAGCAGCTGGTTGCTTTCAAATGGTTCGCGAGGATCGCGAAATCGCGCACCAGTTGGGCTGATGTCACCACCGAAGAGCGACAGAATCGCCCCCGGTGGAAGCACAGAGTGAGCGTCATGGTAGTTGTGCAGCGCCAGAGACAACTGCTTGACGTTGTTGATGCACTTGGTGCGGTTGGCAGCTTCGCGGGCCTTCTGCACGGCCGGCAACAGGAGCGCCACAAGGATAGCCACGATGGCGATCACTACCAACAGTTCGATCAGCGTAAATCCCCTAATGCGCCTATGTCCGGTTCTCATGAAATGCTCCTGAAGGATCTCCTGTCGGCCACCGAAAAGCCCGGCGCCATGACCGCTGGGGTATATCATTCCCCGTTTTTGAATTGGAGGCAAGATTTTCCAGCAACTTTCCGCGGTCTTTCGTGGGAAGTGACTGGATTTTCTGAAATCGCCCAAAAAAGAATCGGGTCAATGGGGAGTTTTGCTGGCATTCGGGTTAGCTGGAGGCTGCCGCGACCGTCGGACCGGCATCAGCCAGTCGACACAAGACCTCAGCTCCTTCCCGAATCATCTCGTCGGCAGCTGCGAAGGAAACCCGGAAGTGAGTATCGCGGGCGCTGAAGACGGAGCCCGGGATAATCAGCAGGTTATTGCGAATGGCTGCCGCAACAAATTCAGAAGCAGTCCCCCAGGGGGCCTTCAGAAACAGGTAGAACGCTCCCTCGCCACCCGTGATTTCAAAGTGGCCCCGCAGCAGGCCCGCCAGCAGATCCCGCTTGCGACGGTAGTCCTGACGATTGTCCGCAAGATCCAGCTCCCACGCTGTAACCCCGGCCCACTGCACCGGATGCGGCGCACACACAAATGTAAACTGCTGCAGCTTGAGCATCTGCTGGATGAGACAGGAGGGGCCATGCATGAATCCCAGACGCAGGCCCGTCATCGAGTGCGACTTGCTGAAGCCGTCTATCACAATGGTCTCTGGATTCCACGTGACCGGCGAAACGAATTCCTGGTCGTAACAGAATTCGCGGTAGATTTCGTCGCTGATCAGCGCGATGTTGTGTTGACGGGCAAGCTCGGCAAGCGCCTGCGTTTCGGCCGGAGTGGCCACACTTCCGGTGGGATTTGCAGGGCTGTTGAAGATGATCAGCTTCGTGCGAGGCGTGATTGCGGCACGGATGGCCTCTATGGGAATACGAAAATCCGGGTAGTTGGAAACGGGTACAACCGTTCCCCCGGCCAGCGTCACAAGGTGGCGGTACATCACAAACCACGGATCAAGAATAATCACTTCCTCGCCGGGGTTTATCAGCGAAAGCAGGGCCAGCACCAGCGCCCCGCTGGTGCCGGAAGTGACAAACACCTTGCGGTCAGGGTCCTCGTAGCGACGGGAAACATCGGCCTGCAGCAGGTTCAGCAAAGGTGCGATGCCCTGAGTCTGACTGTAGGCGTTTCGACCCTCCTGCACCGCGCGGCAAAGAGCATCCTTCACGGGCTGCGGAGTGTCATAGTGGGGCTGACCAATGCTCAGATTGATCGGTCGCTGCATGGTCGCTGCAAGGTCGAAGACCTTGCGGATACCTGAGGCATCGATGCGGTGCATGCGTTCGGCAATCCACGATTCGCTCATGCAAAAACTCCCTTTCAGGACTGCCCCGAAACAGCAGCCGGTGACTCAAATCCCTGCCCACGCGGATCAGCAGTGAACGACCACATCGGAGGGCTGAAAGCGAACTTTGGCCTCTGCGGCTGAATTATCATCAGAGCTGCGGTAACCCAGGGCACAGGCAACAACACTGGTCCACGGAGTGCCCGAGATCGCCAGAATACCGTCGATACGCTCGGAAATGATGCCCTCCATCGGGCAGGCATCCACTTTGAGCAGTGCGGCGGTTTCCAGGAGCATTCCCAGGGCGATGTAGCACTGGCGACTGGTCCACGACAAATGCTGATCCCCCATGCGGCCGACTTTGCCCAGAATCGCGTCGCGAAGGCCAGCAAGGGATTCAGCCGGAACACCACGGACCGCTGCAATTCGATCGATGTAAGACTGCACAAACGCCGCATCCACAGTGCGACGAGCCGCAATCACGACGAAGTGAGAACAGTCGCGCGGCTGAGTCTGGCCCCAGGCAGCATCCGGCAGCAGTTGCTTGATCGCAGGTGAAGTGACAACGAAGAACTTCCATGGCTGCAGCCCGTAGCTGCTGGGGCTGAGCACCAGCGATTGCTGGAGGATCTCCCATGTTTCTGCGGGGATGCTGCGAGCAGGGTCAAAATGCTTGACGGCACGACGCCAGAGCAGGGAATCGGTGATGGCTGACATAAGGCTCGTTGGCTGACAGGAAGGGGGCTCTGACAAAACGTTTCGCAACAGTGGCCCTGAAACCACTAGGCACGGAAGATTTTGTGCTGATCCTGGGAACTGACATTTCGGGTGGCGTTACGCGTGTCGACGATCAGCCGGGAATGTCGGGCGATGAAGGGATAATCAAAGGCACTGTGGTCAGTGGAGATCAGCACGCAGTCCTGGGCAGCAAGGAATTCCGGGGTGAGCGGCGTGCTTTGCATGGGGGGCAGATGGTAGTGCCGCATTTTCGGGAGTGCCGGAACGTGCGGGTCACTGTAAGTAAGCACCGCTCCCCGGTGCAGCAGCAGTTCCAGCAGCTCGAAAGAGGGGCTTTCGCGAGGATCGTCCACGTCCTTCTTATAGGCCATGCCAAGAATGCAGATGCGACTGCCGCGGACGGGCTTGCCGACATCATTCAGAAAGTCCGCGACGCGGCTGACCACGTATCGCGGCATGAACGTGTTGACCTCGCCCGCAAGCTCGATAAAGCGAGTACTCATGCCGTATCGCCTGGCGAGCCAGCTGAGATAGAACGGGTCGATGGGAATGCAGTGTCCGCCAAGCCCTGGTCCCGGATAGAAGGCCTGAAACCCAAAGGGTTTGGTTTTCGCTGCGTCAACAACTTTCCAAATGTCGATGCCCATGCGGTCAAAGAGCATTTTGAGTTCATTGACGAGGGCGATGTTGACCGCGCGGTAGGTGTTTTCGAGAATCTTGCAGGCTTCCGCAATCTCCGCATTGTCCACCCGGACTACTTTGACAATCGCATGACTGTATAGATCAGCGGCCAGATCACCTGAATGCTGGTCGGTGCCACCCACAACCTTGGGAATCCCGGCGGCCGTGTAGTTCGGGTTACCGGGGTCCTCACGTTCAGGGCTGAAGGCGACGAAGAAATCCCTGCCGCAGGTCAGGCCGGAGGGGTTCTGATTCAGGATGGGTACGAGCACATCGCGGGTGGTGGTCGGGTAGGTTGTGCTTTCAAGAATCACCAGTTGTCCCGGGCGAAGGACTTTGGCGATGGCCCGCCCGGTGGATTCGATGTACTGCAGGTCGGGATCGCGAGATTCATTCAGCGGGGTCGGAACACAGATCAGCAGCGCGTCAGCGTCCTGCAGTCGGGACATATCGCTGGTGGCTTCAAGCACGCCACGCTGGTTCCAGTCCGCGATGGTGGCCGATGGGATGTGTC
The DNA here is from genome assembly GCA_040382995.1 of Planctomycetaceae bacterium. Lineage (GTDB taxonomy): Bacteria > Planctomycetota > Planctomycetia > Planctomycetales > Planctomycetaceae > SXXK01. Next base: position 53,916 of record JBEIEK010000001.1, read on the forward strand.
GGATGTAGCTTTGGCCCTGCTGCAGCAGTTGGATTTTCGAGTTATCCACGTCGAAGCCGAGGCAACGGAAGCCGGAGTTCGTGAAGGCACTGATGAGCGGCAGGCCAACGTAACCCAGTCCAATGATGCCAACACGAGCGGCACGGGTGGAGATTTTTGTGGCGAGTTCGGCGGCAAGCTGGGCAGTCTGCATAGTGAATGCTCGTGCGGGAAGATAAGGAAGCGAGGGCAATATTCGACATTGGCTGCTGAATTCATTGAGGACGATGAGGATACGCCGGAGTGGCAGGGATGAATGGCGCCGAATTTGCGGATTGGGGGTGACCTGGCGGAGGATGTGGGATGTGCGTCGGCGAGATCGTCAGAATCGGGACAGCCGGGCACACACGACGCTCCAGCCACCACAACTGGAGGCCGCATGCCGAACGAAACCGACGCAGTTCACTCAAATTTCCCGACTTTCGGACCCACATCACTCGATTCTTCGCATTTCGCCTTATTCTCGGAAACTCTGCTCCGGTTCCTTCTGATGCTCCTTCTGAATTGTATGCTCCCACAAGGCTGGGCCATCCGCCTCAACTTGCATAGCAGGGACATCACTCCCTGAACGCTGAATATCATGAACATTGCCGACTGGATTTGTGTAGTGCTGATGACCGTGGCCATGCTGTGGATGGCAGCGGGACCCGCGAAGCGCCAGCTGCGCCCTGAGGACTACTTTACCGGGGGTCACACCACCAGTCTGCGGCGGTTGATCCTGTTCACCTTCGGGTCAGGCACGTGTACGGATTCAACCTCGTCAGTCCTCTCAGCCACCTGGCGTTCGGGGCTTTCGGGGCTGTGGTGGCAGTTCATCTGGCTGCCGGTAATTCCTGTGTTCTGGATCGTCGCACCCCTGCTGCGTCGTCTGCGGGCGACCACAGCGGCGGATTTTTTCAGACTCAGATTCGGTGCCACCACAGGCATGCTCTACGCGATTTACGGTATGGGTATCAGTGTGGTGGTGATCGCAGGAGTGCTTTTCACGTCAGCGCGCCTGCTGAATATCCTTACTGACCCATTCTTCGACGACGTTGCCGCCAGCCTGCAACTGCGGTTCCCCATGATCAATATCCGCACAGCTCTGTCCAGCCCTGAATTTGGTGCCGCACCGCTGTTCTCCATGAGGCCACTTCAGGGGGAAGCCATCGCCGGACTCGCTCTCGCCCTCCTCGTGCTCATCTGCGGGCTCCCCGGCGGACTTTACGCACAGATTCGCATCGACTGCCTGCAGGGCCTGTTGCGGATCCTGCTCACCACAGCATTGCTCCCGCTGGTGCTCGCTAAAACCGGCGGCTTCGGGTCGCTGCACGCTCAACAGCACCTCAAAACGGGGCTCCTTGACTTTGTCGCCGCATCAGAAGCCAGACTCGACGAATTTCACGAGCCGTTTACGCCCTTCTACCTGCTGATGCTCTGCACGGCCGCCGTGGCCGGAGTCATCGTACAGCCGCATGTCGTCGTGCTCTGCGGCACCGGTCGACGGGAACTGGATACCCGGGCCGGACTCACCGGCGGCCACCTGCTCAAACGCTTCATGTCCATCCTCTGGGCAATCTTCGGCATCGCCTGCGTGGTCTGGTATCTGGGCCCCAACAGTCCGCTTTCCGCAGAAGGCGCTCCTGCTGAGGATTTTCAGGTGCTTCAGGATCTGGTCGTCTCGGCCACCGCCGAACCGGCAGAACTGCTGCCCGAACAGATCTACCGCGTAAATCGTGTCAGTCAGCAGTTTGCCGATCGGCTGTTTGGTCGCGCTGTTCGCGATCTCTGCACTGGGGTGCTGCCTGGACTGACGGGACTGTTCGTGGCCATGGTGATTGCCTCAGCCGTAAGTCATGCGGCCACCCAGATGATCATCGGCAGCGGCCTGTTTGCTGAACACATTTACCGCAACGGAATCGCGCCTGAACAGACTACCACACACTACCGGACCGTGGGCAGGTTCTGCGGCCCACTCCTGCTCGCGGCCGCCCTGATTCTGCAAATGAGCTTCAATAACATCGGCGATGTGCTCAGACTGTTCATCAAAACACCGGCGATCATCGGAGTCAGTATGTGGATGGGGCTGGTGTGGACCCGCTGGAACCATAACTCCGTCTGGGCCGCCACTCTCGGAGGCGCTCTTATCGGCCTCCTGTGCGGCTACTTTCCACAGGAAGTCCAGCGCACACTGCCAGGACTCTCAGATCGCATGTTCGTGGTGACAAGTGCTGGAACAGTCATGCTGGACGCGTGGAAAATCGCGCTGATTCTGGCAGGCTCGCTGGGGGCTGGCGTGTTCGTCACGCTGCTCACGGAACCTCAGCCGCCCGGACAGCTGGAATTCTTCTATCGACTCATCCGCACCCCGGTCGCTTCAGGCGAAGTGCAGCGGCACGTGCGCGATTTCGCGCCATCAGAAGACGACCGCGATCTCCTGCCATGCCTGTCCCTCATGGGGTTCCAGTTTCCAGGCGCGACACGGGGCGGAGTCATCGGATTTGTGCTCGCCATCGCTGTCGTTGTTGCTATGGTCCTTGGCACCAAAATGCTTTCTCAGCTGATCTGAACATCCCACAGCCACACGCGAACAGAACTGCCCGCCACCAGCGGCGATTGCCCGGGTTCAAGCAGGACCATGCTGTTGGCCGCAGCTGTCGATCGCAGGTCGGCAGACAATTGCCACGGCACAATGCTCACGGTCAAACGGGAATCCTGTATGCAGGCCACGGCAGGCTGACACACCGGACGATCGCCCCGGATCGAAACATCGTGACTGAGCTCTGCGGAAACTGCAGTTGCCGGAGGACGCCCCAGCATCCGCCGAATCGCCGGACGCACAAAAAGCTCACAACACGCAAGACTGCTCACCGGGTTGCCAGGAAGCCCAAATACCAGCGTCGAACCCAACGGACTGCCGGACTCATGCACCCCGAACCAGAGTGGCTTGCCAGGCTTCAGCCGAACACCGTGGAACAGTTGTCGTACGCCGGCTCGCTGCAGGGCAGCAGGCACCAGATCCAGCAGCCCCACGGAAACGCCGCCTGTCAGCAGCAGCAGGTCGGCTTTGAGACCGATGCGGATGGCCGCATCAAGCTCTTCGGCAGAGTCCATCGCCGACTCCACACTGATCACGTTGGCGCCCATGGTCTGCAGCAGCGCCACCAGCATCGGCTGGCTTGAATTTCGCAGCCTGCCCGGCGGAGGAGACTGCTGATACGAGACAAGTTCGTTGCCGGTGCAAATGAGCGCCACCGTGGGAACCCACGAAACGGACAGCGAAGATATGCCGAATTCAGCCAGTGCCGCGATGTGGCGAGGCTGCAGCAGCGTGCCGGCTGTGATCAGAGAATCACCGGGACGTCCCAGTGCACCCGCGGACAGAACCGAGCCACCCGCGCGACAGGCCGAACCGGGAATCCGAATGGAACCTGGAATATCCGGATCAAGCACCGTCAGTTCCTGAGGAACCACGCAGTCGCAGCCTTCGGGTAGCATCGCACCCGTCATGATCCGCACGGCCTCGCCAGGCATCACACGGCGGGTCGCCACCTCGCCTGCAGTGATTGTTTCTGTGATGCGGCAGGAGACGGTGTCGTTGGCGGCCAGGTCAGCCCCGGTGCGACTGTCGAGGGCATAGCCGTCCATCAGGGACCGGGTGAAGGCCGGGTAAAGCTCCGGCACGCGGATGTCGGCAGCAGCAACGCGATGGAGCGCATCTGCCAGCAGCACGCTCTCAGAACGAGCAGGTGGCGTGTTTGACTGAATCAGGTCTGAAGCAGCAGCGATGGAGAGCATGAAATCGCTTCCGAGGAGGGGGCAGTTCCGGGAATTGCCGCCCGACGCAGGCGTTTAGGGTGGAATTTGAATAGACACTATATAATATAGCGTCCATCGCGTTGTGCAAACTGGCTGGTCCGGCAGGCCGTTTTCCCCCGTATCGAACGCCCACATCTCGTGACAATCCCCCATCGCTCTCAATTCAAAGCCGTCGTATTCGATCTGGACGGCACGCTGCTCAACACCGAAGACATTTTCGAGCAGGCGGGATGCCAGCTCATGGCCCGTCGCGGTCTCGAAATGACCCCGCAAATCCGCCATGCAATGCTGGGACGCCGTCCGACAGAAGCCTTCACCGCCCTCAAATCGCTCACGGGGATCACCGATTCCATCGAAGACATGATGCACGAAACCAAAGTGCTCTTCCGTGACATCGCCGAAACTTCCGTGGCCGTGCTTCCCGGTGTCCCTGAAATGCTCGCCATGGCCGATCACTGTGGCCTGCCACAGGCCGTCGCAACCTCCTCCCCCAGACCCTGGATGACCTGGCTGCTCACCAGGGTCAACCTGCTCCACCGCTTCCAGTTCACACTCACCGCCGAAGACGTAACCTTCGGCAAGCCACATCCGGAAATCTACCTCGCTGCCGCCGCCCGTCTCGGCGTCTCCCCCCCGGAAATGCTCGTCTTCGAAGACAGCGAAACCGGCACCCGTGCCGCCGCCGCCGCTGGCGCCTTCGTGGTGGCCGTTCCCAACCGGCACACCTCCGGCGGAGACTTCAGCGCCTGCAGCCTGCGAGTCACCAGTCTGCTTGACCCACTCCTGCATCCACTTCTGCCAGCCCGGGATCCAGCGTCTGGCTTCATCGTCCGCTCAGAATGTTCGGGGGCTTCATGACCGGGATCCTCAGCCGTCAGGTCCTCCCCTGGCTGCGACTCCTGCGACTTCCCACCGTGTTCACGGCGCTCTCCAATGTGCTCTGTGGATACTTCCTTGCACAGCGCCCCCAGCTGACCGATCTGCCCCTGCATTCCTCGCTCTGGCTTCTGCTCACCGCCAGCTCCGGGCTCTATCTTGGCGGTATGGTCCTCAACGATTTCTTCGACGCAGCGCTGGATGCCCGGGAACGTCCCGAACGCCCCATTCCCTCCGGCCGCATCACCCGAAAAGCCGCCGGTGTGCTGGGATTCTGCCTGCTGGGCGGTGGCACCCTGACCGCCGCTGCCGTCGGCCCCCAAAGCTTCCTCACAGCACTGCTCATCGCCGCCTGCGTGCTCAGCTACAACGCCCGTTTCAAAGCGACGGCGTTCGGCCCCGTCTTCATGGCCAGCTGCCGACTCCTCAATCTGCTGCTTGGCGCCAGCACCCTGACACTCGCCGCACCGGCCGCCCCACCAGTGCTCACTGCCGCCTGCAGCCTGTTCGTGTATATCCTCGGTGTCACCTGGTTCTCACGCAGCGAAGCCGGAACCATCAGCCGCCGCGGACTCCTCACCGGACTCACCCTCGTACTCCTCGCACTGCTGCTCGACGGCTACCTCGTCTCCCGCTACGCCGCCGGTCCCGCAATGCTCCGCGGCAGCGGCATGGGACTGCTCCTGCTCGGACTCAACCTGTCCATGCGCGCCGCCGCCGCGATCAGCGCCTCCCGGCCAAAACTCCTCCAGCAAACCGTCGGCCTCATGCTGCTCAGCCTCATCTTCCGCGATGCCATGCTGGTCTTCGCCGTCACCGGCAACGCACAACTGGCCCTCGTTGTCATCAGCCTGCTGATCCCCGCCTCACTGCTCAAACGCATCATCCCGCTCAGCTGACCAACCCAGCCCCCTTCCCGCTGCTTTTGAGAAATCCTGATCCCGCAAATGGCCTCCGTGCATCCCCCAGCCTGAACTGCTATTATCGCTAAGCAGGGCAGCCCCGGAAAGATGCGCAGCTCAACAACCCCGCTGCCCCCCGTTCATTCAAGGATGCAGGCCCCCAATGAAACTCCAGCAATTCCTCGAACACTACGGCGTTCGTCTGAACCCCTTCAGTCAGGAAGACGCACAGTCAGACCACATCTTCCAGCAGCACTGCGCCGAAACCATTCACCATCCCGCGTGGGACAAAGTCCTTGGCGACTGCCGCAACCCCAGCACATCCATCGTCTTCGGCGAAAAAGGTGCCGGTAAAACCGCCATCCGCCTGCAGCTCATCAAAGCCCTCAACGACCACAACCAAAAATTCCCCTCTGAACGCGCGTTCGTCATCAGCTATGACGACCTGAACCCTTTCCTCGACGCCTTCCGCGATCGACTTTCCGGCCGCCGCAGACATCCCGATAATGCCCTCCGCGAATGGCGACTCTGGGATCACATGGACGCCATTCTTACACTCTGCACCCGCCGCCTCTGCACCGCACTGCTCGACCAGGCCGCTGCCGACCCCGCCCTCTCTCAGCAAACACTCAAATCAATGCCGCGTCAGCGCAAACGCGACCTGCTGCTGCTCGCTGCCTTCTACGATCAGTCCTCCGATCAGGCCCACGCGCGACGCTGGCAATCGCTCCGCAAACACATCGGCTACTCCGCCCCCTTCACCCACTGGAGGTTCTGGCTGGGACTGCTCCTAACCATCTGCTGCGTCGCCTTCGCCCTCCGCAACGCAGCCACTGATCCCGCTGGCATCGCCAGCCGGCTCAAAACCTGGTGGCTCTGGCTGATCGTCGCCGCCGCCTGGTTCCCCGCCGCTCGTCGCTCACTCTCACTCTGGTGGCGCGCCCGTCAGACCGCCCGACAAATCCGCATCATCGACCACAGCCCCGCCGCACTCCGACAAATCCTCAGCAGCTTCCCCGCCAGCGAAATCGACGACCAGCCGATCCCCTCCCGCGATCGCAGCGATGACCGCTACGAACTCCTCGCCAAACTCCAGCGACTCCTCAAACCACTCGGCTGGTCCAGCATCATCGTCCTCGTCGATCGCGTTGACGAACCCCACCTCATCAATGGCTCCGCCGAACGCATGCGCGACTTCCTCTGGTCCATGTTCGACAACAAATTCCTCAAACATCCCGGCATCGGCTTCAAAATGCTGCTCCCCCGCGATGTCGTCTTCTTCCTCAGCCGCGAAGAAAAAGAATTCTACGAACGCTCCCGGCTCGACAAACAAAACCTCATCAATTCCCTCGAATGGACCGGCGAATCGCTTTTCGACATGGCCACCAACCGCATCCGCGCCTGCCTCGCCGAAAATCCCGCACCCGGTTCCGCCGCCCGCTCAGATCTCACTATCCGCGACTTCTTCGCTGACGAAATCTCCCGGGATGATCTGATTCGCAAGTTCGCCCGACTCCGCGTCCCCCGACACCTCTTCCGCTTCCTCTACCAACTCCTCACCGCCCACTGCAATCGCGCCACAGAAGACCAGCCCTCCTGGAAGATCAGCCGCATCACGCTCGAAACCGTCGCCGAATCCTACGCCCGCGAACTGGAAGCCTTCGACCGCGGACTGGGAACCGGCTGAACCCGCGTCAGGTCTCCCCGAACAGCCCCGGCTGCTCCGGCCCCGGACTCCTGATACGCCCACCGCGGATCGACGATCCCATCGACTCCAGATGCGCCAGCGCCCGCGAAGTAATCGTGCGGCCACGCGGCGTTCGCTGAATAAAACCCTCGCGCAACAAATACGGCTCGACCTCATCCTCCAGCGTATCCGCCGGAATATTCATCGTGTGACCGATCGCCTGCACGCCCGCAGGTCCGCCACCAAACACCCGAATGATCGTCTCCAGATACCTCCGGTCCTGCTCCTCAAGCCCCGCAATGTCCACGCCTTTCATCCGCAGCGCGGCACGCGCCACCTCCAGCGTAATCCGACCGTCAGCACGCGCGTCAGCAAAGTCTCGAGTCCAGCGAAGCCAGTTGTTGGCCTTTCGGGGTGTTCCGCGGGCCCTCAACGCAATCTCGTGGGCCGCCTCATCCTCAATCACAGACCGCAGCTTGCCGGCATTCCTCCGCACAATCGTCGCCAGCTCTTCCGTCGTGTAAAAGTCCAGATGCTCCCGATTCACAAATCGATCCCGCAGGGGCGCAGTGAGCATTCCGCTGCGCGTGGTCGCACCAATCACGGTGAACTGCTGCAGCTTCATATTGATCGTACGGGCGTTGAGCCCATCACCCAACGTAATGTCGACCCGAAAGTCCTCCATCGCTGGGTAGATAAACTCTTCCACTGCCGGCGGCATGCGGTGGATTTCATCAATGAACAGCACACTGCCATGACTGGCATTCGTCAGGTACGGCAGCAGATCCTTGGGCGCACTCAGGGATGGACCTGCCGTAATCTGCAGCTCCGTTCCAAGCTCACGGGGGATCACGGTCGCCAGCGTCGTCTTGCCGAGGCCCGGAGGACCATCCAGCAACAGATGGCCCAGTGGCTCGCGACGCTTTTTGGTGGCCTCCAGCAAAATGGATAATCGCTCCACCACAGCTCGCTGGCCGACAACATCCTCCAGCCGCGAAGGCCGCAGTTCGTCGTCCATCCGATCCTGTTCCCGCGGCACGCCCGTGGCACCGCCTGGCATCGCCTCGCGATCCTCACGATCACCTGCGCCCTCGTCGTCGTCATCCTGACGGATCGTCGTTTTCCGTGCCATGATTGTCCTGCGGCCAACTAGCGGGAAGCTGGCTTGAGTTTGCCTTCGAGCCGTTCAATGACTGTTTTGTCCGGTCGCTTGTCCTTCTGCTCCAGCTCAAGCGCCTGCTGCCAGAGTTTTCGGGCTTCATCCGGCTGCTTGAGCGCCTCGTGGATGTCACCCTGGTGTTCCAGCAGCGTTGAGTCGTCGTGGTCGGGAATGGCGACCGCCTTCTTCTGGAATTCGAGCGCTTCTTCCAGACGCCCGAGCTTGAAGAGCACCCAGCCAAGACTGTCCAGATAAGACGGGTTATCGCCCTCAGCGGCCACCGCAATCCGGATCATCTTCTCTGCCTGCTCCAGATTCTTGCCCTGATCCGCGTAGAGGTATCCGAGATCGTTGTTGACGCCCGGATCATTCGGGTCCTCCTTGTAAACCTCCTCAAGGATCGCTTCACCCTTCGCCATTTCGCCGCTCTGAGTCCACACGTTGGACAAGCCCATGCGGGCCAGCCTGCGAGTGGGTTTAGGCAGATCTTCCATCTCCAGCACCGTTTCGTACTGTTCTGCTGCACTGTCCCAGCGCTGCATCATGAAATAAATGCCGGCCAGCCGAATGCGGGTTTCAATGAGCATTTCAGTGTTGCCTGTCTGCTGCAACGCACCGATGGCCTGAATCAGAATCGCTTCAGCCTGATCGAATCGACCTTCTTCAGCCTCGATCAGTGCCAGCCGCGCCAGCAGTTGTGGTTCGTTGGGAACCATCTTCAACGCTTCATTCAGAGCTCTGCGGGCAGACTTGAGATCATCATTCATGCCGTAGGCGATGGAGAGCCGGAGGAGTGTGTTGATGCGGGCTCCGGGCGCCAAGCCTGGCTGTGCCAGGAGCTGTTCAAAGATTCGCACTGCCAGCTTACCCTCACCCAGCTGCAGCTGGCTCACACCGTACTTATCAAGCGTGTCCAGCAGCAGTTCGCCGTCTGGTTCAAGTTCAAGTGTGGCCTTGAGCAGTTCGGCCTGTTCCTTTTCGAGTTCAAGTTCCCCGGCCACCTGAGAACAGAACCACGTCACGCCAGGTTCCAGATCCCCCGGCTGGTCATTGAATGTCTTGAGACATTCGCTGACAGTGGCTTTGCCGAAATCATCGACGGTCGTCAGGCCAGCGATCAGAGGAGTGAATTCCGCTGGAGTAATTCGGGCTCGGGCGGCGCGGTTGAGTGCTGCAATGACGCCGTCGGCATCGCGGCGAGCAATTTCGACACGCACCATGCCCAGATTGGCATCGGCCTCACCCGTTGTGTCCAGGACGAGCTGGAAAACTTCCGCTGCCTCACTGGGTTTGCCTTCATCCAGCAGCAACTGGCCAAGGAACAGCCGGACCTGACCGGGCTGATCCGCATTTTCCGCCAGCTCTTCAAGTCGTTTTGCCAGCTTTCCACGGCGGTCACTGTTCTCGAATAAATCGCGGAGCAGTGTCAGGGATTCAGGACTGCGACGACCAGTTTCAAAGTATTTATTGAGGTTTGTTTCACAGTCTGCAAGTTTGTCCTGCTGAAACAGGGCCCGGGCAAGGAGCAGATTGTGTTCGCCCGGCACATCCTTCTGCAGACGGCTCATTGCATTGAAGGCCGTGATCGCGGGCACAAGGCGACCCGATTCAAGCAGCACACGGCCGACAGTCTCGTAGCTGGTGCCACGGTTTTTCAGCATCCGCCGATGCTCTTCATTCGACAGCCCGAATTCCTCTGGTTTCTCCAGCGCCGCCAGCAGAATCTCAAAGCTTTCCACCGCCGCATTCTGATTTCGCAGCTGCAGCATCACCGCTCCGCGAACCTGATGCACACGCACAAAATCACTCGACTCACGCTTCAATCGATTACTTTTCACAGCCTGTTCGATCAGCGCGGCCGCGTCAGGCAGACGACCGTTTGACCCCAGCAGCACTGCGAGTTCCAGGCGAGTCAGAAAGTCGTCCTGATCCATTCCGATCGCCTTATTGGCGGTCCGCAATGCTTCTTCAACGCTGCCCTGACGAAACAACACCGTTGCCAGGGCGCGGACCGGAACTGCTGATTTGGGATCAGCCTCGGATGACTTCTTGAATGCCTCCACAGCTTCGTCCAGTTGCCCGCCCCGGAGTGCCTTCTGGCCGGCCATGTACCAGGCAATCGCATCCTTGTTGCCTGGATCCAGCTGATCAGACTCGTCTCGGAGTCCACCGTCGGCCGGCTGCGGTTCGTCAGCCGCTGCCGGTGGCTCGTCGGCCCCTTTGGCCGCAGCCAGTGCCCCGGCGGAACCAGACACCAGGAATGCGATTGTCAGGATGCAGCAAACAGTCGGGGCCGCGGAGATGCGGGCAAAAGCAGCCCGGAGGATGGCGGGGAGCTGGATCGGGGATTTCATGGCGCCTTGCCTGACTGTGGACGGTTAAGGGTGGGGAAAATGCGGGACTGAGAATATTATTGGCAGATCGTGCATTGTGTCGAGTTCGGTTTACCCAGGAGCGTCTGGGGGTGGGGGAATCGAGCACATTCTTTGCCGTTCAAGCCGTCTGATGGCTGAACAAATCACTCTCAATCGTTATTCTGCACGCTTCCCGCCCCGTTCTTTTCGCCCCGGTGATCCTCTCGGCAGGCCACAGGCAGGCCCCGCAGAAAGCCCTCCATGTCTCCTCGCTCCAAAGCCCGGCTCGCGTTCCTCATCAGTTTCTCTCTGCTGCTGTTTTCCCAGTCAGCGGCGTTCACTGACGAACCTGTGACCGCACCCGAGTCCGCAGAAATGGCCGGCTACCTGCTTGTGCCGCACTCCAAAGTGCCACAGACCTTCAATGCCGGTTTTTCCATGTATGTCACCGCCTGGCCACTCCTCCAGAACTATCCCGGAAATCGTTTTCAAACCGGGCTCTTTGGCACATGGATGCATGCCCAGTACGATGGTCCCGACCCAAAGGACATGTATTCCGACATCGAAGGCGGACTGGGGTGGTGGCGAGATACGCGGTTTGCAACCGAAACTCCCAAGTTCATCATGGGCGGTGTCGCTCGCAATTTCTCGGAATGGGCCAACGGTCCGGGCGCTGGCAAAGGACGCGACTGGCAAAAGCCACAGGGAAAATATGGCATTGCCCAACTCAGCCCCTGGGTGCTCTGGCCACCCGACGGCCTGAATCTCAAACAGGGCACCTCAGGACAACTCTTCGGTTACGGATACCTGCCCCTGCCGCTGATTCCCGCCAGGCCCACGACGCTGGGTGCCCCGGTGCCGACCGGAGATCAGTCGTGGACCCTGTTTCTGAACACGGACAATTTCCGAGGCCCGGTCGCCTTCTTTACACCGTGCTTCTGGTCACGTGCCGCAATCGCGGATCCCGCAGTCAGCGGCATGTTCCTCGATACTCGTGGCTCGCAGCCCAACAAAGCGGTGCAGATGGAGACACAGTACATCCCCGCATGGCAGGCTCGGGATGCGCAGGGGCAATTGTTCGCACGTGTGGCACCGACGGCTTTTCCCCGCAACCCGGACGGCACCTCCACCACCGTGCATCGCATCACAGCCTACGACCGCAAAGCGCTCTGGGATGACGTTGTCGCCTGGTTTGCCGGAGGTGCACCAGCCAGTGGTCGCATTGACCCACAGCACTCCGCCGTGCACCAGTTCACGGGTCAGGGCGGAGCCACCTGGCAGATCTACAAACCTCCTGTTCCCCGCGATCAGAAGGTCCGCATTGCGTGGTCAGACTTCGCCAAACCCGAAGCAATTGACGCGGAAACGTTCGGGTACCGCTGGGACCCGAACTTCACCAGTCAGACCGGGACCGATTCACAGGCACTCGTCCAGCTGCCCGAATACTATCGACTGACCACCGGCGACAAAGGTCAGCCTCGCTGGGAGCCAGTGGCTCCTGCCAAAGTGCCGGCGGAAACACAGCTGCAGCAAGTCCGCTTCGAGCGTGCGGCCCGACCACAAACGGAACCCTACGTCACACCAGAAGAACCCGACAGCTGCTGGAAAAAACCTGGCCCGGCCGCCGGCCCCTTCCAGGCATTTCCCGGCGATGGCAGCGTGATCACCTGGTACTGGTATCGGTTCGCAGATCAGCCCGCTCTGCAGAATGCCGACCTCACCGATGAGGAACGTGAGGCACTGCAGCGACGCGTCGAGCTCCTTCACAAAACCTGGACCAAAGACCGTGAATACCTCCCGCCACCCGCACGCGGTTCCGTCGCTGAACTTGATCCGGCTCTCCTCGTCACTCCCCCGCCCGGCATGGAAGCAGGCTACGTTCCCATCGTCACCAGGCAGGCTCAAAAAGAACAGCAATAGCAGAACCAGAACCAGAGCCAGACGTTTCCCAGCATGTGCCTGATGTTTGCAAAGCCCGGTGCGATAACCAGTCGGCCGCAAAAATGTTGCAAACCGGGACGTGGGTATGGAGCATTGATCGAGAAACTCGCGTATTGCGATGCGTACGCGCTGGTGAGGCTCTTCTGCCTTGACGAATTCGGTGCCGCCACTGTGCGGCAGCGCTGATTCGGTATTCTAAGTTCACTGCCCCCTTGTTTGGAGCATGGTAACATTCAGCCTCCCGCGTTGTCGAACGCCAGCACTGCTGTTGTGTCCCGCCGCATTCAGGTTCCCGGCATGCATCCGCTCACCATCCTGCAGCTGATCCCCGCCCTCGAAAGTGGCGGCGCAGAACGCTGTGTTGTCGATGTCAGCCAGGCACTCGTGCAGTCCGGCCATCGCTCCATCGTGGCCTCGGCAGGAGGGCGTTTTGCAGAACTCGTTACAGCCGCTGGCGGTGAGCACGTTCAGATCGCAGCCGGCCGCAAGTCTCCCAAAGTGCTCGCCGCCCTTCCGCCCCTGCGAAAACTGCTGCTCCGTGAACGTGTGGACGTCGTGGATGTGCATTCACGCCTGCCAGCCTGGCTCATGCAGCTCGTGCTGAAGACTCTGCCAACTCAACATCGCCCGGCACTCGTATCCACCGTTCACGGACTCAATTCTCCCGGGCTTTACAGTCAGGTGATGCTGCGGGCAGACACAGTCGTCGCGGTCTCAGAATGTGTGCGGCAGCACTTGCTGAGGCTGGCGCCCGGGAAGGATCAGAGACATGTGCGAGTGATCGCGCGGGGCGTGGATACAACGGAGTTTCCCTACGGCTGGCGCCCCACCTCTGCCTGGCACGACGCATTCCAGCGGCAATTCCCAAATCTTCGCGGCCGGCAATGGCTCACACTACCCGGCCGGCTCGTGCGCACCAAAGGCCACGCTGACCTGCTGCGACTTACCGCCGCCCTGCTCCGGGACGGTCGGCCTGTACACGCACTCATCGTCGGGGACACTCACGGCCGCAGCGAATACGTGGCCGACTTACAGCGGCTCGCCAAATCGCTCGGCGTCGGCGATCAACTCACCTTCACCGGTCATCGCACTGATATGCGGGATATCTATGCTGCATCCGCCGTTGTGTTCACCCTCTCGCACAAACCTGAATCCTTCGGCCTCGCAGCAGCAGAAGCACTCAGTCTTGGGATTCCGGTGGCGGGTTACGCGCACGGCGGCACCGCGGAACTCTTCGCAGCCTGTTTTCCGGAGGGCGCGGTGAACCCGGGAAATGAGGCCGAACTGGCGATCGTCGCTCAGCGGCTCCTCGCAGCCCGTACGGCTGCGCCAGAAACCGGCATGCCGCCACGGCCGTTTCCATTTGACCGGACCAGCATGCTGGAACGCACACTGCAGCTGTATGTGGAACTGGCCTCGATTCGCCGGAATGCCGCGGGAACACCCTGATTTCCCCGCAGAATTCCGGTGCATCCCCCGCGCCGTCCTGCTATCATCCCCGGATTTCCTCGCCAGCTCAGCCTGTCTGCTGATCAGCCGTTTTCGTTATCCCCCCCCCCTGCATTTCATCAGACTATGTCCACAGAACTTGCCCGCACCTACGACGCATCCGCCGCCCAGACCCGCTGGGTGCAGCACTGGCTCTCAAAAGGCTACTGCAACGCCGATCCCGACCCCGCCCGCCAGCCGCACACCATCATGATCCCCCTGCCCAACGTCACGGGGGCTTTGCATATGGGCCACTGCCTCAACGGCACCATCCAGGACCTGCTCACCCGCTGGCGACGCATGCAGGGCCGCGCCGCCCTGTGGATGCCAGGCACCGACCACGCCGGCATCGCCACTCAGGCCGTCGTCGAACGTCGCATGCTTGAAGAAGAAGGCAAAACCAGACACGACATCGGCCGTGAAGCACTCGTCCAGCGCATCTGGAAGTGGAAGAATGAATACGAAGCCCGCATCCTGAACCAACTCAAACAAATCGGCTCCAGCTGCGACTGGCGTCGCGTCCGCTTCACTCTGGACGATGTCTGCAGCCGCGCCGTCCGCCGCACATTCTTCCGCATGTTCTGCGATGGACTCGTCTACCGCGGCAAACGACTCGTCAACTGGGACACCTACCTGCAGACCGCCGTCGCCGATGACGAAGTCTTCCACGAAGATGTCGCCGGGCACTTCTGGACCATGAACTACCCCGTCGTCGACACCGCAGGCAACCCCACCGGGCAGCACATCAGCTTCTCCACCACCCGCCCCGAAACCATGCTGGGCGATTCCGCCGTCTGCGTGCACCCCGCCGACGAACGCTATACCAGCCTCATCGGCTGCACCGTGCGGATTCCCGTCATCGGTCGCACCATCCCCATCATCGCTGATCCCCTCCTTGCCGACCGCAACCTCGGCACCGGTGCCGTTAAGGTCACCCCAGCTCACGACCCCAACGACTACGCCTGCGGTCAGCGCAATGGTCTGCCCATGATCAACATCCTCAACCCCAACGGCACCATCAACGAAAACGGCGGTGAATACTGCGGGCTCGATCGCATGGAAGCGCGCAAACGCGTCGTCGCCAAAATGGAAGCTCTCGGACACCTCGAAAAAGTCGAAGACCGCGTCATCCCGCTCATGCACAGCGATCGCAGCAAAACCGCAATCGAACCGTTTCTCAGCGACCAGTGGTTCATTCGCATGGACCAGCTGGCTCAGAATGCCATCGACGCCGTCGAGGATGGTCGCGTCCGCTTCTTCCCGCAGCGCTACGCCAAAACCTACGTCGACTGGCTCGCCGAAAAACGCGACTGGTGCATCAGCCGACAACTCTGGTGGGGCCATCGAATTCCCGTCTGGTCCATCCGCGCCGGCAGCGGCTCCGAACGCATCGCTCCACTCGCCAGCTTCGGCGGCTCACTCCGCCCCGACGGCACCATTCAGCTGGCACCCGAATACGACGGTCGCCTCGCCGCTCAACTGGCCCCCGGGCTGGCAGCCGGTGAAGAACTCATCCTCTGCTGCGTCGATGCCGGTCAGGAACAGATCGAACAGCAACTGGCGACCGCCGGCTTCGAACAGGACCCCGATGTGCTCGATACCTGGTTCAGCTCCGCACTCTGGCCCCACGCCACCCTCGGCTGGCCCGACCGACAGCACAACCCACCGCTTGCCAATGACGCTCCCGACCCAGCCGCTGTCCCCGGCGAAAATCGCGTGCTCAGCTATTTCTACCCCGGCTCAGTGCTCGTCACCTCCCGCGACATCATCACCCTCTGGGTCGCCCGCATGGTGCTCACCGGGCTCTACAATATGGGCGATGTCCCGTTTCATCATGTCTACATCCACCCCAAAATCCTCGACGGCATGGGACAGACCATGTCCAAGTCAAAGGGAAATGGCGTCGATCCGCTCGAATTGATCGAAAAATACGGCACCGACGCCATCCGCTTCACCATCGCATCACTCTGCGGTGAAACACAGGATGTCCGACTTCCCGTGGGCTACGAATGTCCGCATTGCCAGGCAGTCACACCGCAAACAAAAGAACATCAGGACATGAAGCCGCTCGGCGGGCCCAACCCCTCGATCCGCTGCAGCAAATGCAAAAAGTCATTCCAGTTCCCCAGTCCGTGGTTCACGCCCGATCCCGGAGCAGCCGTCGCCCGCATCGTCAGCGAACGCTTCGACTATGGCCGCAACTTCTGCAACAAACTCTGGAACGCCTGCCGCTTCGCGTTTCTTAATCTGGAAGGCTACACACCTCAACCCGTTACCACCGCGGAACTCCAGGTCGAAGACCGCTGGGTCCTCAGCCGACTCGCCTCAGCCACCCGCGAAGTCACAACACTGCTGGACCGCTACCACTTCGACCAGGCCACAAAAACCGTTCGCGAATTCACATGGAACGAATTCTGCGACTGGTACCTCGAAATGCTCAAACCCCGCCTGCGAAACCCCGAATCCCGCGGTACCGCCCAGCGAGTCCTCGTGTTCGTCGTCGATTCACTCCTCAGACTCCTGCATCCCTTCGCCCCCTTCATCACCGAAGAAATCTGGCACACACTCAACGAACTTGCACCCCTCCGCGGACTCGATCAGCCCACCACCGCGGTTGAATCCGTGATGACTGCCGCATGGCCACAACTACCCACCGAATGGATCGATGAATCGCTCGAACGACGCTTCGAACGCCTCCAGCAAACCATTAACGCCGTCCGCAACGTCCGCTCCGTCTACAACATCGCCCCCGGTGCCCAGCTGAAACTTTTCATGCGCTGCACCCCCGATGTCGCAGCCCAGCTGGAAGCCGTTACCGAACAGTTCGACTTCCTCTCAAAAACCATGCTCGAAGCCGCAGGACTCGACATCAAACGCCCCGCCGGATCCGCCAGCTTCTCTCTCGGTGATGCCGACGGCTACATCCCACTCGAAGGACTCATCGACCGCCAGGCAGAACTCACCCGCCAGACAAAGGAAGCCGAAAAACTCCGCGGATTCATTCGCGGTCACGAAGCCAAACTCGCCAACCCCGGCTTCATGGCTAAAGCCCCCGAAAAAGTCGTCAGCGAAATCCAGGAAACCCTCGCCGGACTCAAAGCACAACTCGCCAGCATCGAACGCATGGTCTCGGAACTCAGCGATTAGCCTCACTGCCGATCACGCTGGCTGACGACGCCCTCCCGGCAGTCACTGGCGCTTTGGCCGTTCTGTCGCTAAACTCTTCGACTCACTGAGACTCTCTCAATCGAAGGGCCGGCCATGAGACTTTGCGGAACACGTTTCACTCGAATCCTGGCAGTCCTGCTGCCATTGCAGTTCGCACTCGTTGCTGCTGCTCAGTCACCCGAGCCGATTCCGGTACTGTCTCCGGCCAGTGCGGGAATGAATCCGCAGCGGCTGCAGGTGATCGACGAGATTGTCCGCGAAGGACTCAGCCAGTCCAAAATGCCCGGCTGTGTCGTGGTGGTGGGACGCAGCAACGGGATTGTGCTGAAACAGGCGTGGGGCTTTCGCCAAACTGTACCAGTTCAGGTGCCCATGACGATCGATACAGTATTCGATCTGGCATCGCTTACCAAACCAATTGCAACCGCCACCAGCATCCTCATTCTGGCAGGACAGGGCCGACTCGATGTAGAGACGCCGGTCTCCCGCTACTGGCCCGAATTTGCTCAAAACGGCAAAGACCAGGTGACCATCCGCCACCTGCTGACTCATACCAGTGGTCTGATTGCCGATAACTCCATCAATGACTATTCCGGCACACCGGAAGAAAGTCTGCAGAAGATCGCCGCACTGAAGCTGACCGCAGAACTCG
Source organism: Planctomycetaceae bacterium (assembly GCA_040382995.1). Classification (GTDB taxonomy): domain Bacteria; phylum Planctomycetota; class Planctomycetia; order Planctomycetales; family Planctomycetaceae; genus SXXK01. Next base: position 71,980 of record JBEIEK010000001.1, read on the forward strand.
GAACGGAATTCATTTACAGCGACGTCGGCTTTATTGTCCTCGGACACCTTGTGCAGCGAATCAGCGGAAAGGATGTGAACGAATTTTCGCGGCAGGCGATTTTCCAGCCTCTCGGGATGCTGGAGACCGGCTATCTTCCGCCGGAACCGCTGAGGGTCCGGGCCGCGGTGACGGAACAGCGTGACGAACGCTGGATGCAGGGTGAGGTACACGATCCCCGCGCGTGGCGACTGGGCGGAATCGCGGGGCACGCCGGACTGTTTTCCACTGCCGATGATCTGGCTCGATACGCTGTCATGATGCTCCGCCGCGGCACTGCCGCAAATGTTCGGGTCCTCGACGAGAACACCTGGAAACTCATGACCACGTCGGTTGAAGTTCCTCGGGGGCGTCGAGCACTTGGCTGGGACGCTCGCACTGGCTACTCGTCAAATCGGGGTGATCTGATGTCCGCGGCGGCCTTCGGACACGGTGGCTTCACCGGGACCGGTATCTGGATCGATCCGGTGCGAGATCTGTTCGTGATTTTTTTGAGCAACCGCGTGCACCCGGACGGCAAGGGGCTCGTCAATCCGCTGATTGGTCGCGTTGGTACAATCGCAGCTGCATCACTTGAGGACCATCCGGGCGAACAGGATCCCCCACCATCGGCTCCACCGGGAAATGTGCTCAACGGGATCGATGTGCTGGAACGCGACGGATTTGATCGGCTCCAGGGTAGAAAAGTGGGCCTGATCACCAACCAGACCGGTCTGAATCGGGCCGGAAAGGGCACGATTCGGCTGCTGGCTGAGGCCCGTGGTGTGGAGCTGCGAGCGTTGTTCAGCCCTGAGCATGGGCTGGAGGGAAAGCTGGACATACCCAAAATCGGCGACCAGCAGGATTCAGCCACCGGGCTCAAAGTCTTCAGCCTCTATGGCGAAACTCGCACACCCACGAAAGAAAGTCTCGCGGAGGTGGATACCCTCGTCTTCGACATTCAGGACATCGGCTGCCGCTTCTACACCTATCTGTCGACAATGCAGAACGCCATGCAGGCCGCGTCAGAACACGGCCTGCGGTTCGTGGTGCTGGACCGAGTCAACCCGGTGGGAGGTTTGGCAGTTTCCGGTCCGGTCCTCGAACAGGGCCTGCAGTCCTTCGTGGGCTGTCACACCATTCCAGTTCGGCACGGGATGACCGCCGGAGAGCTCGCGCTGATGTTTCGCCAGGAACTCTTTCCCGGGCTGGATTTGCAGGTCATCGCCTGCGAAGGCTGGACGCGGTCGCAGCTTTTCGACCAAACAGGACTGACCTGGGTCAATCCGTCTCCGAATATGCGGAATCTGAATCAGGCGCTGCTGTACCCCGGCGTGGGTCTGGTGGAGCTCACCAATGTCTCAGTTGGACGCGGTACAGACACACCATTTGAAATTCTGGGGGCACCGTGGATCCGGGAGCGTGAACTGGCTGCCGCACTCAATGCTGCAGGTCTGCCGGGTATTCGCTTCGTGCCCGTTCGATTTGTTCCGTCAGCCACCAGGTTTTCCGGAGAATCCTGCGGCGGAGTGCAGTTGATCATCACCAGTCGCACAGAGGTGGAGCCGATCGAGCTGGGCATTCAGCTGATGTGTACCCTCAGAAACCTCTATCCGCAGGACTGGGACGTGAAGAATCTAAATAAGCTGCTGGCCAGCAGTCGCGTTCACGACGCGGTGCTGGCCGGACAGTCAAGGCAGGAAATCTTCACGATCTGGCAGGAGGAGCTGCGGAGATTTGTGGATCGCCGCAGCCGTTTTCTGCTGTATCCCTGAACTCAGCCAAACTCCGGCCGACGACGATCCAGTTGCTCTTTGAGACGAGAGACGATGCTGGAATGCATCTGGCTGACACGGGACTCCGACAGCCCAAGCGTGCTGCCGATTTCCTTCATCGTTAGTTCTTCATAGTAATACAGGATGATAATCAATCGCTCGTTGCGGTTCAGTCCCTTGGTCACAAGCTTCATCAGATCCGTTCGCTGAATGCCGTCCGTCGGATCTTCGCAGCGAACATCCTCTACCACGTCCACTTCGCGGACGTCCTTGTAGCTGTCCGTCTCGTACCATTTCTTTTCGAGGCTCACCAGATTCACAGCGCTCGCCTCTGACCGCAAACGCTCGAACTCGTGGATCGAAAGACTCATCTGCTCCGCAATCTCAGCTTCTGTCGCCGGCCTGCCGACGCGAGCTTCCACAGCCTTACGGGCAGCCTCGACTTTGCTCGCCTTACTGCGCACCAGACGTGGAACCCAGTCCATTGTGCGCAGTTCATCGAGCATCGCGCCCCGGATTCGAGGCACGCAATACGTCTCGAACTTCACTCCGCGATCCATGTCGAATGCCTCAATGGCATCCATCAGGCCGAACACTCCGGCCGACATCAGGTCATTCAGGTCAACGCCTTCCGGCAGTTTGGCCCAGACCCTTTCGGCGTTGTATCTGACCAGCGGCAGATACCGCTCCATGAGGCGGTTCCGCAGTTCCTGATTTGTCTGGTCCTTCTTGTAGGCAATCCAGACGTCAGAAACGTCTTCACTGACCCTAGTAGCCATTCAATCCTCCGTGACGAACAGCAGTTGCGTCTGCAGCGATATAACCGGTAACAGCGAATATCGGCAGAGTCGGCCCGTCGACATCAGCACAATCAGCACAAAGCTCAGAGTCACCGCGAATTTACCGGCAGCTGGATTGCTGCCCTGCCAAACCCACAGGAATACGCTTCAAAATGTCCTGACTTTGCAGATGCCGCTGTGCGAGCACCGCAATGATGTTCGTTGCTTCCTTTGTTGCGTTGTGATGACGGTTCCGTCCTCTGACCGCTCTGAGTTCAAACATCGATACTCCGGCGAATTTCGCCGCAGCCCGCTTTCGATCCTCTGCTCCCAGTGCGGACAAGCCCCTGTATTCACGTTCTGATTCTCCAATAAAACGGAGCAGCAGACCGCAGATACCTGGCTCGAATGGAACCGGTGACGATGAAACTTCAAGCCCCTCCACAACAGCCAACCCGCTTCCTGACGGGCCATCGCTGCTTCGGGACGGGCGGTTGATATCGAAGGCGCGTTTCCAAAGTCCAGATGGATGAAACGCAGAAATCTGATGATTCCATGGCTTCAGGACGCGTTCGGCATTTTCAACCGAACCCGCTGCGATTGGTCGGCAGAAAACCCCACTCGCCCGGACTCATCGCTGCAGAACTCATCAGCAAATTGCAGTTTCTGCAGAAGTAACCAACGGAGTCCCCTGACCTGCAGCCTCTCACAGCGTCCCGTTCCGCCTCCCGGAGCTACACCCGTCGGAAGCAGGACACACGCTCCGCTCCACCAAAAAAAAGGCACTCCGGAAGAGTGAGAAGTTCTCCCGGAGTGCCAAAGCCCGACCCAACGTCGTTTTCAGTGTCAGCGTTCAATTCACCGCGTTTCGTAGAACACCCCGTCCGTCCGCAGATGCAGGCCCGGCCGAACCACCTCCGGCGGCACGCCAAGAATCTCCAGACGAACCGTACCACCTCCCGCTACCTCACCATGCACTGAAACCAGCGAACGCAGCCCCCGTGCACCTGCCCCAGTGATGTCACCAGTCGATGCTACTGAGTACCACTCAAGCCGTGTCAGCTTCGAAAACATCGCCTGCAAACGCAGCAGGTCCAGACAAAAACTCACATGGTCCACCTGCCCGTCCCGAGGACCACCCACAATTTCTGTCGTCCCCAAATACAGGCTCACCAGCCAGCCGCGTTCGTCCAGCTGACAGTCGTAGCCCGCACGGCCCACGGATATCAGCGGTTCAAACAGCAGCGCAGCACCCTCTATGAACCGTCTCAACCATTCAGGACGGTAGTCCCGCTGTTCCCTGCGCAATCGATACTGCTCCATCTGCTCAAGCAGCTCTTCAATCGACATCGGGTAACCCTGACAAATGACCGGCAGGTCACAGCAACCGCATCCATGACTTCCAAACGCAGCCTCAGTCTGCGGCAGCCAGTTCCCGACTGCAGACAGCCGAAATATCGAAAGATAACTTCCACTGGCTGAGCACTTTTTTGCTCATCAGCCAGGGAACCACAGGCGGCAGTCCTGTCCTTCCATCCACGACCTGCAACGCCTGTTGAAACTGTTTATCCATTCGTGCCGAATGCTCCGACTCTGCAGATGGTTCACACACAACCGTCGCCAACTGCTCCAATTCCGCCACTCCGTCCGAAAAACGTCAGCCGCAGGCAGTACGCAGCTTTTCTGCTGCCTCAATTGCAAAGTACGTCAGCACACCGTCAGCACCCGCTCGACGAAAACACATCAGACTCTCCAGCATCGCGGCTTCGCGATTCAGCCAGCCGTTCGCCGCCGCCGCCGAAATCATCGCATACTCCCCACTCACCTGATAGGCATACGTCGGCACGCCAAATCGCTCCTTCACCCGCCGCACAATGTCCAGATACGGCATGCCAGGCTTCACCATCACCATGTCCGCGCCCTCCTGCAGATCCAGTTCCACCTCCCGCAATGCCTCATCTCCATTCGCCGGATCCATCTGATAGGTCTTCTTGTCACCACTCCCCAGATTTCCAGCTGATCCCACCGCATCTCTGAACGGACCATAAAACGCCGACGCGTACTTCGCGGAATAGGCCATGATCTGCACCAGAGGGAAGCCAGCCGCATCCAATGCCTCCCGGATCGCTTTCACACGGCCATCCATCATGTCAGACGGCGCAATCACATCACAGCCCGCCTGAGCCTGGTTCACGGATTGACGACATAACGCCTCCAGCGTCTCATCGTTCACCACGTATCCATCCTTCAAAAGGCCGTCCTGGCCGTGTGTCGTATACGGGTCCAGCGCAGCGTCAGCAATCAGTCCCAGCTTCAAACCGGCACTCCTGATGGCCCGCATGGCCTGACAAATCAGATTCTCCGGATTCCACGCCTCGGATCCGTCCTCCGTTTTGCGGTCCCCAGGCGTGACTGGAAAAATCGCCAAAGCCGGGATGCCCAGCGATTCCGCGTACGCCGCCCGCTCGACCAGCACATCCACCGAATAACGCTCAACGCCAGGCATCGAAGCGACCGGTACGCGACGGCCCACACCCTCCACCACAAACACCGGCCAGATCAGGTCATTCACCGACAACTCGTGCTCACGCACCAGTCGCCGTGACCAGTCGGCGCGACGATTTCGACGCATTCTCGTCCACGGAAAACTGCCGCAACCCGACATGCACTGCTCCTGCTGTCAACACCCAACAAATATGTCACGCACAAAATACCTTCAGACACCACTCAGACGACGGATTCGCACCCCGCGGTAATGCGCCTCACCCGGACCGCCTCCGTGAATCTGCAGTGCCAGCAACCCCCGCTGCTCAATCGCCACATCCTCCTCCAGATAGTTCACCGTCTGATAATCGTTGATCCAAAGCTGGATCCGACGACCCTCACAATGTATCCGGTAGCGATTCCAGTCGTTCAGCCTGAGCACCTTCGCGAGCTCAGCCTTGTCAGGCGATGCAAGAATCCGATTCCGCCGCGATTCATCGTAGAGTGCCCCCCAGTAGTTCTGGCCGAGATCCGCCTGATAGCCAATCATCTCATGATGATTCGGGATCCGGCGACTGCGTAACTGAATTCCTGCATTCGTTGATTCTCCCAGCAGTCGAAACTCCAGCTGCAGCTCGAAATCACCATACTCATGCTGAGAAGACAGAAAGAAATTGTGCGGTATCCTGTCGGTCAGCCGACCACCCACAATCGCTCCACCCTCCACCCGAAACCACGCAGCATCACCCTCCCAGCCCCGCAGTGACTTGCCGTCAAAAAGATCCTGCCAGCCATCCGCAGCAGGCTGCTTTTCGTCCGCTGCCCGCAACAGCCCGGCACCCGCTGATAACACCGCACCGCACAGCACACCCCGACGACTCAATATCCCCGGAACGTCGTTCAACATCTGAATGCTCCCTGAAAATCTGCCTGCAGCTGCACTCCGGTCACAAACCACTGCATAATACCGATTCCGGAAACGGGAACAACAAACCGCTGCCGACAGCGCACTGCCGGGTGACAGACCAATCCCATCAACCGTCCTCGCATGAAGCTTCGACTGTGCGTACGAACACGTAATCGGGCAAAATCAAGAAAATTCCGCAGCGATTTTCAGGGCACCTGCAGTGGCGGATTTACCGTTGCCTAAATGTTGATGCTCTGCGGAATGCTCGCAGGAAGCAGCGTTCTGTACGGACGCTTCCGCGCAGCGTTCCGGTTTGCAATCTGAACCCCGACATCCGCCAGTCGCCGCTGGAATTGCCGCAGCGGCTCCTGAACCCGCGGATCCACAAAATGACCGGTCGCATATTGTCCCAACTGCGTGTAGTGCACACTCCCCAGCAGATCGCAGACCTCAAGCTGCAACTCCGCCATGTCCAGCGTCGGCAGCATGGCCAGATAATCCGCTTCTGTCGCCCCCTGCGTTGACCTGGGGGCCGATCCATACAACGCCAGCGGCATCGCGGGGCACCACGTCATGTAGTCGGCCTGAGGAAAATTTACGGCAGCATGCTGCACACTGCAGGTGTAAAGCACAAAAGTGAGCGTCTCCACCACATCATCCACAACCTGAAACGCACCGCCGTTCGGGAGTCCCTGCAGGCGACCACCGTCCTGAGCTGCCAGCTCGCGGCCCCACGCCTGCAACTCCGTGTCCTCAAGCACATCTGCCGCCCCTTCATAATACAGCCTCACATACAACTCAACCCATTCCCGAATCGCGTCCCAGTACAGCCGCGAATCATCCCGATATGGGTAGTCAGGCAACGTTTCCCGATCATCCACACCCCGCCTCCTGAACGTCAGTGGCAGTCTGTCATTCATCACATGCAGTGCCCGCAGGCCCTGCACGGCAAGATTTCGTGATGTGCCGATCGTCCCCGCCAGCAGTCGATCCACCGCGCCACCGTCCGACACCAGATGCTTCCATGCGGAATCGTTGATTGCCAGCGTCCCCTCGAAGTGCGGCTGCAGCAGAATTCGCAGTGGGTGATCAGTCGCCAGCTGTCGAAAGGTGGCCATAATGAAGGCCTCCATGGCGAGGTGCGTGCGGGCTAGGTGAGTCGAGCCTTCGTGAAGATTGCCGTCGGCTGATTCCACAATGGCCTTGGCAATCAGCCAGTTTTGGCCGTTCCGGGGCGTCAGCAGCGGATTGTCAACCGCAGGTATCTGCCTGCACTGAATGGCCACCGGTCGCAATTCCCGCCCCGGAACACTGCTCACAAACAACGCCAGCGGAGCGAACAGTCGCTTGCGCCCCCCTGGTCCAACGCCCGTTTCCGCACCGTCCAGAACCGCGTAATCCGCGAGGTAAAGGCGTCCCTCAGCGAGCGCCGCTGCAAATGAATCTCCAGGCACCACCTCCCTGAAGAGCTCTTCAGTCATCGGCAAACGCAGGTCCGGTTCACGCAGCCGCTGCAGCATTATCGGATTCGGGCCAGCTGTTCGCATCGACGCAAAGACCGCATCACTGCGATACTCCCGCGCAACAGGAGGCAGTCCATAAGCTCTGAATATGTTCTCAAACTCCTCCATCGACGCAGCCGATCGCTGCGGTGCCGTGCGACGCCCCTCAAATCGCAATGCCTCATGCACCCGCAGACGAATCTCACCGACCGCGTCAAGCCCCCGCCGCAGCAATCCGGTCAGGACACCATGCTGTCGATTGTGCTGCTCCAACAACTCCTGATCCCCGTCCAGCTCGCACCGGTTGCGAATTCCGGCCAACACACGCTCGGTAACCAGTTCCAGCCAGCCGAAGGAGAATTCGTCGTGGATCGGCAGATGATCCAGCATGGCTGCCCCTGGGATGTGCGTGTAGTTGTATTCATACACCTTCCGCTGCAGCTTCAATTCCAGCGTTCTTGCTGCTCGACGCAATGAGGACGCGTGCTGGGGAAGAAAAGCCGTCATTGGTCCTGCCTTTTGTCAAGTGACTAAAAATCTGAGGGCAGCGGATGCTGCCATCGCAACACACGACGAACGCCCCGCAAATGCCGACTCACCGGATACACCCAATACCGCGCACAGGCCAGCGAACGATAATCAACCGGCGAATAACACGCGGTCAGTCCCAGCGATGGTGGCTGATGGCCAAGCCAGAATCCCATGCGGTCGGTGACGGCATCCGGCAGAGTCGCTGTGATGGACACGTCTGCCAGATCCAGCCATGGCCACCGCCCCGAATCCCACACCCGCGCACTGTTGAAGAACTGCCATGTGTCACTGTCCTCATCAAATTCCCGCAATTGTATCTGCAGCAGATAATTCACCGGCCCTGACAGCAGCCGACGCCCGTACTCCTCCGCCAGATACTCCCGCGGACCGTCGTCACCCGCCTCGCGACTCTGAACCCAGGGCTGCAACTGCTGAGCTGGTGAGAGCAACCCGGATTCCCGCGCCAGACCACGTGGCACCAAACGGTATTTCGCCCAAAGCTGCCGCCCCTCCGCAGTACGAAATGGATAGACAATCGATGTGTGATACAGCATCTCCGCCCATGAAGATGGACGCGATCGTGCCGATTCAATAATCCCCACAAAACAACCAGGCCACTGCCGCAGCCACTCCCGCTGTGCCTCCCAGGAGTGTTCACGGGAGTGCACTCGGCCGTTCACAAACGCCATGAAACTGCGAAAATTCCAAAACGCCTGAATCACTCCCGTGTTCATCACAAGATCCAGCGGACTTGCAAAATCACTGTCGGCAAACTTCAGCGAACAGGCGCGAACCTGACTGGATGCGTCGTCATAGAACGAAGCATTCGCGTGCCGCATCCGACACGCAAACTCCCGCCCCGCCTGAAAAAACTCATGACGCGGGAACTCCGGATTACTCACCACCCGAATCACACCCTTCAGTCCCAGCCCACGCATGTGAGTCGCCCGGCGACCCGTCATCAGAGCCTTCAGACCAAACATCAGCTTCGCCTTCCCCAGCAATACCCGCTGACGAAAACGCTCCGAAAATCCGTCCTCCGGCATCGGGAACGGCATATCACGACGCACATTCGCCGCATACTGCTCGAGGCCGTAGACCTCTCGGTATGCCTTCGTTCCCAAATTGATCCAGTCACCACGGGTCGGGTGCGGGTCCAGCGGCGCCTCTATCGGTACGTATTCCGCCTCCGCACATCGCACTCGCTGATCAACAAAGACCCCGACCATGCTCCCACTCCTGATCTGCCCGCCATGAATCAAAACAAACGCTGCACCTCACGAATTCGCTCCAGCCAGACAACAGCCCCCTGACTGTCGGCCGTTGCCAGAGCCGCCTCCAGCGATCGCTGTGCCTTTTCCCGCCGGCCCATCCGCAGATGCAACAGCGATTCCAGTCGCTGCAGTTCCGCCAGACAGAAGCGTTCACCCGTACGCTCCGCGTGAGCCAGTCCCTGCTGCAGCGGGCCGGAAGCCTCGTTGAATCGCTCGAGCCGATACAGAGCCTCGGCAGTGAGCAGATACATCTTCGATAGAAAAACTCCACTGCCTGCGGCAAGATGCGCCTGAACTGCTGCCTGAATGGTCCCCACAAATCCTTCAAGATCCTTTGCGGTGGCTGCAGGGTTGAGCAGTGCGGCGGCGGACACATTGAATTCCTGCGTTACCGCATAAAAGTAAAAGGACATCTCCCTGCATAACCGCAGACCCTCCTCCGACAATTCCCGCAACTCGTCCTCCAAACCCGCCCACAACCGCAGCCATGCTCCGTGATACAACGCCATCGCCAGACTGAATGGGTCCCGATGCTCCCGTGACAGAGCCACCGCATCACGCGAATGCGGCAATGCCTCGTCCAGCCGCCCAAGACAGTACAAACTCAACGCCAAATAGGCGCGCTCACACGTCGCCGCACTCTGACCCGCCACCGCCGCAAACGGTCTCCAGCAATCCGGATGCGCATCGTGAATCCGAATTCCCTCCCGAGCATACTCGGCCGCTTCCGCGAATCGACCCAGATAAAAGAGTGTGCAGGTCATCGCCCAGCATGCTTCACCCCGCAGACCCGGGTCCCCAAGCTCTTCTCCCAGACGCACCTGATTTTCCGCCAGCCTCAGAGCCTCCGCGTACTCGGCTCGCACCAGCGTCCAACCCCACATCCCGGCCAAAACCAAACCCAGCTCCTCGCGACGGCCCAACGACTCACAGATGCTCCTCGCCCGTGCAAACACCAAACCCGGCTCCGCTGCCCCATAACCCTTTGCCTGGACCAGCACCCCGCCAAGCGGCAGTTGATACGACAACTCCAGCTCGTCCCGACGCGACGATTCCGGAAGCAACCGCACCAAATGCAGACCGCGGTCAAACTGCTCAATCGCCTCCGGTACCGCACACGTCGCCGCAGAATGTCGCCCCGCCCGCAGCCAATACTCAATCGCTCGCTCGATGTTGCCAGCTTCCGTAAAGTGTTGAGCCAGCAGGGCGGGCTGAGCTGCCGTGATTTCCGGGAATTCCGCTTCAAGCACCTGCGCGATCCGCAGGTGACAAGCCTGCCGACGGCGACTTAGCATGGCCCCGTGAGCAGCATCCTGCAGTAACGCATGCTTGAAAATGAAGGCCGACTCAGTGCCCCGCCCCTTCTGAAACAGAATCTCCGCCTGCACCAGCTTCTCCAGCTCCCGACGCAACTGCTCGTCCGGAAGTCCACAGGCCACCGCCAGAAGCCGATACGAAAACTCACGGCCAATCGTCGCCGCCAGCTGAATCACCTCCTGATTCGCCTCCATGCGATCCAGCCGGGACAGCAACAGGTCATTCAGCGTCGCCGGGATCAGCCGCGGCAACGAAGCCACAATACGCGACGCCTCGCTCTGATCCAGCAGTCCTGACTCCACAACACTATTGGAAAACTCCTCGATAAACAGCGGTATCCCGTCAGTTCGGTCCACAATCTGCTCAATCACCGCCTCGGGTATCTCGGTCCGTCGTGTGCACTTCCGCATCATCTGCCCGATCTGACGCTTCGTCAGTCGATTCAAAGCCACCGCTGTCTGGTGCGGCTTGCTCTTCCACGAAGTTTCAAACTCCGGGCGGAAGGTGAGCACTGTCAGGGAACGGTCGCACTCGAAGAGCTCCACATGCCGCTCCACAAGTGCCAGTGTGGAAGGATCAATCCAGTGCAGGTCCTCCACAATAAACAAAACCGGACTCCGCTGCACCAGACGCCGCAGCCACGTCAGCAGCAGCTCTTCCGTCTGCTCCTTGATTCGCTGCGGCGGAAGCGACAGCGGCGGGAAGCGATCATCCACCGGAACACCCATCACGCGACAGAAAAGCCAAACGCTGGCTGCCGAATCAAGCCCCAGCGGCCGGAGATACTGCAGCACCCGCTCCAGCCGCTCAGCGGCCGACACATGCTCCAGCTGCAGCAGGCGTCCAAGATACTCGGCCAGGGGGAACCACGCCGCATTCTGATGATACTGCGAACATCGCAGCTCAATCACCGAAGCGTGGTCCTCACCGCCCGACCGCACGTGCTCACGCAGCTCACGAATCAGACGTGATTTTCCAAGTCCCGCGTCCCCGATGAGCAGCACAATCTGACCAAGACCCTCCAGCGATTGCTCCCAGCGGTCCCGCAGAACTCCCAGCTCCGTGTCACGCCCGATGAGCGGCGTCAGATTGCCCGGATCCACCAGCTCCACGCGATTTCGTGACCCGGCCTCCCGCAGCACTTCGTACAGCTCGAGCGGCTGAACAGCTCCACGGAGCCGCTGACTGCCAAGTGAACGACACTCGAAGTACAAGCCCACTCGCTGATGCACAGGAGCCGTGAGAGTGATCGTGCCGGGAACCGCCACAGCACTCAGACGCGAAGCCAGATTCACCGCGTCGCCTGAGATCGAAATCGTCGTGCCCGACTCTGTAACCGCTGCCTCCACAACCGCTTCACCAAAATGAATGGTGATCAAACTCTGCGCGGTGTCGGGGCGGTACTCGCCGGATTCCAACGCCTTTCTCACGTCACCACCATGGCTGCCCTCCAGATCCCGTCGCACTGCCAGTGCCGCCCGAACCGCACGCTGCGGCGCATCCTCCCACGCACGCGGATAGCCAAAACACACCGTGACATCTTCACCCACAGCCGACAAAAGCGTTCCTCCATGCTCCTGTACGTGGCGATTAACCAACGCCATGAAGCCACGGCGACAGGCATGCAGCAGTTCCGTGTGGCGCTGACCGGCAGATTCAAATTCGGCGCCAGCATCAAAGGAATACACACTGATCGTCACCCGCCGCAGCTCAGCAGCCCGCGCATGTCGGACCACCGCGTGGGCCGACTCGTCACTGCCCGAAGAGGAGCGAACTGGTGCGTGAATCTGTGCCTCAGCAGCGGATGCTTCCAGCAGTTGCTGAATCGCAGCGGAAAAGGCAGCCGCCGACCCGTAGCGATCGGCTGGATTCTTCGCCATCGCGCGACTGCAGACATTGTCGACCGCCGCCGGAAGGTCAGAACAGATGCTCGTCGGCGGATCGGCAGCACGCGTCACGATCTGCCCGAAAACAGCAGCTGTGGACCCCTGAAAGGGAAGACGCCCGGTGAGCATCCGATAAAGGATGACTCCCAGTGCGTAAATGTCAGTCGCCGGGCCAATCTGGTCGTTACGCCCCTCCACCTGCTCCGGCGACATGTAAGCCGGCGTGCCCAGAATGCCAGACTGAGTCAACTCCACTTCACCAGGACGCGAACGACGGGCAAGGCCAAAATCAAGGATGATCGGGCGACCATCCGCGGTGAGCATGATATTCGAAGGCTTCAGGTCGCGGTGAATGATCCCAGCACGATGCGCGTGATGCACGGCGTCCGCAACCATGCTGAGCAGCTTTGTGGCGACGACGAGTGAAAGACGGCCACTGACGCTCAACTGCTCGGAAAGCGTGCTGCCCTCCACATACGCCATCGTCAGAAAATGCCATCTCCCGTAACGGCCCACGTCGTAGATCGGACACAAATGCGGGTGCTGCACCGTGGCCATGGCACGGGCCTCCCGCTGAAAACGCTCAATCGCATCCCCGGTATTCTGTTCCGCAAAAAAGGGGATCTTGATCGCCACTCGACGATCCAGCTGCTGGTCGTGCGCCAGATAGACTGCCCCCATCCCGCCACGCCCCAGCTGCCGCTCAATGCGATAACGACCAAACTGGTGCGGAATGTCCAGCTCGACACCACTGTCACCCGAAATCAATACCGCCTGGGTAGCAGAGAGTTCGATGGAAGAGCCGTCCGGGAGCGGACCTGTGACCGTGGGCCGACTGGCTTCACCTTCCTTCAGGCTGTCCGAACCCTGACCAGTCATCGCGATACCCCACCAGCAGGCGAACATTGGAGAATATGGTGAAAATCATATCGCGTCGGAAGCGGGCAACAATCTAAAGACCCCGCTATGCAGACGGGAAAAGGAAAGCTGCACCCGGGGGGCCGTCACCCTCCAGCACCCAAAGATTTCAACACCGTCAGCCCCTCAGCCTGCGACGAGCAGCGGCGCGACGCACCAGTTCGTCTCCGAGCACTCCCAGCAGAATGACCGCCCCGATAATCGTCGCCTCCAGCGACTGAGGAATCTTCAGCAGCACGATCAGATTGTTCAACACCTGCATCACCGCCGTGCCGATCACCACGCCCGCGATACTCCCCTCACCACCCCGCAGACTACACCCTCCCAGCACCGCCGCAGCTATCGCATAAAGCTCAAAGGAATTGCCAAAACTGGATGGGGAAATTGAACTGAATTCCAGCGCGAAAAGCATACCCCCGACAGCGGCCAGCAGCGAACAGAGCACATAGGCGAGCACTGTGATGCGAGCCGTATTGATGCCGCTGAATCGCGCCGCCTCTTCGTTACGCCCCAGTGCCAGCAAATATCGTCCCCAAATGGTCCGGTTCAGAAACAGTGCAGCCAGTACCGCAATCAGCAACAGCAAAAAAAATGGAATCGGAATGCCAAACACCAGATCCTCACCCCGGTATGCAAGACCCACGCGCCCCGAAGCGACCGGCCCCAACACCTGCTGCAGCTCGCCAAAGCCGGCCGGGTTGTCATTCGTGAGCCAGCGAGAAACACCACGATAGATCAGCAGTCCGCAAAGAGTCACCACGAATGGCTGCAGATGCAGCCTCGTGATCAGCAAACCGTGCACCAGCCCCAGCCCCCCAGCCGTCAGCAACACCAGCAGAATAGCCACGGGGATGGACGTGCGCTGGCTGCGTCTGAGCAGCACTGCGGAGGCACCGCTGCGATACTTGCTGCCAGGGTCCCGCGCCAGCCCCAGCGTGGTCGAGCCGTCCCCGCTCGCGACCGATGTGATCTTCTGCGTCGTCACAGCCCCGTCCGGAAGAAACAACTGCAACTGATCCCCGGACCGCGCCGACGGCAGCAACGGCAACTGCAGCGACAACCCGTCATTCGCCATGGATGACACCGCCAGCGCCTGCACCAGCCGGCCATCGCGCTCGTCGCGTCTGAGCGTTTCGCGGACAGTGATGCGATTGCCATTCACTGAATCCACTGTGAGCACCAGCCCTGAACCCACCCCGCCCGTAAATCGCACGACTGTTCCAGGTGACGGCAGGGCAGACGCGCCGGCAACAGTGATCGATCGGCTGGCTGCTTCGATGCTCACCACCGAAAGTGGTTGCTCCGGCTGATAATCCACCTTCAGCAGAATGGCCAGCAGCACTCCGCACAGACACACCAGCGAACCAATCGAAAGATCAATTCCGCTGCTGATAATCACAAGTGCGACACCAATGCCCAGAATCCCGTAGAGCGCAAGACGACTCAGCAGATTCATGATGTTGTCAAGGTTCAGAAACTGCGACTGCAGCAGGTTGTACCACGGATCGGCCGTGGTCGCCGCCAGCATCAGGCAGAGCACCAGCAGGACCGTGAAAATGCCGACAATTTTTCCGTTCATGGGCAACTCTGATGGGTGATGGAGTCTGTCATTGGAATTCCAGCTGGCAGTCGTCAGCGGCCGCTGGTGGCCAGATGCATGATCGATTGTTCCGTGAGCTCACTGCGGGGGAGTTCACCAGTGATGCGGCCCTCGTGCATGACCAGCACCCGATCACTCATGCCAATCACTTCTTCCAGCTCACTGCTGACGAACAGCACCGCCAGTCCCTGTCCGGCCAGTTCGTCCATCAGTTGGTAAATTTCCTGTTTGGCACCCACATCAATGCCGCGAGTGGGCTCATCCAGCAACAGCACGCGCGGTTTGAGCGCCAGCCATTTGCCGAGTACAACCTTTTGCTGATTGCCGCCGGATAGATTGCCGGTCCGAGCAGCGTCGTCCGGCGCTCGGATTCGCAGACGCCGAAACATCTCTGCCGACTGAGCACGCTCGACGGCCCTGTTCAGCCAGCCACCGCGAGCATGCTTGTGGACCGAGGCAAGGCTGATGTTCCGCCGAATGGAAAGGTCCAGCACAACTCCCTGCTGCTTGCGATCCTCAGGCACCAGCGCGATGCCCGCGGCGATTGCGTCCGCAGAGCACCGCAGAGAGATGGACTGGCCACCAACACGAAGTCGGCCCGACAGCAGCTGGTCGACACCGAAGAGCGTTCGCAGCATCTCCGTGCGGCCGGCGCCCACGAGCCCGGCAATGCCCACGATCTCGCCACTGCGGATCGAGAAACTATTGCGGTGCCTGGGCCAGGCCGCCGTCGACAGATCGCACGCCTCAAGGACAACCTCCCCGGGCTCATGCGGTGTTCTGACGAAAAACCTTGAAATCTCACGCCCCACCATGCGTCTGACAAGGCTGTCGTGAGTGATCTCGCCGCGAACCAGTTCCCCGGCGTTCTCGCCGTCCCGAAGCACTGTGACTCGGTCCGAAAGATCCTGAACTTCTGCCAGCCGATGCGAAATATAAAGGATGCTTACTCCCTGGCTGCGGAGATCCCGGATCACCTGAAAAAGTCGCTCCGATTCCCCGGCCGAAAGACTCGATGTGGGCTCGTCCATAATGAGCACTCGCGCATTGATTGAGAGCGCCTTAGCGATCTCAACCATCTGCTGCTGCCCGGTTGTCAGGCTGCGAACCAGCGTTGTGGGGGGGATGTTCAGGCCAATGCGCCGCAGGAGTTCTGTGGAGGTGGCGTTGATGGCGGCGTTGTCAATGAGTCCCCGACGGAGTGGCTCGCGGCCAAGAAAGATGTTCGCGCCGATTTCCAGGTTGTCGGCCAGATTGAGTTCCTGATGGATGAGGGCGATCCCGTGATCCATGGCGTCGCGAACCGAACGCAACACAACGGGACGCCCGTCGACGTACAGAGTTCCCGTGTCCGGGGAATGGACGCCGGCGAGAATCTTCATCAGAGTGCTCTTGCCGGCACCATTCTCTCCGACGACAGAAAGCACCTCGCCGGGCAGCAGACGCAGACTCACGCCACTGAGCGCCCTCACGCCAGGAAAACTTTTGCTGATGCCCCGCACCTCCAGTCGGGGCGTGGTTTCGGCTGACATGGTCATACGCGGAGGATCGCCTGGGTGAAAAGTTATTGTCCCTTGAGTCGCTTGAGCTCTTCCCAGAAGGTCTCGACGTTCTCGGCGGTGATGGATCGAGGTGCAATGTCGATGTATTTGGTTTCCGGAATCACAGACTTGTTGCCGCCCAAATACTCCTTCAGCACACGAACCGACTGATAGCCGTATTCGTAGGGGTTCTGGACCACCGTGCCCGCACACTCGCCGTCCTTGATCGCCTGCAGCGTCACGTCGTTCTCATCAAATCCCGCAAGTGCGATCTGCTTGAGCTTGTTGGCTTTCTTGAGTGCCTGATAGCAGGCAGGAGGATTGTACTCGAAGAGTCCGGCTATGCCCTTGAGTTCCGGCCAGGTCACGAGGGCGTCTTCACATTTCTGCAGTGCAACTTCCGGCTTGCCCTGGTCGGTGAGCGTGGCGACGATGGTGAAGATGTCGTTTTTGATCTCGCCTTCGACCGGATCGAAGGAGTTCGGTTGGTTGCGATAGAAATCAATCGTGCGGTCACGTTCCATGAGCACATCGATGACACCCTGCCGACGATATCGACTGTTGTCCTGCTCAAGTCTGCCGATGGTGATGAGCACCTGGCCGCCCTCGGGGAGTGCCTTGCGGAGAATCTCGCCGCACGCTCGCCCGGCCGCGTAATTGTCCATGCCGATGTACACCAAACGGTTGGATGCGGGGGCGTCCGAGTCGTGGGTGATGGTGGGCATCTTTTCACAGAGACTGTTGATCCAGTCGATCTGGTTGTCCGCGTCGAGCGGACTGATGGCAATGCCACGAATGCCCGTCGCAATCGCGTCCTCAACCTTCTGCTTCTGCACGACCGCAGACGCCTCCGCAGGCATGATCACCTGCACCTCCAGACCAAACTCCTTCGAAGCGGCAATACAGCCCGCCTCAGCGATTTTCCAGAAATCCGCAATCTGGTTGGTCACGAAGGCGATTGATGGTCCACCGGTCGTCGGCGTTGCCCCAGCGCCCGGGCCGGCGGTGGCAGCCGGTGACGCCGGTGCGCTGGACGAATCCTCAACCTGACAACCTGCCAGCAGTACAGCCGGCAGGAACAAAAGCGCACGGCGAAACATGCAATACATCCTTGGTTTGGGGAAGGGTGCGAATAACGGCTGACAGGCGATCAGTTGTGGGAAATCGCTGGTGCCATTTCAGCGAATGCTGACCGAAAGTCGCACAAAATAGGCAGCCCGCCTGCGATGGTCAAATCCAGGTGGCGTTGCGGTGACGGGAAAGCGGTGGAAACTCCGGAATGCGTGCAGAATATTCCTGCAACCATGCCCACTGGAAAAACCCCCGGTACGGCAGGGCGAATTGTTGCCTTTGCGTTGAATTGGCACCCCAAACTGATAGAGTTACCGTGTTCCCTGGGCTGGCTCTGCATCCTCGCAGGCCTCCCTGGGCTTCGATTCTGACACAAACCATCGGCCCAGCCGGTTCGTAACCCGCCACTCACCGCCCCTCAAAACGCGGTCAGCGGCGACGTGAAAGCCCTCAGCATTCAAGCCGGTGTTCGTCATGTTTTTCGTGCCTTGTGTCGGTCAGGTTCGCAATCGCCGGGTGTTCAACTTCTGATGGAAATGTCTCTTTGCCTGCTGCTCTGCCTGTTGTCTCTGTTGCTGACATCCCTGTCGCCAGCCCAATCCGCGCCAGTGATCGCTCTGCGGCAGCCTCAGGTCGCACGCAGCCAACAGACCTCAGTGGGGAGGCAAACGACCGGGACCTCCGTTCCGGCAGGCACCCCACTCCCCCCCTGCCTGCTCAGCATTCCGCTGTTCAGCCAGGCCCGCTCAGGCAGCGCCGCATCACTCGGGCAGTCGCTCGCCGCGGCCCTGCAACCCCCGGAAAAACCTCCCGAACCGACCCCATCGCCAGAAATCCACGCACGCCACCGCTCAGCAATCTGCCCCTGAAAGGCAGTCGCTTCGCTTCTTTCACACGACTCCGGCCAGGACCGTTCAAACTTCAGGGAACAGTCCATGAATGAACTGCTCATCGGCGCTCTCGCCGGAGCCATCGGCGCGGCCATAGGCTTCTTCCTCGATCGCATGATCCGAGGGCAAGCGTGGAAGTCCCGCGACGATATCCTCCAGCAGGCTCAGCGCGAAGCGGACAGCCTCCGTCGCGATCAGGAACTCCGTCTCAAGGAAGACCTCCTCAAGCACCGCGAAACTCTCGATGCCAAAATCGCAGAAGGGCAAAACCAACTCCGCGATCGCGAAAGAGAACTCGACAGACGTCTCGCACAACTCGCCGAACAGCAGGAAGGATTCCGCAAAAAAGAAAAGATGCTCGAAGTCACTCAGCAAAAACACGCTGACCGCTCACGACTCCTCGATGCCCGCGAAGCTGAACTCAATCGCCTTATCCGCGACGAACAGGAACAACTCTACCGCATCAGCGAACTCTCCCGCGAACAGGCGTCCGAACAACTTCTCAAACGGCTCGATCGAGAACTCGCCGAAGAAACGGGCGCTATTATCCTCCGGCACGAAGCGGAAATCAAAACCGAATGCGAACGACGTGCCCGCGAAATCATCGGCATGGCTGTCCAGCGCTATGCCTCCGCACACACGTCCGAAACCACAGTCTCCACCGTCGATATCCCCAGTGATGAAGTCAAAGGACGGATCATCGGACGCGAAGGACGCAATATCCGTGCCTTCGAAAAAGCCACCGGTGTTGACGTCATTGTCGACGACACCCCCGGCGTCGTCATCGTCTCCGCCTTCGACAACGTCCGACGCGAAATCGGCAAACTTTCACTCATCCGACTCATTCAGGATGGACGCATCCATCCCTCGCGAATCGAGGAAATTGTCGCCGAAACCACCCGCGAAATGGAAGAACACATCCGACGTCTCGGACTTCAGGCCTGCGAAGAAGCCGGCGTTCGCGGACTGCACCCTAAACTCATGGACCTCATGGGACGACTTCACTTCCGAGTCAGCTACAGCCAGAATGTCCGTCAACACTCCATCGAAGTCGCCCACCTCACCGGCATGATGGCCGAACAACTCGGTCTCGATGGCACACTCGCCCGGCGCTGCGGTTTCCTCCACGACATCGGCAAAGCCGCAGACCACGAAATGGAAGGCGGACACCCCGCAGTCGGTGCAGAACTCCTGAAACGCTACGGTGAAGGCAGCGAAGTTGTCCACGCCGCCGCCGGACACCACGACGATATTCGCCCCGAACATATCTACACCGTCCTCGTTGCCGCCGCCGATGCCGTCTCTGCTGCGCGTCCCGGCGCTCGCCGCGAAACTCTCGAAAAATATGTCCGACGTCTCGAAGAACTCGAAGCCCTCGCCTGCGGTTTCCCAGGCGTCGAACATGCCTTCGCCGTTCAGGCCGGTCGCGAAATTCGCGTCATCGTCGACTCCAGTCGCGTCAATGATCGCCAGGCCGCCCGACTCTGCCGCGACCTCGCCTCCGCCATCGAACAATCTCTCACCTACCCAGGCGAAATCAAAGTGACCGTCCTCCGGGAAACCCGTAACATCGAATTTGCCCGCTGATTTGATTTCCAGTGGCGACAGCGCCGCTTCGCCACATGTTTCCTCGGCCCACGACTCAGAATGCACACGCGTGACCATACGGCAACACCAGTTTCCTGATCTTTCCGGCTCCACAGGCGAAGCCCTTCGCGATCTGCTCGGCTACCTGAATTTTTCTCAGGGAGCCCCCAGCGCCCGCTTTCGCGCCTGCCTGAATGATCTCTTCCGCATCCCCAATGTCACCTCCACACCCGAATCCCTCCGCAACTACCTCCTTGATGCCCTGCACAATCTCGCAGCCACCGCCGAACCCGCCTTTTCACAGTGCTCCCAGGCCGAAGACGTCATTCGCCTCACACTCGATCAACTGCTCCCCGCATTCCGCAGGCATCACTCCGATCTCCTCGCACACGTCGCCGAACACGAATTCTTCAGCCCTCTCCTCCTCGCAAAAATGTTCGAAGCCACCCTCTTCGCTCGAGCCGAAAATGGTGGCCCCACCCCTCCCTCCGCTATCCAGCACGCTCTCCGACAACTCAATGTCTACGTCGGATACCGACCCGTTCCCGTACTCGAAAATGGTCGCCGCTCCGAAGTCTACCCCAACGAACGCTTCTGCCCCCTCCCACTCTTTATCAGCGATGTCGGTGTCGCCGTCGGTCCCTGGGAACCACTCATCTCCGCCACCATTCAGTTCCTCCGCGATGTCCCGCAGGATCTGCTCAATGGCACCCACTTCTCCTTCGACCGACTCAGCGAACTCTGCCTCGACCTCCGCGCCCACGACCACGTCCACCCCGTCACCAAACGCACCAATTACGTCTTTGGCGAATGGGACCCCGATGAAATTGACACCAAAGGCTTCTATCGTCGCTTCATCGTCCGTCGACTGATCCTCGATGCACTCCAGGCATGGGCCAGTTACCCGAACACCAAAAGTAACTCCACGCCCGATCCCGAACGTCTCTACGACGCCTCCGCCGTCCTCGCCGGCACCATTCTCATGGCCTCATCCATCAGCGGCTCAGGACCCGGCGCGTGGGACTCCAGCGTCTCACTTACAACCCTCCTCCCCATCGTCGCCCGACAAAGAGACCTCTTCTACCAGCGACTCCTGGAACTCGCCACCGGAGAACGCGGAAGACGACTCCGCAAACTTGCCGCCGAATCCCGACAGCCATTCGGACATGTCCGACATGACCTGAATATGTTCCTCTCCAAATACGGCGCTGACCAAATCCAGCACCGACACCTCTCCTGGATGTTCGCCCGCATGGGCTACGAACAGGCCAGCCGCGAAGAAGCATCCGTCATCCCCTGCCTCTCCGCCCGCATCGAATCCGAAATCCACGCCCGACTCGTGATGATCAATCGGCTCGTTCGCACCGCCGAACTTGACCACGCCCGACGCCTGATCTCCGAAGTCATCGAACTCTGGCACCGCGGGATTCGCTGCGGAGGACTCGCGGATCCCTGGTCCATTCTCGGCTTCCAGGGACTCTTTCCCCTCTTTTCCAACCGCGAAGATTCCATTCCCGACAATCGCATCGAAGTCCTCCTCGACATTATCGGCCAACTCTTCGATGCCTGCACCCTCACCATGAGCGAAGCCGCAGCCAGCGGACGCCCCGATCTCCATGACGCAGTCCTCGCCGACTTTCGCACCCTCGCCGAAGAATGGGACGCCTACGCCACCACCACCGTTCATGACCTCACCCATATCGAAGGAGTACGTTCCGTCGAAGCCGCCGTCGGAGTCTCTCGCGTCCTCGCACTCTGGCGCGAAGCCGGCGAAGCCGCCGGCGACATCTCCTTCTGGAGACAACACGTTCAGGACTTCAGCTCCAGCGGCAGCTTTGCTCAGGTCGTCTCCATCCTCCTCGAACGCCGTGACCACGTCGCTGCCATGGGACTCCTCATGCAGTGGCTCAGCTGCGCCGACTCTGTCCCCCTCGAAGCTGGCCCGCATTCCATTCACAGACTCCTTAATCGCCTGCTCAACTGCGTTTGTGACCAGGCCGCCCCGGTGGAAGGCTGGAGCAGCCTCCGCCGCCTCTTCGCCTTCATGGAAGCCAACGCCGGGGAATTCTGGGAAATCCCAAAACTCAGCGAATTCCTCGCTCAGCAGAAAAACAAACGCCAAAAACCCGGAGACGAAATCGACCTCGAACACCTCTTCGACGACGATGATGACTCAGAAGATGTCCTCAGCGCTGCCTGGGATGACGTCACCTATCGCGACTCAACCGATGACGGAAATGCCGCCGATACCATGGATGGCGCCCCAACCCCCGGCACCACCGAATTTGAAATCCTCTACCGCCAAATTGAACCCCGACTCAAATTCCTTCACTCCGTAGGCTCTCTCTGGGGCATCGCTGCCCTTTGGGTCTCACGTACCGCCGGCATCAAACTCCCCGACAACTCAAAAGAAGACACCCTCCGCGACTGGCTGGCCGTCATCCGCGGACGCCTCCAGGGACTCGGTGAACTCGTCACCGAGGTTCGCGACTACGAAATCACCGTTAACACCAGCGGTCTTGAAGCCAACATCGAATACGACATCCAGATGCAGTGCCGATTCCTGCTCATGCAGAATGCACTCTCCACGACCGTCGAATTCCTCATGGCCGAACGTCTCCTCGGTGCCGTCATCGCAGAACCACCACGGCAGGATACCGACACCGAATCACTCGATCGACACATCTCCCGCATGTTCACGGCCATCTTCAGAGGTGATGTCGTGCTCGCCAGTGCCTGCTTCCCGGCGCTGCTTCGCGATCTGCGAAAACGCCCACTGCTCTACGTCCCCTTCGAAAACGGCGGACAACCCGCCGCCATCCTTAAAGCCCGCACACTCCAGGCCATCATCCGAGTACTCCTCAGCCAGCTCCCACGACTCGGACTGCTCTCAGAAACCTTCGAACTCCTCCTCACCGCGCTCCACATGGAACGCTCCATCCGCCCACCAGGACAAGCCGTCACCGAATTCGATCGCCTCTACCGCATGGGGCTCAGCAACAGCGTTGAAGCCCTCGTCGAATCCGCAGCCCGACTGAAAGTCTCCGGCCCCCAGCGCACCCAAAGCGTCTTCCGCCGAGTTGCCAAACTCCTCAGCGCCTACTCCGACCTCTGGATCAGTCACAGCAGCTCCATGCGACTCTCCGTTGTTGAAGACCTCCACGAAGATGACTTCGCCGAAGATGTCCGCGAATTTATCGAAACCTACGGGGATGACCTGTTCCACACACGCATGCTCACGCTCGGAAACGCCCGCGCTATCCTCCATCACGGCGCCGAATCACTTCTCAAAGAACTTGAAGAAACCGTCGCCCTCACCCAAAACGTCAAAATCCTCGATGATCTCGAATCCGGTATCATCGATCGCGATGATGCCATCGAACTGTCCGAGTTCGTCTTCGAATGCGTGGTTGATAACTTCGATCGCTTCCTCGAATACAACACCACCACCACCTACTCCGACTATGGCAGCAGACTCTTCTGCCTCCTCGATTTTCTCCGCGTCGAATCCCTCTACGACCGCTTCGAATGGAATGCTGTTCCCTGGCAAATCGTCCACGAAGTTCTGCTCCGACGCAACGAACTCGATGTTGCCGCTGCCGTCCAGAAACAACTCACCAGCGAGTGCGCAGGTGTCGCTGAAGAATTTGTTGAAGAATTGTCAGCACTCGAAGAAAAATACGGCGTCCGACTCCCCGGTCTCCATGATCACATCCACGAACGTGTTGTCGGCAGCCTTACCCAAAACCATATGGCAGCCCTCATCTCGCGATCCTGCCCCGGTATCGCAGGAACCACGCCCGAAGATGCCGAAGCCAGCTTCGCAAAACTTCGCAGCACCATCTCCGAATTCATGGCCTCCCGCATCGGCTCAGGGCTCGAACCCCCCGAATGGATGCAGCGACTCGCCGCGGAACTCGATCGCCTGCAGGATGGCAGACCCGGTGGTCTCGCCGAATCACTCACCGATGGCTCCTTCGTTCGCATGACCCAAAAACACATCGACGAACAACTCACCCGCATTCATCGACTCAACGCCCTCCAAAGTCGCTCCGATCGGTGATCCCCACGAATGAGGATCCGCAGAGCACTAACCTGAGTTCCCCGTCGCCCTGCTTGCAGCAAACCGCCGGTGGCGAAATAATCGATCAAGTCTCTCTGCTATTCACTGCAGCCATTCCGTGATCACATCCCCGCCGTCACCAGGGGTTCCTCTCGAATGCCAATCGCTACCCCCCAGCAATACGCCCGCATGCTCGATGCCGCTCAGCAAGGCAACTATGCCTATCCTGCCATCAACGTGAGCTCCATCGTCACCGTCAACGCCGCACTCAAGGCGTTCTCCGATGCCAGGTCTGACGGCATTATCCAGTTCTCCACAGGCGCCGGCGAATTCGCCTCCGGTCTCAATGTCAAGGACGCCGTTCTCGGCACCATCGTCCTCGCCGAAGCCGCTCATCGGCTCGCAGAAAAACACAACGTCCTCATCGCCCTCCACACCGATCACTGCCAGGCCAAAAAAGTCGACTCCTACCTCCGGCCACTCATCGCCGCCACTGCCGCACGCCGCAGCGCCGGACTCGGAAACCTCTTCAACTCCCACATGTTCGACGGCTCAGAACTCCCACTCGACAAAAACATGGCCCTCAGCCGTGAACTCCTCACCCTCTGTGCCGCTCAGGAAATCATCCTTGAAGTTGAAGCCGGCGTCGTCGGCGGCGAAGAAGACGGCATCGATCACTCCGGTATCGCCAACGAAAAACTCTACACAACCCCGGAAGATATGGTCGCCGTTTACGAAGCTCTCCATGGAGTTGGCCGCTTCATGTTCGCCGCCACCTTCGGTAACGTCCATGGACACTACAAACCCGGCGCAGTCAAACTCCGCCCCGAAATCCTCCGCGATGGCCAAAAAGCCGTCACCGCGAAATATGGCGCGAAAGCCGAATTCGACCTCGTCTTCCACGGTGGCTCCGGTACCCCCGCCGAACAACTCCAGGAAACGCTCGAATATGGCGTGATCAAAATGAATATCGACACCGATACCCAGTACGCTTTCACCCGCCCCATCGTCGACTTCATGCTCAAACACTACGACGAAGTGCTCATGGTCGACGGCGAAATCGGCTCCAAAAAGAGCTATGACCCCCGCACCTACTTGAAACTCGGAGAAGCCGGCGTCGCCAAACGCCTCCAACGCGCCTGCGACGAACTTAAAAGCAGCGGCAAAACTCTCTGCGGATCCTGAACCCCCGCCCGCAAAAAGACTCAGTTCCCACGCGGGTAGACTCAATCCACAACCAAATCCCGAAAGACGGCCGTACCCAACCGGACCAGCGTCGCTCCCTCCTCAATCGCCGGCTCAAAGTCACCGCTCATCCCCATCGACAACTGGCCCAGCTGCACTCCAGCCGCTGCGGTTTCCGGGCGGCTCTGGAGGGCGTCACGCAACAAACGCAATTCGCGGAAAACCGGCCGAGCCTCCTCAGGGTTGGCCGTCTCCGCTGCCATTGTCATCAGCCCCGCCAAAGGAAGACCACGCGATACCTGCAACAGCCCCGGCCAAACCTCGACAAGCTCTTCCGGGTGAAAGCCGGATTTCGAGGCCTCAAGCGAGGCGTTGACCTGCAGCAATAATCGTGGACAACGGTTTTCCCGGCGGGCTGCTTCGGCAATCGCCTCAAGTAGCCTCATAGAGTCCACAGAGTGGATCATGTATGAGTGCCGCACTGCCAGCCGTACCTTGTTACGCTGCAGCTGACCAATCAGGTGCCAGCGAACATCAGGAAGAAGCGGCGCACGCTCCGCCAGCTGCTGAGGACGGTTTTCACCGCAGTCACCATGCAGCCGCCCAAGCAAATCCACCCACGGCCACGCTGCGTACTTCGTCACAGCGACCAGCTGCACTGCAGAGTCATCCCGACCAGACCGCCGACACGCTACACCGATCCGCTGACGGATCACGTCAAGGTTCGCGGTCAGCTGAGCAGTAATGGCTGCGGGTTGCATGGATCAGGGATTCAGTTTCTGACGGACGCGGGAAAGGATCACCGGCATCTCTTCCAGCATGTCGCGGTCTTCTGCCAGCTGGGGAAACTGCGTCTTGGCCAATTCTAAAGAAATCCACAGCAATTCGTTTTTTGGACCCTCAATATCGATCGCAGCGCAGAGAACGACCGCCAGGTTGCGCTCTTCGGGGAATCGGGAAAACAATCGCTGCTCGGTCTCCTGGCGGATCAGAGTGATCCTGCGTTCCAGTTCCGCTTTCGCAGGAGAAACTGACTCGCCGGCAGCATCAGCATCAGCCTCAGCAGATGCCTGTTTACCTTCTGGTTTTGGTTCGATCTGAGTCGGCAGAGAAGATCGAGCAGGCTCAGGCGTGAGCGTGATCAGCACGCTGTCCCACGCCGGGCCAACCGCCCGATCAATTGGCAATCCAACAGCTCGAAAATCCTGAAGTCTGCGGACCTGGCGAAGCAACGGTTGCAACTCCTCCCAGGTATCGCTGGTCACTGATGCTGACGGGATACGACCGGCCCTCGTTTTGAGCTCCCGCAGCCAGAGTTGCTGGCGACGGCTGAGGTCATGCAGACTCATCGCCACCTCAACATCGCGAAGAGTGGAGTAACTGTTGCGATTGGTCGCACTGACTAACTGTCGTTCCAGGAATGCCTGACGGAATTCGCGGGGAGTGCCGAACTGGTTGAGTATTCGTATGGCGAATACGCGATCCCCCTGCCTGAGCGGCGTGGCCAGCGAAAGCCGAGGGCGACACCAGTTGGCAGAAGTCTCTTCCACCGTCACCGTCCCAACCGGAACGTGATGATTCTCCTGAGATCGAAACACCGCAAGCCTGTCGCCGGGAAGAATGCTGTGAACTTCACCGAGGTCAATGCGAGCAGCCTCCTCGTCCTCGGAGACCACAGTTCCGGCCACCCAGACAATCCCTCCTCCGTTGAGGGAATTCGAGTCAGACTGAGCAGACGCCGGAGACAGTCGCCCGGCAGAAATGACGGCAAAAACGATCAAAAGCGACTGCAGGGGCCGGAAGGAAGTCATGGCAGAATTCGCAGTTGCTGGCGTCGTGCCATGGATTCTGTGGCCGATTTCCAAATCAGCCGTTCAGTTGAAACACGCCCAGCCAGCATAAGCCGCCAGCACGGAAAACGCCACATCGATCTTCGGTGAAACAAAACAAAAACTTGAGCCAAACCACCCTCCTGACAACCACCTTGCCATTGCCTTGCCAACAGGGACACTCCCCGAAAAGGCAGCAGACCAGGTCGGGAAGTTGAACGCGCCATATGTCAAGCGGCCGCTGTGCCGGAAATTCCGCAACCGGGTGCGCGTTCATCACGACCGGTAAATCCAACA
>JBEIEK010000002.1:0-62981 GCA_040382995.1 Planctomycetaceae bacterium
CCATCAACCGGTTGTCCCTATTGTGTTGCCTGACCTTATGTGATTGGAATCTGGCGGGGTGGCCGACGGCACCCACCTTGCCGGGCTTCGCCCGGCAATGTTCGGTTCAGAGAACCTGTCGACGGCATCTCTCAGGCGCTCGAGTTGCTTCCCCGCAGAGCCCTGTCCTGCAGAGAGACACTTGAGGATCCGTCAGGGCCAGGCGGTTGTTGCGAGGCTTTTCGGGGCGTTGAAGGACGAATGCACTGGCTCTTGATCGTCCGGTGATGGCGTTTGATCCTGCCATTGCTGTGAGAATAGAATGGGCTTGTGCGGACGTGCGTCATCCCGCAGATCTTCACGAAGTGCCTGAAGTCATTCGCGATGAACTGCGGACCGTTGTCAGAGACGATCCGCGGACACGAACCCGCGAACCGTTCACGTCCTTGCTTCATCGGCCCCAGATCCAGCCGCGCCCTGCCGATTGCGTCCAGGAGTGGTCTGTTGCCGAGGGTCTGGCCAGACACTGCTCAGGATGCTCCACGAGCGGCTGAAAGGCCTCGGCCCGCTGAGCCGCAGGACGGCAGTCCGCGGGCAAAGTTCCCTCTAAAGTGCTCTGGTGAGAATGTGTTGGCCCCCGCCTCCCGGCCTGGCGTGATGACACGGCCTGGCTTCAGGGCAATGTCAGGATGTCATGTCGGTGGCGTTGACGTTCATGAATGAACGCGGAGTCTTTTCCTGCGTTGCCAATCAGTTATCGGCACACCGTCGTCCGCTGCAAACCAGTTTGCTGCCGGCAATCGCCACTTCGTCGAAGGGGGCGACAGGAGAGTCTGTTCGGCGGCACTTCGCCCAGGTTTCAGTACAACAAACCAGGGACTGGATAGCGACAGATCTTCCCCAAACGCTTGCCTCAAGGCGCATGGCCGCGCGCAGAGGCCACCACCGCCTTAGCCACTCAGACGCAACAAAATCAAACACAACTGAATTGACCGTTTCATCAGTCCACGTCGGGGGTGAGGGAACAAAGAGTACTCCCCAGCCTCCCCCCGCTGGCACTCCGAGGACGCTGTGAATCGAGGCTCGCGGGCTCTGCGTGTGCGGCGTTGGCAGGGCATTATTACCCCTCACCCCCTGCCCCTTTCCCCTGGAAGGGGAGAGGGTAGCGAGGCGGGCGGTTATTGATTTTCCAGTTGCCAGTGGACAGCGGAGCGGGTGAGTTCTCCGGCGCTCCGCAGTCCCAGTTTGCGTTTGATGTTTTCACGGTGTGTGTCGACGGTGTGGGTGCTGATAAACAGCTTGGCCGCGATGACGCCGCTGGAAAATCCTTCGGCAATCATGCGATACACATCCAGCTCGCGGTCTGTGAGTCGTTCGACACCGCGGAGATCCTGATCTCCGTTGAGAGCCTGGGTCATCAGACGCTGCGTAAGTGCAGAGCTGCAGAAGCGTTTGCCTTTGAGCACCGAGCGGACGGCTTCCAGCAGGCGGTCGTCGGTTTCCTGTTTATTGAGGTACCCAAGCGCTCCGGCACGGAGAGCTCGTTCTCCA
Source organism: Planctomycetaceae bacterium (assembly GCA_040382995.1). Classification (GTDB taxonomy): domain Bacteria; phylum Planctomycetota; class Planctomycetia; order Planctomycetales; family Planctomycetaceae; genus SXXK01. The sequence continues at coordinate 1,531 of JBEIEK010000002.1, forward strand.
TAAATGGATTCGCGAAAGCCGGAAATGACGAGGACTTTACAGGCGGAGCCGCGCGCCCGAATCTGCCTGACGAGGTCCAGTCCGCTGCTGTCGCGTAAAGAGATGTCAATGATGGCAAGATCCGGCAGCCCCTGCCGCAGCAGCTCCAGCGCCTCTGATTCTGAAGCCGCTTCGCCGATGACCTTCAGGTCCGGTTCCGCAGCCAGCCGGGCGGCGAGACCTGCGCGCATCAGAGGATGATCATCCACCAGCAGTATGCTGGAGGTACGTCCAATACCATAGTTCCAGTCAGCCATTTCAAGACTCCCTGGGCTCAACCCGGCAGCGGACCACGGTTCCTCCGTCGGAACAAGAGCCTATCTGCAGCCGTCCACCGATGCGACGAGCCCTGTATGCCATGTTTTTGAGACCAATACCGCCAAATCTGTGTGCTCTGATTGGCCGCTCTGTCGGGCCGTCGTCCAGTGGATCGATTCCGTGCCCGTTGTCGGCAACTTCCAGTTCCAGGTGCCCGGTATCACCGCGAAGCGAAACTCGCACCCGATCGGCCCCACCGTGTTGAATCGCATTGCTGACGGCCTCCTGCACGATCCGCAGAAGCTGCAGAGCGCGTTCGGAATTCAGATGTTCAAAGCCCGGCTGTCCTGGTTGCAGACAGTGAATTTCACAGTGCACACTGCGGGCGGTTTCAAGCGACTGCCGGAGCTCTTCGAGCCGCGCGGGGAACTCGTGCGGATCGATCTCTGTGAGCAGCAGGCCGTGAGAGAGGTCGCGAACGCTGCGGGACGCCACAGCGAGAGCTCGACGAATGCCGGTGAGTGTTTCGAGGAATTGCGTTGTTTCGGCGAGATTGAGACTGAGGCTGCAGATGGCTCGGCTGAAATCCGCAGCAGGCAGATGTCCGTTGGAACCGTTTGCAGACTGCAGCGGAGGGGGAGCAACGATTGGTTGTGCTCGCCGCAGAGCGCGTTCGAGGATTTTCTGCAGACCGGAAGCAAAGAGCGCTGCGGCGGCCAGTTCCTGTCCCACCGCGTCGTGCAGCTCCCTTGCGATGCGCTGCCGTTCCGCTTCCACGGATTCCAGCGCGTCAACGAAGTCGCCGTCGTGACATTCAACAGCCTGTGGTTCCATATCTGTCTTCCCTTCGCTGTGTTCTGTCACGATCCGCGTGCGGCTGCGGTGCATGCTGAGATCCTACAATTCTGATTTGCATCAACCAATCAGGACACTCGCCATTCCTGCTTTGGCAGACCCCCCGATAGCTGCTCCCGCCACGCCTTGTAGGATGTTCGCAGCACGCAGCCGGAGTTCGTTCCACCGCGTCAGCCTGGCTCATCAGGAGCAGCTGCGGAGGATCAGCTCTCAGGTGCTTCCCTGCGCTGCTGCTGAAGTCATGGCCGGTCATGCCGATTGCGGCAGTGCGCTGCGTGCATTCAACACACTCCGGGAATCGGTCCCGGAGCAAATCTCAGGTTCGTAAAAGGAGCACACAATGACGGCACTGCTGCCACGATTTACCCAGGCACTCACTCCCTTTCTCGCTCGTGATCCCTTCGCCGGGATTCAGCAGGAGATGGATGAGCTGTGGAGCAGATTTCGGATGGAATCCAACGGCGATTGGCAGGGAGCTGCGATTGCTCCTTCCGTGGACCTGTCAGAGTCTGATGAAAACATTCAGGTTCGTATGGATGTCCCTGGACTGAAGGCCAGCGAAATTCATGTGGAGGTGACGGGCAATACACTGCGGATCAGCGGAGAACACAAGGAGGAAAAGAAGGAGAAAGGCCGCACCTACCACCGGCTTGAACGCCGCATCGGCACCTTTTCCCGCGCCATCACCCTCCCCGCAGAAGTGCTGGAACAGAAAGTCAGCGCAGAATGTCAGGACGGCGTGCTGACCATCAACCTGCCAAAGTCTGAAGCCGCACGAACTCAGACGGTGAAGGTCATCGCCAAATAACTCTTCAAAGCCGATGGCCGCGAAATCCGCCCCTCTCCTTCAACCTGGAGGAGAGGGGACGTGATGCGACCGATGGGCAGCCCCGGAATGCGGCTCGGCAGGAGTTTCGCCCTGGGATGGTGAAATGGGGATGTTTCAGCCCCACCCGCTATCGTCAGGCCCCACTGCCCGAACGAATCACAAAAAACGTCCCATGGCGAGCGGTCGATGTCAATCGGCCGGTAACGCCCTGGTGCGTTCATGGTGCGTTTCGGCCCGCGCGGGCACGCGCCGTTACCGGGGGATTAACATCCCCCGCTCGCCTTGTCACGTGGGGCACAGTCCGAAAGACGACCTCCGGTGTTCTTCACACCGTTTCGTCGTCCCAGCGTTGCCCTTCCGGCACGACACTCCGCCGCAAAGTCACTGCCATCGGGTGGCAGTGACTGGTGGACTGCAGACTGTCGGGAAACTTGTCTCAGCCGAGATCGGACTGGACATCGACCCAGCGGCGGTCTTCGAAGGAGACGAGGACGGCATCTGCGACGGCCTGGGCGAGTGCTCCGTCGTGGAACCCCGGCACGGCATCGCGTTCTTCGAGGATGGCGGAGGTGAGTTCGTAGACGAGGTCGTAGCGGAAAACGGTGCTGGGCTTGCCCTGAGAAGGGTCACGAGGGCTGCCGGGGGCCTTGAGGAATTCGGGAGGCACGGGGAGCTTTTCGAGATCTTTGCCATTGCGGGCAAGGATAATGTTGTTGGGGTCTGTGAGCTGATACGCGGCGGAACCTTCGCTGCAGTTGACTTCGGCCCATTCATAACCCACACCGCCATTGTTGTGGCCCTTCATGAGCGTGCTGCCTTCCCAGACGCCGACGGCACCGCTTTCAAAGAAGCCGATGAGGCTGGACCAGTCGTCCACTTCAGAGGGCGGACAGGCTTTGCCATCGGCTGTTTTGTCGCGTGGTACGAATTGCGCGACCGCGCCGCAGAGTGAGCGAATGGGTCCGAGCAGATCCTGGGCGAAGTCGATGCGATGGATGGTCATGTCGAACAGGTCCCCGGCACCGGCGAGTGACTTGATTTGTCTCCAGCCCCAGCTGGTTTCGGGCAGATCGAGAAAACGCTGGCTGCGGAAGTGACGTGGTGTCCCGAGTGCTCCGGATTTGACGAGGTGCCGCACGTAGCGCATGGAGGGTGCAAAGCGATAAGTGAAGGCCGTCATGTGGCGGACGCCGGCGTCACGGGCGGCGCGGTACATTTCTGCAGATTCCTGAAAGTTAAGCCCCAGCGGCTTTTCGCACATGATGTGTTTGCCGTTGCGAGCACATTCCAGCGCCTGCTCGCGGTGGACAAAATTGGGTGTGGCGATGATGACGGCGTCCACGTTCGGGTCAGCGGCCAGTTGTCGGTAGTCGGTGTAGGCGCTGACAGGTCCCCATTCGGATTGCCGCTGCTTCAACAGCGCTTCGTTGGGGTCGCAGATGGCGGTGAGGCTGGAGCGGGGATCGAGTCGGATGCCGGGGACGTGATGAAAATCAGAAACAGCGCCGACACCGATAATACCGTAGCGAACATGAGAAGGCATGAGTTGCAACCTGGATGAGGGACGAGGAAACAGGACTGGCAGAGAGCAGCTGACTGAGGGCCGCTTTTTAGAGTGATCCGGAGTGGGGGTCAATAAAAAACCAGCGCCCTTGCCGGGGCGCTGGTTATGTCTGGGTGAGGCGATTTTCAGGGGTCGTCTATTTCTTCGCCTTTTCTTCCTTGAGCTGCTGGAGGAAATCGGCCATGCCCTGAGCAGATTCGCCGGGCACACTTGCGGAATTCTTCACGGCTTCCGTCTGCAGGGTGATGGCGCGATCGAGGTCACCGCTGAGGTGGACGAGGTGTGCGAGGGTATCGACGATGGCCGCGTTTTTGGGTTCTGCATCGACGGCACGTTCAGCGGCCGCCAGTGCTGCAGCGATCAGCGGTTTGGAGAAGGATGGGGTTTCCTTCGCCTGCTCGTAGATGAACCAGGCGACATCGTTCAGGGAACTGGCGTTGATTTTTTCCTGTTTGGCCATGGTGGTGAGTAATGCGGCGGCTTCGTCGGTTTTTTCAACCTGCAGCATCACCTTGACCTGAATGCCGCGGATCTGGTCCTTGACTTCGGCGGGAGCGGTTTCGGCGATTTTGGCGAGGGCTTCGAGTCCGGCATCGGTTTCGCCCTTCTGCAGCATCTGGATGGCGGGCATCAGGCGGACCTGCATGCTGATGTTGCTGAGCTGCATCTGCATGGAGGCATCGTCGCCGGCTTCCTTCTGAGCTTCTTCGATGAGTTTGAGTGCTTCTTCGGTTTTGCCGGTGGCAACCAGACGCTGGAGTTTGGACATCAGGACGTCGACGAGGGCTTTCTTTTTGAAGCTGGCCAGAGCGGCCTCGCGGTCCCACTTGTCGCCGACGACATCAGCGAGAGGCCCATCCATTTGCATAGGATGGCCGATCCATTCGATGAGTCCGGATTTGCCGACGATGAAGCAGGTGGGAATGCCGTTTTGTCCGGCAGCTTCCATGTAGTCGACGTGGACGGAGCGGTCGGGGTCAGTGGTGAGGCAGTAGGCGCTGGTGAGTTCGCCGAAAGTGGCGGGAGCTTTTCCGGAGCCTTCCGAGGATTTGGAGCCTTCCGCGGCTTCGTAGGGGCGTTTGAGGAAACCTTCGACGGTTTCGAGATCTTCGTCGCTGATGCTGACGATCTGTACGCCCTGTTTGGCGAATTTGGTTTGAACTTCAACAAGGTGGGGCATGCTGGCCACACAGGGCCCGCACCAGGTGGCCCAGAATTCAACGACGTAAACCTTGCCTGTCTGGAATTCCTTGACCGGCTTGAAGGCGCCTTTGCCGTCGCTGACCCAGTGTTCGACGTTGATCGCCGGCGCCTTTGAGCCGATGGTCAGGCCTTCGTCGGCCGAGCAGGCAGCAGGCATTGCGGCGGCGGCCACCAGCAGTGCAAGCGACAGGCCGACACGGCGGCCGAAATGAATGGTCATGTGCGAAGTTCCCTTCAAGATGGTGAAGCCAACACCGAGCGGCCGCAGAGCCTTCAGCGCGAAAACGAAATGTTCCCAGAACGCAAATCCTACCAGGAATTCAGCCGGTCGGGCTATGCCTTTTCGGCAGTTTTTGCCAAATCCAGGGTTTCTCGGGACAAAACTGGCCGAGATTCGTTCGCTTCAAAAAGCCGACCGGCCCGCGACAGCAGCAGGGCTGGAAGCAGCAGCAGATCACCCAGCAGCGCCAGCAGCAACAACGCAGCCATCAGCACCGCAAAGCGACTGGTGGGGACGAAGTCGCTGAAGGCAAACACCAGCAGCCCAAGGCCACAGGAAACTGACGTCTGAATCATCGCTGGCCCGCAGTCCAGAAACGTTGCCAGCACCGCCTGCTCACGCGTGGTCCCAGGCACCGACAAACTCCGCCGAAAAAACGTCAGAAAATGCAGCGTGTCGTCCACCGCAATCCCCAGCGCGATGCTGGCGGTCATTACCGAACCAATATCCATCGGATGCCGCAGCAACCCCATCACCCCAAACGCAATCACAATCGGAAAAACATTCGACGCCATCGCCAGCAGACCATTCAGCAGACCTGCCTGCACGACTGTCATGACAACAGTGATCACCAGCAGCGCTGACAGCAGACTGTTGAACAAATCCGTCAGCAAACGTCCCTGAATCTGATGCACCAGCGGCATAATGCCTGACACACTCAGAGTCACTTTCCCCTGCACATCATCGCGTAATTCCGCCAGCAGGGGGTCCGCAGCAGCACGTGTCTGCTGCAGCACGTCGCCATAGTCAAGCGGCGCAAGAGCGCTCACCCACGCGGTCATTCGCCACACATCCCCCTCTTCGCGGACCTTCAGCACTCCGGATTGCTCAAATGCCGGCCGTGCTTCGGTGATCGCCTTGTTCAGCACCCGCAGCCGCATGGACTGCGAAAGCCCAGGCATTTTGGGCAGATCGGGAAACAGCGTGAGCGACGAGAAGGTGGATTTCACCTGTGGCAGCTGTCGTAACCGCCGGTCCAGTTTCCAGAGCAGATCCAGCACTCCGCGGTTCGTGATCGACGCATCGGCATCCACCGTCAGCAGGACCTCAATCGGCACCAGCGGCCCCATCCGGTCTTCCAGCCACGCATAGTCCTGCATGATGCGGCTGTTGGGTTCGTACAGCGTCTCGATCCGCACCGATGTCTGCAGCGACTGCAGTCCCAGAGATGACAGCGCCATGACGCCAAACAGGAGCACCAGACTGGCGGAGTTGAAGTTCCGCAGCAGCCAGGTGAGCAGGTGCCAGACTGTGCGACGTTCAGTCATGTGAAGTGCAGATTCCGGATGCGAAACGGCAGCAGCAGCGGCGAAAGCTGGCCCTGATGCCGACTGAGTCACAACGCCTGCGGCCACCACGCTCTGTCGCGGCCCACGTCCAAACACGTACATGGTGCAGGGGATGGCAGTGAGCACCGCGGCCAGAGTGAGCAGAACGCCCACCGTGCCGTAAATGCCAAACAGCCGAATCGGCTCCAGACCACTCACCATTAGTGACGCCGTACCGATCGCCGTCGTTCCCAGAGACAGTGCTGTGGGCAGCCAGCCCTGCCGAAAACACTCGATCGCCGCCGCTCGCGGAGGCATCCGCCGGACGGAATTCAGATAGTAATTCATCAGGTGAATGCCGCCGGATACCGTCAGCACCTGCACAAGCGGCGGCAGAATAATCAGCAGCGCACTTAACCGCTCACCGCTGTAGTAAATCACCGACAACAACAGCGCCTGACACAGTGAGGCTGTCAGGAACACCACAATGGCCGCCACAAAGGATCTGAGTGACACGAGGCAGATGGCAAAGATCACCAGTGACGATGGCAGAGCAAACTGCGTCAGCGAACGATGACTGGCCTCGTCCACCGTCAGACCGTCAATCACCGGCCCCGCCAGATGCAGCTCAGACTCCGGGATCTCAAACAGATCCTGAATCCGCCGCTTCAACTCCGCCACAATCCCCGCCCGACGCTCAAGACCCGCACTGTTGAGCACACAGATTACGCTGGTCAGCTGACCATCCCGCCCCAGCAGCGTCCCCCGCAGTCGCTCCACCGCCGCCGCTTCCGACAGCACCAGACGCGGCCTGCCGGAATCAGCGTCAACAACGGAATCCACACCACCGACACCTGCACCGGCTATTGGATCTTCAAGAGCACCGCCGGGGGCTGCAGCAACGCCGTTCGGAGTGACTGCTGGTGCAGTCCCGGTGAGTTGCTGGAGGACCTCACGACCGCAGGTCACCGAATAAAAGTAAGATGCCCCCTGAGCATCCAGAAACTCGGGGTCCTTTCTGAGCATCGCCAGCAGTTGGTCCAGTCGCGCGTCCGTTCGCAGACATCCCGACCAGCTCACCACAATCGCATCACCGGGACCAAACAGCTCTGCAAACTCGTCGTAACTGCGCCGGGCCGAGAAGGTATCGTCGACCCAGTCGATCGGCGAATTGTTACTGGCCTGCAGGGCCTGCACTGCACCCCAGATGACAAATGGCAGCAGGCAGAGCAGATAGATCAGCAGCAGCCTGATGCGGACGAGGACCTGGTTCATGCTGCAGTTCGCCGCTGTTAAAGGCAGGAAAAATCAGGCCGCTCGCGCTGCCCCGGAAACATCCGTGGGAAGATCAGCCGCGGCAGGCTGCCGCTGCAGTGCATGTCGCCCCAGCGGACCAATGAATATCCCCGGGTAGCCGGCAACCTGCGACATGTAGCCCGCGTAGGACTCACCCAGATAATATCGCAAACGCTCGTCCTTCAGAATGCTCCCGATGAAAATATAGACGGTCCAGATCCCTGTCAGCACGGCGCGATCGAAAGTCATCACCGGAGTAAACCAAATCAGCCCCAGAAAGCTCAGATAAACCGGATGCCGCAGCAACCGATACAGGCTCCGAGCCTGAAACCCCCGCCGCGCTGCCGGCACTCCCCGATACCAGTGGCTCCACTGAGTCAGTCCGGTCTGATAACCCAGCCCCGTCAGACTGATGCTGTACAGCAGCGCCGCCCAGGAGAAATGAAAACAGCCCACCATCACGGTCGCTGCCATCCCCTCCAGCTCCCACAACACCCCCGCAGAAGACTGCCAGCAGCCAAACAGCAACAACAGACTCACGCAGGTCCACAAACAAAAAAACGCTCCGTGCAGGTCCGCTGGAAACCGGCGTTTGAACAGCGACCGAAACCACGGATGCAACAGCACACTGTGCGGCACCGCAAACTGCAGCGCCAGCAGCAGGTCCGTGGCAATCCAGTTTTCATTCGGCGCTGCCACTCCCCAGCGCAGAAATGCATACAGATACACAACCGTCACCACAAACAGCGCCTGCACACCCAGACCAAATGCAAAGCCAGAAAGACGCCCCCACGACTGAACTGTGGCAACTTCCGGGGAGGGCGCTGACCTCGCCGACGCGGCCAGACACAGCTGCGATGTCGCCTTCATCACCGCTTCTCCGCGATCAGACAGCCATACTTCATCGCGCCCGTGTTGTAGGCGTCCAGCAGCATCTGGAAGCGGTCCAGAAAAATGATCTGACCCGGGTCAATCCAGTGAGCCACTCGGTGAATGCCCCAGCGATTGACCCTGTCCCGACAAATCTCCCATGTGCGTGACACCCTGGCGGTCCAGTCGTGAGACGCTGTGATGGTCAGACCGGCAGAAGTCATCCAGTCGCGGTACTCCGCTTCGCTGCCAAACGAAGGACAGAAAAAGCCTTCACAAACGCCATGAGCCAGTTGCTCCTGCGCTGCCGTCAGCGGTCCGTCGCCTGCAAACCACACACAGATCGCCATCCGTCCGCCCGGCTTGAGCCACTCAGCTGCACGTCTGAAAAATGCCGGTTTATCAAACAGATGCTCTGTACACTCCACGCTCCAGACCACGTCCGCAACGCCCGCCGGAAAGTCCACTCGCTCCGCGTCCACGCACAGAAAATCAGCGCGGCCACCCGTGCCGCCAAATCGGGCGGCGATTGAAGCCCAGCGCCGCTGGAAGGGACTCAGCGTCACTCCCGTCACCCGACACTCCAGCGCGCTCGCCAGATAAATCGACGAACCGCCCATGCCGCAGCCGATGTCCAGTACCCGGCTACCGCGAACAATCCCGGCCTCCCGCGTTAATCGCTCCGTCAACTGCTGCGCGGCCTGCTGAGGACTCTCGTTGCCGTCCCACAAACCGTGATGAATGTGCCGTCCCCAAAGCAGCCGGTAAAAGAAGGTCGACACGTCATAGTGCCGCCGAATCACGTCCTTCTCGATGCTGCTGCACGAAATCATTCAAAACCAGCCCGGATGAAATTCAGAAGATGGGGAATGTCGCGTTTCGCTCCGCGAAACGGTGCGCGGTGTGTGTGGGGGGGCTTGCTGGGGTTTGCACAGGGGTTTGCGCAGGGGTTTGCACAGGGGTTTGCACAGGGGTTTGCACAGGGGCGGTTGACCCCTCACCCCCGGCCCCTCTCCCCTGGCAGGGGAGAGGGGGGTTATTGATTGGTGGGTGCGTCGAGCTGGATGTCGCCGTAAATCGTGAGCTGGTCCGCGACTCCCACGGCGCCAAAGGCCTTGCTGTAGGGCCGGATCCCGTACTGGGTCTGCAAAATGCTGAATTTGCCGCGGAGCCGCAGTCCCTCCGACCGCTCCTCCACACTCGCCTCCAGCTTCAACGGACGAGTCTGGCCATGCAGCGTGAACTTTCCGCTGAGCTCATACAGCGGATGCCCTTCGCGACTCTTCTTCTCTGTTCGCTTTACCCCATCCACCACAAACTTCGCTGTCGGGTAGCGCTGCACGTCCAGCACGGCAGCACCTTTCATATTTGCGTTCACCTGCTGCTTCGTTGAAGCGTCCGTTGATCCCGCAAGCCCCACGTAGCGTCTGGCAGCGTCCGTGTCCGCGTCGAAACTGGTCATGTCGAACACCAGTTCGCCGCCCGCATCGGAACCATCCAGCTGCAGCGAACCGCTCTTCAGCCGCCCCTCCACACCGTGGTTGTGACCCAGCCCGGTCTTGCCGACGTAAATGTAAACGCGGCTGGCAGACACATTCACCGGCAGCGACGCGTCATCCGCGCAAACAGGCCCTGCCAGAACAACCAGCACAGCCAACGCCACCAAACACCGCATTTGTGCAATAAAAACCATTTTACCCTCCCTGCCAACTCGAAGTTCCAGCTCCTTAGGAACAACCAGCCTCGCGAAATCAAGCAAAATCCGCCGGAATTGTATTGATAATTTCTATCTTACAGATCGGTTTTCTCTATCATTCAGGCTTTGGGCGTAGTTTCGCTCGATTTTGGTTTTCAATCAAGACCAGCCGCACAGTGAAGTGAAAAGAAATTGCCATTTGAGAAGATACCAAGTCAAGTCATGATGTGGACAGAGTCTTAAGGGAGCGCGAGGATCCGTGTGAAGCGAACAGGGAATGGGCCACCGGAGCGGCGATACCGGCGGGATCTGCGGATCCGGCAGTGTCAGCCGGAGTGGATGGATGAACCGCAGCTGGATGCGGATCTGCATGCGGCTGCGCTGGCGGGACTGCGGCGGATTCACTGGTTCAGTGGCACGGTGGGGGCGTTGTGGGGAGCGGTTCGGCCGGTGGTTGCTGGTTCTCGGACAGCGAATGGTCAAGCACTGAGGATTCTGGATCTGGGCAGCGGTGGTGGTGATTTGGCGGTGGCGATAGCGGAGCGTTGTCGGGCGTCGGGAGTGGCTGCGGTGGTGCATGGTTGCGACATCAGCGGGACCGCAGTTTCAAGGGCTCAGAAGTTAGCGAAGTCGCGTGGGTTGTCCGGAGTTGAATTCTTCCGGCGGGACGTATTGGCGGACCCGTGGCCTGAGCCGCACTATGACGTGGTGATGAACAGTTTGTTTCTGCATCATCTGAGTGAAGAGGATGCGTTGCGGCTGTTGCGGCGGATGCGGGAGTCGGGTGGCCTGGTGGTGGTGGACGACCTGTTGCGAACGCGAGCTGGCTACTGGCTGGCATGGCTGGGATGTCGGCTGTTAAGTCGCAGTCCGGTGGTGCACTTTGATGGCCCGGTGTCGGTGGAGGCGGCATTTTCAACAGCAGAGATTCTGGGGCTGGCGGCGCGGGCGGGATTGCTGGGTGCCAGTTTGCGTCGTCACTGGCCGGAGCGATATTTATTGACATGGCAGGCTTCCGAGCCGACTGTGGCCGGGTGTGGTCGATGAGTGGGGATCCGGTGGGTGCTGGTGGTGCGGCCATGTGGGACGTGGCGGTGCTGGGAGCTGGCGTTTCGGGTTCGGTAGCGGCGTATCTGGCAGCGCGGCAGGGGCTGCGTGTGCTGCTGGTGGAGCGGCAGTCGTTTCCGCGTGGCAAGATTTGTGGCTGCTGTTTGAATCAGCGGGCTCAGCAGGTGTTGCGGCTGGCGGGCCTCGAAGGGGCAGTGCAGCGATTGTCACCGGTTTGCACGGATGTGTTGCGGATCCAGCGGGGTGGGCGACGTCTGGAGTTGCCTGTGCCGGGTGGACTTGTGGTTTCGCGGCGGGCTCTGGATGAATGTTTGGTTGCGGAGGCGATTTCGGCAGGTGTGGAGTTCATCGACGACGCGACGGGCGTGATTCTGCCTGAGTCGGATTCGAACCTGCGTCATACAGAGTTTCGCCGGGTGGCCTTGACGCGCACAAGCGGACGTGGTGCGCCGCTGTGTCTGCCTGGTGAGGCTGTTCGGGAATTCACAGAGCAGGCCGCTCGTGAGATTTGCGCTCGTGTGGTTCTGGTCTGTGACGGGTTGGGGCATTCCAGTCTGTCGCGGCATCCCGAATTCCAGTCTCGTCCGGTGCCCGGTGCGCGGGTGGGTTTGGGCGTGGAGTGTGAGCGTCTTGCAGGTGACGACCATTTTGGTGCGCACGAGATTGTGATGGCGATTGGGCGTGGTGGCTATGTGGGAGTTGTGCGGACGGAGTGTGACCGTTTGAATCTGGCAGCGGCGGTGGACAGCGGGGCCCTGCAGCGGGCGGGTTCACCGCTGGCCTGCCTGTCTGAGATTTTTTCCGAGTCGGGTGTGCGGCGACCGGAGGCACTGGGTGCCGCTGTGATTCGCGGCACTCCGCCACTGACGCGTCGTTCCCCGCGTCTGGCCGGCCATCGTTTGCTGTTGCTGGGTGATGCGACAGGTTATGTGGAACCGTTCACGGGTGAGGGCATGGCCTGGGCGCTCACAGCCGCATGGCTGGCGATTCCCGTGCTGCGTCAGGGCTTGAATTCGCTGTGGACCGCCAGCCTTGAGCAGCAGTATGCGCGACTGCTGGAGCAGGCGGTGGGGCGAGAACAGTTCATTTGTCGGGGTTTGGCATCCATTCTGAGGCAGCCGTTCTGGTCTGCTGCCACGCTGGCTGCTGCGAGATTCTGTCCATGGGCAGTGCGCTCCGTTGTGCACCGCATCAATCGCCTGCCGCCTTTGCCGGAGGTCCAGCTTGAGACCATTTGAGATTCTGGGATTGGGTACCACACTGCCACAGCATTCCATATCCCAGTCAGGTGCGGCTGCGTTTGCAGCCACCTGTGTGCATCCTGATGCCACGGGTGGCAGAAGTGTTGCGGAGGTGATTCAAACGCTGTATCGCCGTGCGGGTCTTGAGCAGCGGCACAGCGTTCTGCTTGAGTCATCAGCGGAGGGGGAGGCAACAGCGGAGCGTTTTTATCGCTTTGCGAAGTCTGCCGACGACCGTGGTCCGGCCACGTCCGCGCGAATGCAGCGTTATGAGCAGGAAGCGCCACTGCTTGCTGCCCGAGCGGCCGCTGCGGCACTGCGGCAATCAGGCCTTCAGCCGCAGCAGGTGACACATCTGATCACTGTCTCCTGCAGCGGTTTCAGTGCTCCGGGTGTGGACATTGCCATCATCGAGTCGCTGTCTCTGCCGGCGTCTGTGGCCCGCACGCACGTGGGGTTTATGGGCTGTCATGGAGCGCTGAATGGGCTGCGCGTGGCGCATGCGTTCGCCAATGCCGACCCCGAGGCCGTAGTGCTTGTGTGCGCAGTTGAACTCTGCACCCTGCATCATCAGTACGGCTGGGATCCTCAGAAGATCGTCGCCAATTCTCTGTTTGCCGATGGCGCTGCAGCGGTGATTGGTCGCGCGGCCGATCGTTCAGAGCCTGGGTCTGTGTCGCCGGGCCCAGCGCTATCGCCGCGAGCCCTGGTGGGCAGTGCTTCGAGCATGATTCCCGGGACCACGGGGATGATGACGTGGAATATTCGCGATGCCGGCTTCGAGATGTCGCTGTCACCTGAGGTCCCCGGAGTGATTACTCGGCACCTCCCGGAAGTGCTCGCCGATTTTCTGGCGCGACACGGCCTGAGTGTGGAGCAAATTTCCAGCTGGTGCATTCATCCCGGCGGACCACGCATTCTTGCAGCCACCGCCGAAGCCGCCCGCCTCACCGACTCGCAGCTCGAACCTTCACTCACTATTCTCCGGCAGTGCGGTAACATGTCTTCACCCACGGTGCTGTTTATCCTTCAGGAGCAGCTGCGGCGAAGCAGTCCCGGGCCCTGCGTGATGCTCGGTTTCGGCCCCGGCCTCAACGTGGAAATGGCACTGCTCAGATAAATCCCGGAGCTAACCAAATGCTGCGGCGCCCCATCGGACAAACCGGCCTGTCAATTTCCGAAATCGCCATGGGCTGCGGTCCCGTTTCAGCACTCATGACGGGTACCGCGTCACAGCTGCAGCTGGATGTCGTGCGGCAGGCGATGGCAGCCGGAATCAACTGGTTCGATACGGCTCCCGGATACGGCAACGGTCAGTCCGAACGGTCGCTCGGACAATGTCTTGCCGTCTGCGACCCGCACCAGGAAACGCAGATCGGCACCAAAGTGCGGTTGGTACGCGGCAGCCCGGACTCATTCCGCACACAGATCCTTGACAGTTTGAAGCAGTCCCTGCAGCGGCTGCAGAGGCCATCGGTGGCTCTGCTGCAGTTGCACAACGCCATCACCAACATACCGGATGCACAACCGTATTCCGTGACTCCGGAAGAAGTCCTTGGTCCGGGCGGAGTGGCGGACTGTTTTGAGGAATTGCGGCGGGCCGGACATATTCAGGCCGCGGGACTCACCGGTACCGGTGACACCACGGCGCTCACCACCGTCATCAGCAGCCAGCGGTTTCAGACGATTCAGCTGCCTCTGAATCTGCTGCACGCGCTGCCCAATGCAGACCCACAGCCTCTGCAGCTGCTGGCGGCCTGCCGGGTGGCCGGCATGAGCGTGCTGGCGATTCGCATTTTTGCCGCAGGCGCGCTGCTGGGACGGCCACCGAGCGATCACACCCTGAAGACACCGTTTTTTCCTCTGGCCCTTTATCAGCGCGATATCGAACTGGCTGAACAGCTCTGTCGAGGCTGGACAATTGAAGAGAGACTTCTGCGGGCCATCGAGTATCCGCTGAGTCAGGCAGCGGTGGCGGCGGCGATCGTCGGTGTCGCCGATCCTGCCGAGCTCCTGACGATCAGCAGGCAACATCAAAGTCTTCCAGGCCAACGCAAAGCCCCCAGAAGTTAAATTTTCCCTCGTTCCCGCTGTTTTCGAAATTCCGGGGTTTTCCCTCTCAAGCCTCTGTTGCATAATCCGGGGCATGTTCAAGGGGAAAGCACTCCATGTGGTTCGCTTCCCGTTGGGTTTTCCAGTGTCGATCGTCTGCAGTGGCAGCAATGCCTGTCTCATCGGTACCGAATCAGGAGTGTCAGCAGTGTCGGTGAATGTGAAATCGTTGTTGCAGCAAGCGACTGCATTTCTGTCAGAGGGTTTTGCCGGGGACCGTGGCCGGAGGCTGCATCAGCGACGAAGACATCACAGTACCGCTTCCTTCACCCCGGTCTTCGTTGCAGCGGAAGACCTTGAACATCGACAACTGCTGGCCGCGGCAAATGTTGCGGTGATCAGCGGCAGCGGAAACCCGGGTGATTCGGTGGAAGTGCCGATCCGCGTGACTCAGTGGGACAACCTTGCTCCCGATGAAGCGCTGGGTTCATTTGAGATTTACCTGCAGTATGACACTGTGCGTCTCGATTTGGCTGCTGCCGATGTCGTACTTGGGGGGTTCTTCTCCAGCAACAACTGGACCGTCTCGGCAAACGTGGCAGATGCCGATGGACGCCTGTCCATTATTGCCAACAGTCCGACCGGTCAGGCAACTCCCGTCCCCGACGCACTGCCGGATCTGGTGCTGGTTAGTTTTTCGATTTCTCCTGACGCGTCAGCCGGTTCTGCAACGATTGATCTTCTGCAGGATCCTGATGGCTTCACCTCGCTTTACAACGGCAACACATTCTTTGACACCTTCACCACCTCCGGACAGGTTACTGTGCAGGATGGTGGTGGTGGCGGCGGTGGTGGTGGCGGGGGCGGCGGCGGTGGCCCGGAGGGGCCTCAGGCAAATAACGATCCCGACCCGGGTGCTCCAGGATTCGCAACGGACGAAGACACGCAGTTCATCACTGGCAACGTTCTGGACAACGACACGGATCCCAGCGGCGCCGCGTTCAGCGTATTCAGCTTCACACAACCGCGGCGTGGTCCCGAATCAGCCGGCAGTGTTCAATCGCTGGGAGATGGAACGTTTCGATTCACACCCGGGACTGCCTTTGATTATCTGACCACCGGGCAAACGGACATCGTCACATTCGAGTACGTGATTCAGAACCAGTTCGGCCAGCAGTCAGCTCCGGCCGTGGTTGAAATTATGGTCTCCGGAATTAACGATACGCCGACGATCTCGTCCCTCTCCAATCAGACGCTGCTCGAAGACACGGTGATCAACAACCTCAGCTTCAGCATCTCCGATCCGGATGATGCCACTCTGGCAGTCCAGGTCAGCAGCGACAATGCCACACTGTTTCCGGCAGGCAGCCTGTCACTCAGCGGCTCAGGCAATAATCGCCAGCTTTCCATCACCCCCGCCGCGAACCTTTCCGGCCAGGCCATTGTGACTCTGACTGTCAGCGACGGCGTGAAGTCATCCACCAGCACCTTCACCGTCACCGTGCAGCCCGTCAACGACGCCCCCCAGATTTCTGACATCACCGGCCAGTCGACCCCGGAAGACACACCGATTCAGAACATACCGTTCTCGATCGCCGATATCGACAATTCAGCCCTGACAATCAGCGTCAGCAGCAATTCCCCAACTCTGTTTCCTCCTGGCAGCCTGATCATTCTCGGCAGCGGCAGCAATCGTTCCCTGTCCATGAGTCCTGCCCCCGAACTCGCCGGACTGGCAACCATCACCGTCACCGTCAGCGATGGTCTGCTGTCTGATTCCACCAGCTTCGATGTCTTCGTCAACGCCGTCAATGATCCGCCGCTGATCTCCGATGTTGCTGATCAGGCCACCAATGAAGACGTGCCGATCACGGGAGTGCAGCTGTCTGTCATTGACGTGGATGATGTCGTCTCCGTCACCGCCACCAGCACTAATCCGCTCCTGCTTCCCGCCGGTTCCGTCGTCGTGAGTGGCTCAGGCATTTCACGTATCCTGACCATCAATCCGGCCGCAAATGTCTCCGGAACTGCCGCAGTGACGCTGACTGTCAGCGACGGTCAGGCATCCGCAGAGACCACGTTCAATGTCGTTGTCAATGCGGTCAATGACGCTCCGACGATCTCCCAAATCAGCAATCAGACGGTGGCCGAAGACGGATCGCTCAGCAACGTCCCATTCACCGTGGTCGATGTCGATGGCGATAGCTTGTCTGTTTCATTCAGCACGTCCAACAGCACCCTGCTGCCGCTTTCCGGAATCGTTCTCAGCGGCACCGGCAGCACCCGCCAGATTTCGACCACCCCGGCCCCCGGACTTTCCGGCACGGCGACAGTCACCGTATTCGTCACCGATGGTGTGGAAACGGCTTCACGCGCCTTCAACGTTAACGTCACACCCGTAAATGATCCCCCCGTCATCACCTCAATCCCCAATCAGTCAATGAACGAGGACGGCACACTCAGCGGGATCGCGTTTTCCGTTTCGGACGAAGACAGCCCATCACTGACCGTCTCCGTCAGCGGCACCAACTCCGAACTCCTGCCACCTGGCAGTCTGATCATCACCGGCACGGGCGCGAATCGCCAGCTGTCAATCACACCGGCCACCAATCGATTTGGAACGGCCATCATCACCGTGACGGTGTCCGATGACCAGGATTCCACGACGGCGTCCTTCAGTCTCACGGTCAACTCCGTCAACGATGCTCCAACCGCCATACCCGATTCCACTTCCGTCAGGGTCGATCAGTCCGTGACGATTTCAGTGCTCAGCAACGACAGTGACATCGACGGCACGCTGAACCCCGCAACCGTCGAAATCGTCACGCCACCCGCCAGTGGCACGGCGGTAGCCAACGCAAACGGTACCATCACCTACACTCCGGGCGCCGGATCAAACGGTATCGTCACCTTCAGCTATCGCGTCAGCGACAATCAGTCGGCATTCACAGCGCCCGCCGTGGTTTCCGTCAACGTGATCACAAACGCTGCTCCGGTGATTCCGTCAATCGCCGCACAGTCGCTGGCAGTTGGCGGTGCCGCCCTGCAGATTCCGCTGTCCGTAACCGATGCGGACGGTGATCCGCTCCAGGTCACGGTCGCCTCCAGCGTCCCCGAACTGCTGTCCACTCTGACCATCACCGGCACGGGCTCAAACCGCACCCTGCAACTTGCTCCAGGCACTCGTTCAGGCCTCACAACAATCACGGTCACCGCCTCAGACGGTGTCAACGCCCCCGTGACACGCTCGTTCGTCGTCAGCGTCGGACTCCTGATCGATGCCGGTCTCTCTCGCCCCGGCAGCGGTGTCGTCACACACCGTGGATACGCAAATTCTGTTGCTGTGCCGTTCAGCACGTCCACAGCCGTCACCGGAGTCCCCGCAGGTGTGCCTGCCACGCTCTTCCGCACCAACGTGTATGACAACCTCGGTGGAGCCAATCTGCTCTTCAACATCCCCACCGTCGCAGGTCAGGCGTACGATGTGGACCTGTTCTTTGCAGAGATCTGGTCTGGGGCCTTCGCCGTCGGACGCCGCATCTTCGGCGTGAAACTCGAAAACAGTGTGGCCATCGAGAAGCTTGACGTGTTTGCCGCCGTCGGACGCAATGCCGCACTCACCAAATCCTTCCAGGTGATCGGCGATGGCAACCTCTCCATCGAACTCACGCATGGCATCCAGAACCCCAACATCTCCGGAATTCGCATCCGCCCGGTCACCACGCCCAATACCGCCCCCACCATCACCACGGTGGCCGCTCAGCAAACCAGCGAGGATACTGCCATCCCCGGCATCGCATTCTCCGTTGCCGACGCCGAAGAACAGCCGCTCACAGTCACCGTTTCCAGTGCCGACACTCAGCTGCTCCCCGCAGCCGGACTCGTGCTCAGCGGTACCGGAGCAACCCGCCAACTGGCCATTACACCGGCCCCCAATCGCTTCGGAACCACTCAGGTCACTCTCAGTGTCTCCGACGGTCGCACCACCACAACCACATCCTTCGCCGTCACTGTGAACTCCGTCAACGACGCACCCACGGCCGCCAGTGACACTGCAACCGCTCGGATCAATACTGCCGTGACCATCCCTGTTCTGTCCAATGACAGTGACCTCGATGGCACTCTCAATGTCGCCTCGGTGGCCATTGCCCAACAGTCACCCGGCGGAACTGCTGTGCCCAACGCCGATGGCAGCATCAGCTTCACACCAGCCTCGGGATTTACCGGCACTGCAACCTTCACCTACACAGTCCGCGATAATCAGGGCGGTGAATCTCAACCAGCCACCGTCTCGGTGCTCGTCCGCAACAACGCTGCCCCGGTCATCTCTGCCATCGCCGGCCGTGAACTCAATATCGGCACCAGCAGCGGTCCGATTGCCTTCACAGTGACCGACACTGACGGCGACAACCTCACTGTAACTGCCTCCGCCGCAGATGCCACCATCGTCCGCACTGTGGCCGTCACGGGCACAGGCAGTAACCGCCAGCTGGCCATCACGGCCGGTGACTTTGCCGGGCTCACCTCCATCACCATCAGCGTCAGTGACGGCTTCAACAGTCCTGTGACCCGGACCGTACCTGTCTCGGTGTTCGCACTGATCGACGCGGGAACCGCCACTCCCACCGCCGGAGCACTCTCCGACCGTGGCTTCCAGAACGGCGCAGGCTCTCGATTCGTCGGCACGGTCCCCGTAAAAACCGCCCCCGGCTCCATCGCCGCCAGCGTGCCTGACCAGTTCTACCGCACGATCCTCTATGACGAAGCCGGCGGCGGTGACCTTGGATTTGACGTCAAGGCAAAAGCTGGTCAGACCTTCGCCGTGGACCTGTTCTTTGCCGAAGTCTGGAATGGTATTCAGGGCAACGGCGAACGCGTCTTCAACGTGCTGCTTGATGGAGACAAAGTGCTCGAGAACTTCGATGTCTTCCGCGAAGCAAGCGGTCGTAACAAAGGTATCTCGCGGCGATTCATTATCCAGAGCGACGGAAATATCGACATTGATCTGCGACGACTGATTCAAAACCCAGCCATCGCCGGACTCCGCGTTACACCCGTGCCCCAGTCCGAAGCCTGACAATGCTCACGCCGAATTGTGATCCTCTCGGAGTGCATCGTTGTCTGACGGTGCACTCCGATTCCTTTTCGCCCCAGCTCCTGACGCGCATTCTCCCACTCGGCATCCGTCCACTGCCGCAGGCAGGACACCAGTCCGTCCCACACGAACATCAGCGGCACCACGGGAATCAGCCAGCACAGCAGGATGCGCCGCAGACTCCCGCTCCGCCGAATTCTCGCTGCCGGTGTCAGCAGCGCTGGAAACCAGCAAAACGATGTCAGCAGCATGGAAACGGCGGTTCGCCGCACCGGTTCATGCACCACAACACAGTCCGCCGTCTCCAATAGATTCTGCAGCAGCTGAATGCGGCGATTGCGCGGAATGTGATGCAATGCAGCCGCCAGCAGCAGGAGTGTTCGTGGTGGCCAGTTCTGTTTTCCAAACATATCCACCGGCTCGTAGATCGGTCTGATGTTTGGAAACTCCCGCTGCAATGACCGCCAGACATCCGGCACCGGATACAGGTCACTGGGAATCAGCTGCAGGTTGTGAGCTGGTCCCGGTGGAGTGCTGCGGATCAGCAGTGCCAGTTCCCGCAGGATGGGTGCAGCGCCGGCACCGGGTTCAGCGACGCACTCCGCCCCCTCCGCAAGGGCCGTCCGCAGCAGATCCTCCGCCAGCAGCCTGTACCACGGGCGGAAGTCGCAGTTGCAGAAATCCAGAACATCCAGCAGCGTTTTCCGCAGAATCGCGGGTGTCCACGCGTGATCCATGAATTCAAACAGGTGCAGCGCCATCGATTGCATCCTTGTCAAATCGACATCTGTCCAGCGCCGCTGCGGAGCGTCTCGCGGGTACGTGTTTCCAGAAACGGCCGGTACTGCAGCATTTCCACACGCGTCGGGCCACGGCGAATCCGGTACTGAATTCCGCGCCACGCCATGCGATCCGCGAAGACTGCTTTCAGGCACGCAAACAGCGAAATCGCCGCACACAGCAGCTGCACCACGTACAATTTCCACAACGGTGCTCGCTGACCCTGGCATTCCGCACCGCCATCCGTCCGCAATCGAAACGGAAGCTGATGCCCAAACCACTCCAGATGCACCACTGCAGCATGCAGCAGCACGTAGGCTGCCAGCGAAATGATTGCTGCAGCCGGTGGACCGGCGACCAGTGCCACCGCAGCAAAAATCGGACTCAGCAGACACAACGCCGTGAACGCGATGCCAAAGCCAATGATCCGGGGGGCAGCCGAGGAATACAGTCGAGTGAAGATCTGCTGCCGCGCAATGAATGCCGCAGCTCCGCCCAGCCCACACGTTTCCGGATTCAGCATCGCCACCTCGGGGACCATCACTGTACGGCGGCCGGAGTTGCGGAAGTAGTCCCCCAGACACGTGTCTTCACATAACTTGTGTTCCCAAACGCCCTGTTCAACCGCTGATCTCAGTTCGGCAGCACGCATTGAAAACGAACCGCCCCAAAGAATCCGGTGCCGCACCATAAAGGCCGTCGCATACAGGTTCCATTCCGTCCGCACCAGACTCCCCAGTGTTGCCTGTTCGGGCACGAACCAGCGGGTTCCTGTACAGGCCCCAACCTCCGGATCCTCCAGAGGGGCTGTGATCTGTCGCAGCCAGTCCGGGTGCGCGATCACGTCGCCATCAATAAACGCCACCCGCTCGACCGATGCCGGCAACTGCCGAATCGCGTGCAGAATTGCCGTCACCTTCAACCCGCGATGATTCGGCGGCGGGCCTGGGATCTGGTGCACAAAGATCCGCTCGTCCCCGGCTGCTGCCTGCCGCAACAATTCACAGGCCGGATCACTCTGGTGGTCCACCACCACGTGCACGGTGAAATTCGTATGAGTCTGTGCAGCCAGACCACGCAGACAATCAGTGAGCGACGGATCGGCCCCCCGCACACAGAGAATCACGGCCGTCTCCGGGTCCACGGTCGCCAGCCGAGGAAACTCAGCCGGACTCGGAGCCGACCACCGACCGCAGTTCGCCAGCTGACCCAGGCAGCGACGCAACACCAGCAGTTGCCAGCAGACAACGAGATTGAGTCCCAGCAAAAACATGGCGCCAGTCACCATCGGTCAGTCCCGCCCGCAATCCCTGTCGCTGAAAACCTCCGTACCTCTGCTGCGCGATCGGCAATGGTTGATGAGAAAGTTCAGGCAATACCGGCTGTTCACAGGGGAATAACGCTGCAAATGGTCATCGACGGCCAATCCATCGCGCAAATCAGAAACTCCCGCAGCAACGCACGTTTTCCCCTGATCAGAGCGTCCAGCAGCGCTGGGGAAGGCGGTAATCAGAAAGCCACCGGTCTCCTTTCCATCTGCATACTGCCGCAACGGAAGGCATTCAAAACAGATGATAAAATCGTATGTACTGCCCCCTGACTTTGCACTGATTGCATAACATGGATTGAACCACTGCGTCCGCAGGAATCTTTACCGGCGATTTTTCGCTCCCGGCACAGGCTACCCGTCTGTGGCTTTGTGACGCTTGCGGGCTGCGTATCTTCGGAGAAGCATCCGATGGGAAGAGCACAAACACACGCGACACAGAATCACCGCACCGCAATCGCCGCATACTTTGGTGGTGCCGTGTGGGCGATGCGGTTGTTCAACCGGGTGTCCAGCAGTCCCACGTGGTTCCAGCGGGCGATGCCGCGACGGATGCCGTCTTCAAACTGCTGCTCTGCATCAGCCGACGTCAGGGCCGGTCCCTGGGTCAGCTGTTGCAGCGCGTGGCTGGCGACCTCCTTAAGTTCCCAGTCGGCCGACTGCAGATAACCCAGTGGCCACGAAGTCGGGTCGGCTGCCAGCTGCTTTTCAAAGCCGATCGCGGCCAGAAAATAGAACATCGCGAACGCTCGGAAACAGCGGAATGAAGGCTGAGCCCGATAGCAGCCGGCCGTCAGCACATCCAGCCACTCCAGCTCCCGACGCAGATCGCTGGCGTAAGTGGCCAGCAGCCGGTTCGTTTCGTCAGCATTCGCCAGCAGCGCATCCGCAATTCGCAGGACACCGCTGATCGCATGCGCAATCCCGGAACTGTGCAGCGGGTCGATGAAGCCATAGGTGAGCGGCAGCAGCACCCAGCCGGGGCCCGTGGCGTGGCGGCGACAGCGACTGAGCCGCGTAGCGCTGCCGAGACCGCCGGCAGGAGCGATCAGGCGGGCGTGCTGCAGCAGACCCCGCAGGGAAGGATACCGCGCCGTTACTCTGGCGAAATGATCCTTCGGTAATCCCCGCCAGCCACGCGCTGGTTCCACTAATCCCACACTGGTCACGCCATGGTCCATTCGCAGCATCCAGCACCAGCCGTTTTCCAAAACGTGATGCTGCGCGGCATCGTCGCCGCAAAAGGTGTCATCCGCCGCAGCCGCCTCGATAAAACCCGGGATGTTGGTGAAGTGCCCAAAGATCGCCTGCGATCGCGTCCGCAGCCACGATTCCTGAGGCGGATTATTGATGAATCGAGACAGCGCATTGCCGGGGCCGCTGGCGTCCACACACCACGTGCAATGCACTGTCCGCAGTTCGCCGTCTGTTCCCGCGGAAGCTGACTTCAACTGTGCACGCCAAACCCCGTCACCCTGCCGCTCCAGCCGTTCCAGTCGTGTGTCCTGCAGCATTTCACAACCGGCCTGCACAGCCTGATCCGCCAGAAAACTGTCCACCGAACTGCGCAGCCAGTGAGTGTCGCTCCATTCGTCCGCCACGCTTGCCGCCACCAGCAGCGATTGGGAATGCTGCGGATCATCTGCATAAGGCTGACCGGGATGATGCCGGTAGTAACTGAAGCCACGCTTCTTCCCACAGTGCAGGTCCGGGTATCGCCGCTTCCACGTGCCCCAGCAGGCCAGTGGAGCAAGCGCGGGCAACTGGAAGCGATCAGCCAGATGCGCCAGCAGAAAATCGGCGGTGGGCGTTGAGGATTCGCCGATCGCGAAACGTGGGTGACGGGCCGCATCCACCAGCAGCACTCGACGCCCACGGCTGGCAAGAATCCACCCGAGCAGGCTTCCGGAAAAGCCCGATCCAATAATCAGCACATCGCAGGCGGCAGCAGTCATAATTGCAACACTTTGTAGCCTTTCGCTCTGCGAAAGGACCTTCCTTCGCCACTTCAGATGACGCCCTCGAAGTATCGCAGATGCCGAAGATTTGCCAAATGCGATTCGACCGGCGCGCTTCATGAAATCCGGGAGGATTTTTGTTGACAAGTGTCCAGCGGGGTGTTTATTCCCGGCCTCGTGAAGAGTGTTCGCATCGACCAGCAGCAACTCTGAGCTGCACTTCGCTGGGATCGTCTGAATCAATCTGTAGGATACTCTCAGACAAACATTCCGGGGTGGAGACTAAATCCCGGCCGAGCAGATGTCTGGAAGACAGGAAGTCCACGTCTGGAGCAATCATGAAGGTGCAGATATCAGCCATGGGGGCACTGGCAGGCGCGTTCGCAGGAGCGGTTTCCCGAGCGGCCGTCACGGCTTGGTATTTCGGGGTTGCACCTGCGGATGAAGGCTTCGCAGTCATCGGGGTCTCGGTCGGCTTCGGTGGCTGCATCGGGCTCGCCGCCGGAGCCACGGGGAATCCGTGGATCGGCAGCATGGTCGGCGCTCTCCTCGGCTACCTGGCCGGCTTTATCGCCTACATCCCGCTGCTTTTTCTCTCCTGCCTGATGACTCTGGGCGGTGACAGCCCCGAAAAGACTCCGGATACCTTCATGCTGGCCGTGACACTGGCCGGCGGGTTTGCAGGTCTTGTCGGCGGAACCGTCGGTATGTTCCTGAAGGACCCCGAGGATCCGCCGTCAGGCAAACGCCCCGAGCCAGCCGGGAAACCGGATGGCGCAGAGTGGTGACGGGACCTGACATCGGAAGGCGAGGCTGGGATGGCGAAACGATGTGAGGGACATCTGATTTCGTCCATCGGACTCAGCTCCCCACGCCCTGTCGCGATCGCAACCGAGCCGCGACCGTGAGGGAGTCGGGAACACTCCTCGCCGTAAAGCCAATCTGCACAACAGCTTCTGTGTCGACACGCACGTCAGGGTGCCATGCACCTCCAGCGCACGGTGCACCTCCAGCGCACCGTAAACACGCCTGGTTACAATCATGAAAGGCGAGCTGTCGATGTCAATCGGCCGGTAACGTCCCGATGCGCCCATCGGAGTGCCATGCACCGTTGGGGCACTATCAACACCGTTTAGCCCATCCCAGTTGGTGATTGCCGGGGCTTCAGCGGTGGAAAAGCTGACTATCCGTTTCGCAGAGCGAAACGCGACTCTGGGCAATTCACTCCGCAGGCGGCACCTTTGCGCGTCCCGTTTGGGGATCTGTTTCTATGGACAGTTCTTCGTGCTGATCCACGAAGAACACATACCCGTTGAACATCTCGTGAATCGTCTGCGGTCCATACCGCACTTCGTCGGCGGGATCAGGGTTCCACGGGTTGAACACGGAATTGTCGAAATGAGCGATCGCGCTCATTTCCGTGCCTGCGGGCAGCAGTTTCTTTCCCGCTGCAATTTCATAACCCAGCTGCCATTCAAAATTGAAATTCGGAATCTGCAGCAGTGTCTCGCGGGCACCACCCGGAGGCGTGGCGTAGAAGGTCATGTCCCGGCCGCGAACGTGCATGTGTGTAAACATGCCCATCAGTGTGATGTCGCGATCGAGCACGTGCTTCGACTGGACGGCGAAGGCTGGATCGTAGGGCGGAATTCGCCAGCCGCGGGGATCCAGCAGAAAATGTCGCAGCTGCCGACGCACCGGTGTTTTGGGGAACCGCAGACCTACCTGAATCCGACAACGCTCCGGTTTACCGGTGGTTGTGTAGTGAATCTGCAGTCCGAGACCAGCTCCGCCAGGAATGCGGAAGGCCGTGCCATTGTCGAACCGCCCCATGTCCATCGGCTGGCCACCAGGTACGTATCCCGTGATGAAGGTCTGCTCACCGGCACCATCCTTCGTCACATAAGCCATGTTGCAGTGATGCACGACAGCCCGGTTCAGCGGTCGGATTTCAAATGCCTCCACCCATGTTTCACCAAAAAAGACGTAAGGCAGCAGCGTGTAGCGGTACGGCACAAAACCCGTCTCCGGGACCTCGTGCTCCTCCAGCATCGTAATCACCACATCAGGTTTGCCGATCCGCCATTCCGGGGCGGATTCCGCCGGCGGTACTGGTGCGGCGGCGGGATCACCGAGCGGACAGTCGGCGGCGATCCAGGTGAGGATCTGAGATTTCTGTTCCGGTGTGAGCGAGTCGTTGTTCTGGAATTCTCCGTGCTGCGGAGCGGCGTACCATGGCGGCATGGATTCCGTTTCCACAACTTCGGCAATCATCTGCCGCTGCGCTGCCGTGTCAGCATAGGTCAGCAGCGGGAATGGGGCCGCATCACCCGCCCGATGACACCGGGCACAACGGTCATGAATCAGTCTGCCAATGCCTCCGGACCACGTCGGAATGGCTGCCGGATCGGCGGGCAGTTTGAGCGGTGCCGGTGGCGTGATCACACATCCGTCAACCGGAGTTTCCGGAATTGTCACAGGCTTGTCGGCAAGCACTTCTTCGAGCGCCAATTGCAGATCGGCCCGAGACGCCGTCGGACGCGTGCCGCCAGGACGCAGCTGATCGTCGATGCGGCCTCGGTAACGCAGCACGTTCCGCGAATCCAGAATCACCACCTCGGGTGTTCGCGAAACGCCCAGGGCCCGCACCACGGACCCATCCACGTCCCGCACAAAGTGGAACGGCACATCCAGCTCGATCGCCTGAGAGGCCATCCCGCGAATGGTGTCCTGAGCGCCGACGTTCACGGCCGCAAACACCACATTCTGCCCGCGATACTGCAGGTAAAGTTCCTTCAGTTTCGGGAAGGAGCGTCGCACAAGCGGACAGGTGGTGCTGGTGAAAGTCAGCACCACCGCCCGCGTCTCTCCGAAATCCTGCAGCTGGCGATTCAGCCCGCGGATGTCGCGAAACCGCAGCTGCGGAACAGTCTCGCCAATCGCCGGCCTTTTTTCGTCGTCGGCCTGCAGCGGCTGCAGCAGACAGCACAAACCAACCGCCACCGCAAACAGCAGCCCGCACCGCCACTTCCCCCCTCTCTCCTGCCAGGGGAGAGGGGCCGGGGGTGAGGGGTCAGGTGAGGGGTAAAACGTCACGGCATACCTCCCGTTCACTCGCTCACCTCAGGTCTTCTCGATCTCAAGCCCCTGTTCTTTCCAGCCACGGAAGCCACCATCCATCGAGATCACGTTGGTGTAGCCCATGTGCTTCAGGTTGAGCGCCGCGAGAGCGGAGCGATAGCCACCGCCACAGTAGAGCACCAGCGGGGTTGCGGTGTCAGGCACCACCGCCTCGATGTCCCGCTCGATGATTCCCTTGCCCAGATGTCGTGCACCCGGAATGTGGCCAGCCGCCCATTCGCTCTCTTCACGCACATCCAGCAGCAGAAATGCATCCCCGGCAGCCCGGCGATGCACCACGTCCTGAATTGTGCATTCTGAAATCTGCCGACGCGCCTGATCGACCAGAGCGACAAAGCGATCACCGTGAACCATCGCCATAACGGAACCTTCCGGGCCAGCGGGAATTGCGGGGAGAGACTGCACAACGGCATTCTACAGACAATCCGGCGACGGTGGTACTGGTCACGACGAGCAGAATCAGGCGCAGCAGGTGTATGGCGGCCGACTGCAGCTCCAGGTCACTCCCCCTGGCCCAGCGAATACGCTTTCTGGCCATCGAAGCTGACAAGGTGTTCCGTTTTGATGAAATCGAGGCCGGCGTTGTTCACGGCCGTCAGCAGCGCGATGACCTGTTCATGAGTCATTCGGCCGCTGTCGGCGAGCACGCGGCAGCGCCAGTGGTCCGTGCAGAAGGTTTCGCTGAAACCATCCGGATAAACCTTGACACCGCGGTTGCTGATCATCTTCAGCGTGGTGCCGGGAACAGCGGCAATTGCCTGCTGGAAACGCTGGCCCAGCACTTCGGCACTGCGATCGGCTTCGTCCCAGTGCAGGAAAATGTCCACGCCCAGCAGCTGCTTGCTGGCTCGGGGCCGTCGGATGGCTTTCCCGGCGAGGCTTTCTGAGGTGTTGTAGTGCACCGGTTTGAGCTTTTGCGGGGTTTGGCCCAGGCGGGCAATGACGGCATCGGCAAATTCCCGAGTTCCCACCTTCTGAGTGCTGACGCCTGCCTGGAAGATGTCGTAGGTATGAATGCCGTCTTCCAATGTGCGTAACCATGCGTTGTGCACGCGTTCTGCCACTTCAGGCTGTCCGATGTGGTTGAGCATCAGGACGCCACCGAGGAGCAGTCCCGAGGGATTGGCCACGTTCTGCCCGGCGCGCCGCGGAGCCGACCCGTGAATGGCCTCGAACATCGCAGCATGCTCACCAATGTTGCTGGACCCCGCAAGCCCCACGGAACCTGCAATCTGAGCAGCCACGTCGCTGAGGATGTCGCCGTAGAGGTTGGGCATCACGATCACATCAAAGGCTTCCGGACTGTCCGCCAGTTTCGCTGCACCGATGTCGACAATCCAGTGCTCCTTTTCGATCTGCGGATACTCCGCACCAATCTCATCAAACACCCGATGGAAGAGTCCATCGGTGAGTTTCATGATGTTGTCCTTGGTAAAGCAGGTGACCTTTTTGCGATTGTTCTGCACGGCATACTGAAACGCATACCGCACGATCTTCTCGCAGCCGGGACGCGAAATCACCTTCAGACACTGCACAACTTCATCCGTCTGCTGATGCTCGATCCCGGCGTACAGATCTTCTTCGTTTTCACGCACAATCACGACGTCCATCACCGGATGCTTCGTGTCAACAAACGGATGATAGCTGACACAGGGACGAATGTTGGCGTACAGTCCAAGGGCTTTTCGCGTTGTGACGTTGAGCGACTTCACGCCGCCACCCTGCGGCGTGGTGATGGGCGCCTTGAAGAACACTTTGGTGCGACGCAGTGAATCCCAGCTGGAAGGATCAATGCCCGCACTGTTGCCCCGTGCATAGACCTTCTCGCCGATTTCAATCTCTTCAATCTCCAGCCGAGCTCCGGCTGCCAAAAGAATGCGAAGTGATGCGTCCATAATCTCCGGGCCAATGCCGTCTCCGCGAGCGACCGTGATGGGGACTGAGCGAGCGGGACCAGATTGTGACATGACGCGGACACTCCGTGGGATAAATGCAGACGAACGACCTGGGTTTCAAAGCACGAAAAAAAGTTCGTGATTCCGTTTTTATATCCGCGGGAGTGAATGTCAAGGCTCGGTGCATGTGTGCAAGGCGGGGCCGGTTGATCAGAAGGCCGCTGCCGTGCTGATTTCCGCTGGCTTTGCTGGAGGAATTGTAATTTTCAATGACAGTCGCTGAATTTCCCGATTGTTTGGTGTTGTGTAAAAAAAAGAGTGCCGCGGGGAAGGACAGCGGAACTGTCATTCCCCGGGCACTGCAGGCCTCAGGCAAAGCGGGGCTGGTCAGAAGCGAAATTCCGCTCGCACAGCAAGGCCATCGAAAGCCAGTGTATCGCTGGTGCCGCGGAGAGCATCGGCCTGAACGCTGTCAATGAATTCAGGCATGGTGACCACGTTGCCCCAGATGCTGTGCAGGTATCCGACGGTGGCACGAAAGCCGCCACCACGTGTCTGGAAGCCGGTTCCCAGTTCAAGGTCCAGCTGGGGAACGAGACGATCTTCGTTGATACCGGCTGCCGCCTGGGGTCCGGCGAACACGGACGACTGCTGCCATGCGGCTTCAAAGCGTCCGGCGAGCAGGCTTCCGGCACCGCGGCAGTAGAACAGCAATCCATGGGATGAAAGTCGTTCGTAATCGAGGCCTGCACGAGGACCGTAGCCGTCGAAATCAATTGTGCTGTTCACCAGCACATCGCCAAGGATCTGCTGTTGGGCCGTGAGGTCCTGCGACAGGCCGCCATAGCGGAACCCGAGGTTCCCGTTGAGCCGCCCATTCCAGTCGCCGGTGAGTGTCCGCGTGTAACCGGCATCGGCCGTCTGGAAGTCGATGTCATAGACACCCGAGGCATTCAGGCTGTCGGTGGCGACGCTGAGCGTGCGGGGGTGCACAAGTTCCGAACGCAGAAAGGAATTGGGCTGAGGTGCACCGCCGTCGAGCAGAGTTTCGCTGCGAGTGGAGCTTTGGAAGGTGGTCCAGTCGAAGAACACACTGGAACAGTTGTCGATGGCGAGGGCACCACCGACTCGCCAGCCGGAGCGGTATCCGGGACTCAGCATTGCGGTTTGCCCGACGGGGACGGCCGTGTTGGTGGTGCCGTCGACGGGCGTGGCATAATCGAGATCCTGTTCGCGGGCCGACAGGAACAGCCAGTCGGCGTGCACGTTGCTGCTGTGTGCCCACCACGGCAGGCACTGAGAAGGTCGGCAGAGTCCATCCTCGTAGACGTGTTCTGTTTCCACCTGATGAGCGGGACTGAGACGAGGAACTGGTGGCGGAGCCTGTTCAGAGTCCTGAAACACAGCAGCAGCACTGGGCACTGGTGCGTAGACAGGCTCACGAGCAGCGGCGGAGCTGCCGAGAGCAAACACGACACCGGCCCACGACCACGAAACGTACTTCATCACACCCTCCATGGAGAATTATGCAGCGACGGAGAACAGCTGCAGTCTTCGGGAACGCCCCCCTTGAAGACGCATCGCAGCAACTGCGTCCGCTGCAACGGAGATCGGCTGAGGTCGCAGGACCAGCCTGCAGCAACTCGGCAAAGACACAGGCAACCGCTGGAAGATCCCCGGGGCAGCACCTGGCAGTGTGTACTGGTCAGTTGGGTTCGAGCGCTGACAGGACTTCGGCGAGGGCCTCGTCTTCCGGGGCGAGGGTTTGCAGTTCGGTTCGTTGCTGTTCAAGCAATGCCGGATCTGCGGGGCCGCGGCGGGCCGTGGCGGACAGCAGGTTCGGGCCCAGAAGAGCGCGTGTTCCGGTCCATGCCGGGCCCGGGTCGATGTTTTCACGCAACTGCTCTATTCGCCGTGCTGCTAATCGCTGAATTCCGGCCGGAGTCAGCGCGGTGACGGCCTGTCGCTGCAGTGCTGAGAGCGAGATCGGATCGCCGGGAGGTGTCTGCATGGCCAGCCACGCCGCAGCTCGAACAGCGTCCTGTTCCTCAATCCCCAGCAACTGCTCAAAACCGTCTTCCGGATGTTCTGAGCTGACGGCCTGCAACGCGGTCTGCAGCCTCTGTTGAATGACGCGCACCGGAAGCGGGCCACAGGCTGGCCATGTGCTGCCCAGCCAATCCGGGTCCGGCGCCACAACCGGTGCCAGCTCGGGCATGCGGCGACGAGCAGGTTCGGCAGACTTGTTGGACGCGGCGGAAGATGCAGGAGATGCGGGTGTGGCGCTGGCGGGGCTGAGCGGCTGCCCGGGGTTGGCTCTCACTTCTGCTGCTTCCGCCGTTCGCCCCGCAGCCTGCAGAGCATCGGCCAGCTGTCGTCGCAGTGGAGCAGAATCCGGCGCATCCCGCAGGGAATTCTGCTGCTGCTCAATCCAGCGGTTCAGTTCACCCGTGTCCCGCAGGACGTCCCAGGCCTGTTCGCGAAGTTGAACTGCGGCTGAATCGGGCGGGCGGCGAAACCGGACGCCCCCCTGCCCCAGACCGGCTGCACTGCTGACGACCTGCCGCGCCAGCGGCACTGCGGCTGCCGCACCACCGGTCTGCCGCTGCTGCTGCAACTGCTGCAGCAGGTCGTCGGCTGAGGGCGCGGCCACTGCGATGCCTGTCTGCCGCTGGTGCAGTTCCAGCAGCAGGCGGGGTGTTCCGGAGATTCGCAGCAGCGACAGCAGCTGACTGCGGTCGGCACTGGAGAGTTCCATGCCGGATAGTTCCAGTGCTGCTGCGTCGACGGCCGGAGTGTCCCGCAGCAGGGCGGCCAGTTCCAGCAGGCGGAAGGAGCGCAGGCGGGACTGAATCGGCAGACCAGCGGGAAGCTGCCGCAGAAGTTCACGGGCTTCGCCAAACAGACCGGCACGCTGGCGGCAGTCGGCAGCAAGGAACACAACGGCCGGAGACTGTGGCAGGAGTGTCAGCAGCTGTTCAGCGGCAGCCAAAAGTTTCGGCAGATCAGCCGACTCATTGGCAGCTGCAGCCAGCAGAAGTGCCGCCCGGAGTGGGTGCTCGGCAGCGACCGATGGTGACTCGGCGAGCTCCAGAGCTTCCTGCGGCAGCTGTCGCACAAGCTGCAGCAGCAGTCCACGTTCTTCCGCCGGAAGCAGCGACTGCAGCAGCTGCCCGCAGCGACTGTGAAAGGCGGCTTCGGCCGACGTTGCTGTGGGATCGCTGCTGGCAGTGTTCGTGCGGCCGCCGGCACTGTCACCGAGTAACCCCTGAGCGGGCGTTGACAGATTGAAGACTTCCGAGGGCTGACGCAGCCACCAGCTGCACAGCAATCGCCGATCGCCCGCTGACTGATCGCCCGCCGGCAGCTGCTGCAGCCATTCGAGTGGCAGGTGCAGTGCGCGAGTTCGCAATCGCAGCAGCGAGGGCGAGGGCGCGGAAGTGGACGTCGACGTGGGCGGGGCCTCAGGGGCGATTTGCACAGCTGCAGCCGGCACAGCGGGAACCGCCGACAGCACTCGATCCAGCATCTGCAGACGCGATTCCATCGAGAAGGTGACTGGCCTCGAGAATTCACTGACGGCTCGCTGCAGGAAGATGGCGGCGAGCAGTTCTGTGGGGCCGGCGGCCTCTCGCTGCAGATGTTCAAGCAACTGCCGCGCGACAGCGGGCTGTTCCGCGTGCTGGCAGGCAGCCGCAATCGCTGCAGCACTGTGCTCACAGAGATCCAGATCGCCGCGGGCGGCTGCATTGCGGAAGGCGGTCTGCAGTCCTTCCAGCCGGAGCGGATCCGGCGGCCGCACACGCTGGCGACGACGTTCG
This sequence comes from Planctomycetaceae bacterium, assembly GCA_040382995.1. Lineage (GTDB taxonomy): Bacteria > Planctomycetota > Planctomycetia > Planctomycetales > Planctomycetaceae > SXXK01. The sequence continues at coordinate 34,067 of JBEIEK010000002.1, forward strand.
CTGGTCGCGCGCCAATGGATTCCCAGCCAGCGACCGTTGACATCCGTCAGTGGTCGGCTGCCGAGCGGCGCGAACAGCTGAATGGCGGTGCCAAGTACGACAGCATCGGCGTGCGATTCCCCTGCGGCGGACAGCTGCAGGGCGTCGGTCAGCGACCAATGCGGCTGCCCCTGAACGACGGCACGGAGCTGACTGCGGATCCACGCATCCCAGGCCGGTCTGGCTGAAACGGACAGCGCGGTTGCTGGTGGCGACGCATTCGCGGTGACGGTCCCTGTTCTGGTCGTGTCCTCTGCCAGCAGCAACCCGGTGACGGCCAGCAGCCTGGCAACCGCAAAGGATTCACACCAGCCCTCAGAAAACACATCCGGATCACGCTGGGGACTCAAGTCAAGAAAAATCCGCGCGGAATTTTCCCAGGCGTAATCCCACGCTTCAGGATTGACGGCGTCCACACCCGTGGGAATCCGGGGACGATTTTTTCCGGGTCTGGAGCGTACCGCATCGGCGGAGAGAGTTTCCAGTGGCAGGGGGGATTGCAGCAGCTGCAGGCAGGTTGCAGCTGCGTTTTCCACGGCGCCACTGCGGCTGTGGGCGACGGCAAGGCGAAGCCGGACTTCCCACGATTCACGTCCGGCCTGCAGCAGCAGCTCGGCCACTTCACCTGCGTCGCTGAAACGTCGCTGCTGCAGCAAACGATCGAGCAGGCTGATGTGATCGGCCGTTTCGAGTCGTGACAGGCCAGAGATCATCCGCAGCGTGGCTTGTCCGGCCGCGCCTGCGCGGAGTGCGAGGTCGAGCAGTCGGCGGGAAGCCGCGGGATCCAGATCTGCGGCGGTAATTTGCTGCAGTACGGCAGCGGCTGCGAGTGGGTCCTGCTGGCGCAGCGACAGTTCGCTGAGATCGAAGAGCAGGCCAGCGTCGGGGCCATCGATCCGCATGGCACGTTCGAGCGCACGGCTGGCGAGAGCCGTCTGTCCGGAGGCTTTATGAACTTCCGCAAGACTTCGCAGCCAGCTGCCGCGCTGCAGATCGTCGGCCTGCGCAATCTGGTCTTCAAACCACTGGAGCAGTTCCGGGGGTCGGCCGAGCTGCTGGTGAAGTTCGGCAAGCAAGCTGGCGATTTCAGTGCGGGCACGTGCGTCAGTGGCGTGTTCGAGGGCACTGCGGCAGACATCCAGTGCGCGGCTGGTCTGGTTTTGTTCGGCGAGGAGTGAGGCCAGAGCGAGGGCGGTTGCGGAGTCATCGGGCTGCCGTCGCAGGGCTGCTTCCAGCGCCGCAGCGGCCGTGTCAATGCGGCCGCATTCCACCAGCACCTCTGCGGCGGCCGTGAGCATCGCGGGATCCTCGGGAGCAGCCTGCAGAAGTCGGCGGGCGTAGTCGCCGGCGCTTGCGTGCAGTCCCTGCTGTCGGGAGAGCGTCATGAGTGCTGCCAGGTGTGCCACACGACCGCGACTGTCGTGCTGCAGCAGTTGTTCGCGGAGTTGCAGTGCGGCTGCGGGAAGTCCGGCTGCAGCCGTCAGCTCCGCCGCCAGCTGCAGCACCGGCCCTGCGGTGGGCGCAGCAGCGAGCGCCTGCTGAATCGCGTCCAGTGCACGTTCCACATTTCCGGCGGCGCGTTCCAGCAGGGCCAGGTGCAGTTGTGTCACAAGGTCCGGCGGGAGCTGCAGGCTGGGTGCCGGAAGTGCGGCCGACGGAGACTGAGCTGTCGTCGAGGAATCACGCAGCTGCTGCAGAGCGCTGTCGAGTTGTCCGAGCTGCTGCAAAGTGGCCGCCTGCTGTTCCACCACGCGCTGCCAGTCCGCAAATGTGTCAGCAGCGGCAGCGGCGCGCGTGAGCACTGGCAGTGAACTGGCAGCGAGCGGTCGCGAGGTGCCTTCACGAAACTCAAGCTGGGCGCTGGCGAGCCGCAGCAGATCGGACACGGTCGGGAGTACTTCACAGGCATCGCTGAGTGCCTCAATCGCGGCCCGCTGTTCGCCGTGGGCCCGCAGAATGGACGACAGCTCGCGGAACGCTTCGGGACTGCGACGGTCACCCGCAACCAGTCCCCGCCACTCGCTCAACGCCTGATCGCGCTGGCCCAGCGCATGCAGGCAGCTGCCGAGCTGTTCGCGGGCGAGTGCGTCGTTGGGATCACGGCTGACAGCCTGCTGCAGCAGCGGTAAGGCTTCGGCGGCAAGGCCGGTTCCCCGCAGCAGTTCAGCCACGCGTCGCAGTTCGGTCGATGTTGCCGCATCCGTAAGCCCACCGCGCCAGATGGCAGCCGCCTGTTGAACACGTGCTGCGGGGGATTGGGACTCTGTCTGCCTTGAAAGCAGCAGCCGGCCCCAGGCTTCACGATCGGCGGGACGCAGCAGGCCTGCGGTTTCAAGCGAGCGATACTGTTCGACGGCGTCCGCAGTGCGACCGCTGCGGGTGTATTCGTCAATCAGCAGCAGGCGCAGCGAACGGTCCTGAGGTGCTGCTGTCAGCTGCTGTTCAAGAAGCTGCAGGGCCTCGGCGGAGCGGTTGCGAAGTCGGAGCAGGCGGACGATGCGCTGGACAATTTCTGCCTGATAACCGCTGCGTTCCAGCCGCTGATACAGGAGTTGCAGCAGGTCATCGGTCTGGCCGGCTTTGAGCAGGGCATCCTCGATCCGATCGAGCACCTGTCGGGCCTGCCAGCTGTCGGGGTCCAGTTCGTCGAGGATGGATTCTTCGTCGGCGAGCGCCTGCCGGTTCTGACCGAGCTGGCGTTTGAGGTCTGCAGTCGCGAGACGTGCCTGGTTTCGTCGCCAGGGGTCATCGAGTTCTTCTGCAAGACGCTGGAATCGTGTCAGGGCCTGTTCCGGCAGGTCAGCGTTGCGAAGCGCCATGGCGGCCTGTTCGCAGAGCCGCAGGTTGTCGGGATCGAGGGCTTCGATGCGACTCCAGACGGAGGCGAGTTCAGACGAGCGACCGGACCTGCGAAGCGCGGCCGTGAGATCCCGCGCGATACCGGACAATTCGGCTGCAGCGGGCTTCAGGGCCAGGGCCGTTTCACAGGCGGTGATGGCTGCGGTGGCATCCCCAAGCTCCAGTGCAGCAGACCCCAGCAGCCAGAACACCACGGGATCACGGGGACGACGCTGGGCAGCAGCCGTGAAGGCCTTTCGGGCGTCGTCGCAGCGGTGGGCGTGAAGTTCGAAGAGCCCGAGGAGCATGGCGGTGGTGCCGTCATTGTCGGGCGGTGCGGACTGCAGTTCCGTGCGGAGCTGTTGGAGATGGTCTTCAAGTGTGCCGGCCTGTTCCAGCTGCTGCACAAGTCGCTCGAACGCGGCCCCGGGGCGTGGCTGTCGGCGGAGGGACTTGAGCAGTCGCTCGGTGGCAGCCTCGTCGGGCTGAAGCGAGACTGCGGTTAATGTCGCCTTTCGCTCCGCGAAAGCCCGCAAGCATCCCTCATGCCCCTCCATCAAACGGCCGAAGGCCGCACCGGCCGATTGACATCGGCCGCTCGCCGCAGCGCGTTTTTGTGACGCGATCGGGCCACGGGGTGTCAGGAAAACAAACGGATCTCCACTCCGTCGACCGGTGTCCGCGACGGACAGGAAGTCTGTCGTCCGTGGAATCGCAGCGCAACCCGCGAAACCAGCCTGCAGCGAGGAGCTGACCAGCACTGCCAGCAGGAATATCAGTCTGACGAGCATCGGCGATCGGCTCAATCCCCGGGGCGTGCGTGGAATCTGAATCTCATAGTTACTGTGTTGGCATTCCGCGCTGCTCATGGTTCAACCGGGTTTCCCGGGGGAACGGCATTCAGCAGCAACTGATCAAGTTGGCTGGTGAGACGGGCGACGATTTCCGGCTGTGCCTGGGCGAGGTTTTTCGTTTCACCGGGGTCTTCGCGAAGGTTGTACAATTCGGGGCCGGTTGTGGTTTGGCGAGCCGTTGCGTCTGTCTGTTTGGCTTTCTTTTTGGCGGCTTTGGTATTGTTCTTTTTGCCGGCCTTGTCGTTTGTCGCTGCGGCAGCCTGGGATTGCAGCAGTTTCCAGTCGCCGGCACGGATTGCGGCGCGCTGGGGGGACTGGACGAGCAGGATGGACTGGTGGGGACTGGCCTTGCCGTTGCAGAGCATCGGGGCGAGATCCTGTCCGTCGAGGGGTTTGGGTTGTTCCAGCTTCCCACCGGCAAGACGCACGAGCGTGGGGAACCAGTCAATGACGTGCACGGGTTCTTCGCTGCGGGTACCGGCCGGGATTTTTCCGGGCCAGCGGACGAACGCACAGCCGCGTACGCCTCCTTCGTAGAGCGTGCCTTTTCCCGCTCGCAGAGCGCCGTTGCTGGTGACGGTTCCGGGTGACGGCCCACCATTGTCGGCAGTGAACAGCACCAGTGTGTTGTCAAGCATCCCGGCGTCGCGGAGTGCGGTGGTGATGCGGCCGATGGCGACGTCCACGGCAGCCAGCATCCCGGCATAGGTGCGGCGGTTGCCTTTGAGTGCCGAGTAGGGCTGGAGATAGGTGTCGGGGACCTGCAGCGGTGCATGCACACCGTTGAAGGGCACGTAGAGGAAGAGCGGTTTGGAGTCGGCCACGGGTTTGTGCTGTGTGATCAGTCGGGAGGCTTCCGCGGCGATGAGTTCGGTGCTGTAACCGTCTTCGCTGAGTGGTTTGTCGTCGCGATACCAGTCGACCTGTCCATCACGCTGGTGATTATAATAGTCAATTGCACCGAAGTAGTGCCCATACTGGTGATCGAAGCCGCGAGCGGTAGGTCGATAGGCTGGCTCGAATTCACCAAGGTGCCATTTGCCGGTGATGGCGGTGGTGTAGCCAGCCTGACGGAGTGCGTCGGCGAGTGTGCGTTCATCGAGTGGAAGGCCCCAGCGGGCGTTGGGACGCACGATGGTGTAGACGCCGGTATGAGTGGCGTAGCGTCCGGTCATGAGTGCCGCGCGGGTGGGTGAGCAGACCGGCTGGACGTAGTGGGCGGCCAGCACGGTGCCTTCGGCTGCGAGTGCGTCGATGGCCGGGGTTTGAATTTCGCGGCCGCCGTTGAAACCGACGTCGGCGTAGCCCAGGTCATCGATGACGAAGATGACGATGTGGGGTTGGGGGGCAGTGGCTTCGGCGGCGACGAGCTTGTGGCTGTGGCAGAGGCGAAGAGTTGTGAGGATGAGCAGAGTCAGAGCGAGGCGGGATGTCATGGGTGGTCCTGAGCGATTTGCTTGAGTTTGTTCAGGCGATCATGGTATTCGGGGTGATCTTTTCCGATCAGGTATTTGAGATCCTGCAGCGCGCGGACGGCGTATTGGGGGCCTGCGGTTGTGGACAGGTGGGCGAGCTCTTCGAAGACAAGTCCCCGTCCCATCTGAATGAGTTCCAGGGGGAGTGCTCCGGTTTCCTCAAGTTGGTTGTATTCGCTGAGCACCTGCTGTTGCATGGCGAGTGCTTCGGTGGTTTGGCCAAGCGAACGCAGGGCGCGGGCGATACCCCAGCGCGCTCCGCGTTCGACAATGCTGTTGTTTTCAGCAATGGCCAGTTGGCGACATGTGGTGAAGGCAGCGTGAGCGGCGGTGAATTGGGAATTGGCGATGTATGCCTGTGCGAGATTGTTATGCAGCACACTGATCCAGGCACGGGCTTTGGGGGCCGGGGACGCCTGTGCGAGGCTGAGTGCTGTTTCGTTCCAATGAACTCGGGCGGCCGGTTCTGTGGCTGTGATGGCGACCATGTGGGCCGCATCCACGGCAGGGCCGTCGAGGGCATGGTCTTCTGCGGCATGACGACGTGCCACGTCCCAGGCTCGGATGAACAGGGCATGCGCGTCCCGATAACGATTTTGCTGATGCAGCACCCGGCCCCGTTCGAGCAGCAGGCAGATCTCTGCTGCCGGCTGCCTGGCCCCCGGCAACGACTCGGCGAGTTCCAGCGTTTGCGAGGCTTCCTCGTAACGGCCCTGCATGGCCTGGGCGAGTGCCATTCGAGCTTCGATTCTGGGGGCCAGAGTGCTGTCGGGGTGGCAGGCGGCTTTGGGACGCAGGGCCAGCAGCCGCCTTTCGATGTCCTGCGGCTGGCCGTGGAAGAGCGATTCGAAGTCTTCGACGGGAGTCTCAGCGACTGGCTGCATTGAGATTTCCTGCGCGAACATGGAGCATCACGGGCAGAGTTGTGATGCCGCCACCGACACTGGATTTGAGATAGAACGGTCGGGATTGTTCGGGCACCCACGGTGCCGTGGTGATGAAGACTTCGCGTTCCGTCTGACCATCCAGCAGCATCAGGCCATTCAGTCCGATGTTGTCCACGAAGACTCCGTGCGGCAGGTTGCGGCCGGAATCTTCCTTGCCGAATTCAACCAGTCCCTTGTGATCCACGCGTTCGACTTTGAGCCAGGCTTTCAGCGTGGTTCCGGGTGTGACGGTCAGTTCTGAGGTATGTTCGTTGCTGCCGGCGGTGCGCTGTTCGTCGGTACGGATGATGACGCGGATGCCGGGATTCTGCAGGATTTCAAGGGTCTTGAGTCCGCCGATTTCGTGTTCGATTGGCTGCCCGCCCGACTCGCTGTCGCCTCGAGCCACAAAGCGGATGGCGGCGATGGCTTCCGGGGACGGAGCAGCAGCATCGGGTGCGGCAATCAGGGCAGCGAACGCCTGTCGCTGCTCCGGCTGGATGATCACCGGGTCCGAAAGCGTGAAGCCTGGAGGCAGATTGCGGGCTGTGATTTCGATGGGACCGGCATAGCTGTCGAGCCGTGTGGCGGTGAAGATGATTTCACGGCCGGTGCCGGGATGAACCTTGATTTCGGTGGTGCTGGCCGCAACGGAAAAGTCCGGGGCCGGGCGACGAAGTTTCAGCTGGTAGCTGAAGTCCGGCCCCTGAAAGCCGCGGGCATCTTCGACACGAACCAGGTAGTCGCCATCGGCCGGCGGGTTGAATGTCAGCCGTGAATCGCTGCCCCACTGACGCAGCGGGTCGTCATCGTTCTGGCAGTACAGCGGGAACACAGGCAGCCCGGTATTGGTGATGGGTTCGCCCGGAGCTTTAGGAACCACGATGAAGGCCGGGCCCTGGAGTGGATGAGTGACGGGTGTGGTATTGAACCACGTATGTCGCTGACCAAAGCCAGGGTAGACCTTGAAACCGGAATCGGGCCCGCGGGGATAAAGCCACAGACGGACAACTTCGCCGTCGGCATAGAGGTATTCGTTGAGTTCCATTTCCTGCCAGTTGAACAGGCGAAAGTCGTCGCTTGTGTCTGAGTCCTTGCCGCGGAAGGTGAACCACGAATCGCGGACAGCCTGCAGATTCATGTGGAGCACGGGCTGACCGTCTGGGGTGAGGATTTCAATGCGGGAGTCGACGGGCGATTTGTTGCGCGAGGCGACAACTTCGACGAGGACTGGCTGTCCCTTTTTGGCGGGAAAGCGAAACAGGTCGGCATCGGGCTGAGTTGAGGCGGGGTCATGCAGGACCCCGGAGATTTCTGCGGGGAAGGCGACCTGCTGGGCTGCGGAAAGGGCATTGTTGGGTTCGGCTTCGGTGATGGCGGCAGGCGGGGCAGCGGCATCCGTTGCGACGGCGACTGGCACGGGCATGCTGGCGGGGGCCGAAGTGCCTGCAACGGTTGCTGCGGCGGCGGCCGGGTCCGGAAGTGGCAGCATGTGCCGTGCCCCGCTGCGGGTAATCAGCAGGACTGAATGCTGGGGTGTGAATTCGAGACAAACGGCAGCATCACCGGGAAAATTGTGGGCAGCGAGTTCGGTGACCGAAGCGGCATGCCAGAGCTTGACTGAACCAGCATCGGAGGCGGTTGCGATGAGTTGTCCATCGGGTGAGATTCGCAGCAGGCTGACGGCCCCTTCGTGGGCGAAACGTGAAACCAGCAGCGGATTGATTTCGGGTTTGGAACGGGAGACGACTTTCCACTGGCGAATGCGACTGTCGGCGCCGACGGCGTAGATGGAGTTGCCATCGGGGTGAAAGGCGAGCGAGGATTGTTCGGAGAGGGGTTGGCTGAGTGTATCGAAGCGTTCGCCGGTGGAAGTCTGCCAGATCTTGACTGTGGCATCGGCACTGGCGGAGGCCAGCAGAGTGCCGTCGGGGCTGAAGGCCAGATCAAAGATAGCGCCGTTGTGTCCGCTGATTTCGCGAATGAGTTTTCCGGAGTCGGCCTGGTACAGACGGATGATGCGATCGTATCCGGCGGTGGCGACGAGCGATTCGTCGGGGGACCATGCGGCGGAGTAAAGGATGTCGGAGGCGCCGCTGAACTCAGCGAGTACGGAGTGATCAGCAGTGGTGGCGATGACAGCCCGCCCGGCGAGTCCCGGGGTGCCGGCAGCGATCAGGATTCGTGAACCGTCGCGGTTGAAGTGCACATCGGTGACTTTGCCGTCCGGGATGGGGAGGCTGCTGAGCACTGTGGTGGTGGTGGGTGGTGCGGGCGCAGGTGCGGCAAACGGCAGAATTTCGACGCTGCGGAATTTGCCAAGCAGCAGGCGTGTACCGTCGGGGCTGATATCGAGGGACGTGGGGAGTGCCGGGCGGGCGGAGCGGGGTTTGACTGCAGGGAGGGAGGGCAGCAGGGCAATTCGGGAATCAAATTTCGCACCGGCCTGAATCCACTTCCGGAGCACTTCCACTTCGGCTGGTGTGGGTTGCGGCTGATCGGCTGGCGGCATGTGATCATCACCGCTGCTGGCAATGACTGCGAGCAGGCGGCTGGAGTCGGGCTGGTCGGTGCTGATGACGGGGCCGTCCTCGCTGCCCTTCAGCAATTCATCAGCTGAGAGGACCGAGAATCCGCCACTGGCTTCAGTGCGGTTATGGCAGGCGGAGCAGTAGGTTTTGAGCAGTGGGGCAACGGCGGTGGAGTAGCGTATTTCTTCGTTGCCAAATACTGTTGCTGATGTCGCGACGAACAGGGCAAAAGCGGTCAGCAGCCGAGGGGCGGACGCGTGGAGGGCGAGGAAGGCAGGCTGGTGGCGGGGCATGGCGGTTTCTTCGCGTGCGGTGGAGGTGAGGAAGCTGGTGGAAATTGTGCCGCAGCGGGGACAGCGAAGCAAGCGCAGCACGGGGAAAAACGGCGGAGGGACGCAGCGGCACGCACCTGCCGGGGCTGATTTCACGCCGGCTGGTTTCGCGGTGGCCCCAGCCGAAAGATCTGACTACAATCCCGCCCGTGCTCCCGATTTGGGGGGGAATCCCGAAACAGCAGAAACCCATCTACTGCCTGCAGACTGCAGCCTATCGCTCGGTGTCAGATGCTTCCGGAATTGATCGAACATCCAGCTGATTTTCTGGAATTGTGCGAGCACATTCGAGAGTGTGGGGTGGTGGCGTTTGACACAGAGTTTGTGTCCGACGTGGGCTATCGTCCGGAACTGGGACTGCTCCAGTTCGCCACTCGCGACCGCGTAGCCGCAGTTGACCCGCTGGCCATTTCATCACTCGGGCCGTGGTGGGAACTGATGGCGGACGATCAGACAACGGTGGTGGTGCACGGCGGGCAGGCGGAAATCCGGTTTTGTATTCAGCGCAGCGGCAGGATTCCGCGACGATTGGTGGACATTCAGCTGGCGGAAGGCCTGCGGGGCCGCAGCTATCCGCTGGCCTACACCGCGATCGTCGAGCGGGTGCTGGGACGGACACTTTCCAGCAACCAGACACGTTCCGACTGGCTCCGGCGGCCGCTTTCTCGCGAGCAGTTGCGGTATGCCCTCGACGACGTCTCACACATCCTTGAGATCTGGGACCGTCAGTCGCAGTGGCTGAAGACGCGTCGCCGCGAAAGCTGGGCGCAGGCTGAATTCGATCGCATGTGCCGGGAAATTCATGAGGACGAGCAGATACCGCCATGGGAACGCATCTCGGGAGCTCATCGACTGTCCCGGCGTGACCTTGCCATTCTGCAGCGACTGGCCGTGTGGCGCGAACGCACTGCGGCGGAAATCAACAAGCCCCCACGGAGGATCCTCAGGGATGACCTGCTGCTGGATCTGGCCAAGCGCCGCCCCGCCAACGTTCAGCAGGCACTGGCCACACGCGACCTGAATCGCCCGGAATATCGCAAGCGACTCCCGGAGATTGTGGACGTGGTGGCTGAAGCCCTGCGAATACCCGACGACAAGCTGCCCCCGCGACTGCGTCCCCGCGATGATTCCGCTTCCGACGACCAAATCATCTCGCGATTGCTCGGACTGGCGCTCGGCAACATCTGCGCCGAGCTCGAAATTGCTCAGTCGCTTGTCGGCACCAGCCGCGACCTGACGGAGCTTGTCCGAGCTGTGCGGGGTGGCGAAACCGACGATGTGCCGCTGCTCCTGAGCGGCTGGCGCGGCGAAGTCTGCGGCGATATTCTCCGCAAAGTCCTCGATGGCCGCATGTGTTTCCGAGTCGCCCCGGAGAATTCGGCCACGCCGCTGATCTTTGAGGACGTTCCTGAACGCAGGGGCAAGTAGGTTTCGCTCAGGGACGGTGCAGCTGAAACTCAATCCGACCCTGATTCATCCCCGCAGCGCCTCCTCAGGGCGAACCCAACAGGTCCGCAGCGTGTCCTGTCCGCAGACACGTGGTCCCGGTATCACCTGGCAGCCCGCGGAAATCGAAGTATGAACGCTCGTCAACTGGAAAAAATCGGTATCCCGGCATTTGCCGTCAAAACGGCCATTCAGGCCGTGCAGCAGCTGGCAAAGCGGCCGGACATTGAACGCAAATCCATCCCTCGACGGCTGCAGCAGGTCGCCGAATCCCCCCAGTTATTTCTGGGCGACCCTGTTCTCGACTCGCTGGCAAAGGAACTGCTCGATCACTCCCAGTCTGCTCCGGTCCTCCAGAATCAGGTCCCATATCGCACCTGGGGAACGCTCATCGATCCGCAGGTGTTTCACCAGATGAATAACGCCTGCCAGATTCCGGACGTCGTCGGCGCTGCACTCATGCCGGACGCACACGTCGGTTATGGTCTGCCGATTGGAGGAGTGCTGGCGACAGCGGGATCCATCGTACCGTATGCCGTCGGCGTGGATATCGCCTGCCGCATGAAACTGTCGGTGCTGGACCTGCCCGTGGAATCGCTGGATCGCACCTTCGAGCGTTACCGATCGGCGCTTGAAAAAGGCACACGCTTCGGCGTCGGCTCGGAACACGCCAAACCTCAGCACCACGAAGTGCTGGATCGCGACTGGACCATCACGCGAATCACCCGCGAGCATTTTGATCGTGCGCGCAGGCAGTTGGGGACATCCGGTTCCGGGAATCACTTTGTCGAATTCGGAGTACTCACCGTTCACCAGCCAGACCCGAAGTTTGCCGTGCCCCCCGGAAGCTATGTGGCACTGCTCAGCCACAGTGGCAGTCGCGGTGTCGGAGCGGCTGTCTGCTCAACCTATTCCGCCATCGCCCGACAGCAGCTGCCAAAACGCTACCAGCACCTCGATCGGCTCGCATGGCTGGATCTGGACACAGAAGCTGGTCAGGAATACTTTGCAGCGATGAACCTGATGGGCGATTACGCTGCGGCCAATCACGCCGTGATTCACCGGCTGGTTTCGCACCTGCTGGGAGCACGCATCATCGACACTGTTGAGAACCATCATAACTTTGCGTGGCTGGAGCAGCACGGAGGCCGTCAGGTTTGCGTGCACCGCAAGGGCGCCACCCCGGCGGGCAAGGGCGTTCTGGGAGTGATTCCTGGCTCCATGGGCTCTCCAGCCTATGTCGTGCGGGGTCTGGGAAATCCGGAAAGCCTGGATTCCGCATCACACGGAGCCGGCCGCCTGATGTCTCGCACGCAGGCCCAGCAGACCTTCAACTTCAAAGCCGTCCAGAAATCGCTGGCAGAAAAGGGTATCCGTGTGCTTTCGGCCGGCGCGGATGAAGTTCCCGGAGTTTACAAGGACATCGAACAGGTGATGGCAGCTCAGGCGGACCTTGTTGAACCGATCGCAAGGTTTGATCCCCGCATCGTGAAAATGTGCGGCGACGGCAGCAAAGCGGAGGATTAACCGGCAGATTCAGCCGGTCTGGTCTTCTACCCACCTCCCTGTTACACTCCGGACGGGAATTGCAGCACCGCGGTTCGACAGGGAGGTCGACGTGTTTCTGGTCCGCAGCATTCGCAGACGTCTGGTTACGCTTTTTTCAATGGCGATCCTGTCCACGCTCATCGTGGCCGGTGCGGGCTGCATTAGTCTCCTCTGGCACCAGGAAGCCGTCAGGGATCTGGACTTTGTGCTCAACCAAAGCCCCAACCCCGAACAGCTCAGCCGCGTCATCAGCCGCATCCCGGAATCACTCAGCGGCCCGCTCGATATCCGCCATGCCGCCGCCGCCACCGAAATGCAAACGCTCTATCTGGAAAGTGTCAGCAACGCGGAAAAGGAACTGGAAGAACTCCGACGGCGATCCGAAAAGCTGCCACTCTCCGGCGAAGAAGCGCTGACTCAACGTCGCCAGACCATCAGCCGGCTGGATCGGATTTACCAGGAACTGCAGTCGCTGCGAGCTCTGGGACTGCAGCTCCGGCCGGCGGATTCTCCCAAAGCCCGCATCGAATTTCTCGAACTGCAGTATCGCGCGTCGCTGATTGCAACCCGCGTCCAGAAATCCCTTGATCACCTGCTCGCCTGGCGCACTCGCCGCTGGCTGCTGGATACGTGGCAGCGAGAAAAACAGCACGCCGCCTCACTGATGCAGTACATCTTCTGGGCCGCGGTGGCAGGCATGAGCTGCGTGTCGATTGCTCTGCTGGCCGCCATGCAGTGGATCTCCCGGCCAATCCGCGAAATCGCCAGTGGCTGCACGCGGATTGCCGATGGGGATACCGCATGGCGACTCCCCATGGCCTCCCGCTGGCAGGACGAATTCTCGGACCTCGTCGCCGGAGTCAACTGCATGGCCGCTCGGTTTCAGCAGAGCGAAGAAGATCTGCAGGAAAAAGTCCGCGAACGCAGCGAACAACTCATGCGCTCACAGCGACTCGCCAACGTCGGGTTCCTCGCCGCAGGAGTCGCTCATGAAATCAACAATCCCCTGATGGCCATCAGCGTCGCCGCTGATTCTCTCGAAATGCGACTCTGCGATCAGATCAATCTGCAGACCCCCGATGGCGAGGAACTGCTGGAGCGCGTCGCCATGATCCGCAGGGAATCCAGACGCTGCGGAGACATTACCGCCAGACTGCTGGATTTTTCCCGCGGCGAACGCGGCCAGCACATCTCCACGGACATCACAGAACTCGTCCACGAAGTCCTCTCCATGGTGCGACACCTGGGACGCTTCAGCGATCGCAGCATCGAGTTTGAATGCACCAGCTCCGTCACCGCCGAAGTCATCCCGTCGCAGATCAAGCAGGTCATCCTGAACCTCGTCGCCAATGCCCTGCACGCCACCGAGGCTGGCGGACAGGTGACCATCCGGCTGGTTGAACAGGTCGACAACGTGGTGCTGAGCGTTTCGGATAACGGCTGTGGCATGGATCCGGAAACCCTGCAGCACGTCTTCGATCCGTTCTTTACGAGCCGTGAACAGGGACAGGGAACCGGTCTGGGGCTGAGCATCACGCACCGGATTGTGGAAGACCACGGTGGTACTGTAACTCCGGTGAGTGCCGGCGCCGGTCTGGGCAGCACCTTCCAGGTCCGTCTTCCCCGCCGCTGCCGTTCAGCCCGAGCCGCCTGAAACCCCAGCACCGGCACAGTCCGTCGTGAAATTCCGCTCGTCGCGGCCCCCCAACGCCTCAACCGAGCCGCGACCGTCAGGAAGTCGGGAACACTCCTCGCCGTAAAGCCATTCTGCACAATAGTTTCTGTGTCGAAACGTACGTCAGGGTGCATGGCACCTTTGAGCGGGTCACGTTCACAACCGAGCCGCGACCGTCAGGGAGTCGGGAACACTCCACGCCGTAAAGCCATTCTGCACAATAGTTTCTGTGCCGAAACGCACGTTAGGGTGCATGGCACCTTTGAGCGGAAAGCTGATCCTTGATTCACCTTGTGACGAACTGCAGCATCCGATGCCCGCGGACTGCCGTCCGGCGGCTCAGCAGGGCAGACGGGATTATTTATCCAGTCTCGCGTCCTCAGAACTCTCCCAGGAACCGGGCGGGTTCGTGAACAGATAGTCCGCGATTGCCTGGGCGTAGAGTGCGATTCCTTTGGCGGAGGGGACCGGGGCTGTCGGGCTGAACAGTTCCTGCGGTTCTGTTTCATTCCGAAAGCTGCTGCTGGCATCGACGAGTCGCAGGCGTTCCTGGGCGCAGAATTCCGCGATGGCCAGAAACGGTTCGCGGCTGGTATACGGTGTGGCTCCGCGAATGCGGCAGCGACGTGTCAGTTCGGGAATGCGGCGCCCGTCGACGAGTTGCCACACAACCGGGCAGGTGGTGACGAGCAGTTTGGCGCCTGCAGCAGCGACAGCCTGTCGCAGCTCTGCAAGAGGCTGCAGGGCGTGGTCGGTTTCGAGGCGGCGGGTTTCGGCGTGATCGGCGATCCACGTGAATTGCTGTTGCCCGGCGGCGTGGCTGGGAATGGAGAGCAGTGGGGGAACATCGTGTCGCAGTGCGGAGAAGGCATGCTGGAAGAGTGCGGAGTGCTGGATCCAGCCGGGTACGGGCAGGGGAGGACCGGGTTTGGCTGCGCGAAGTGCCGGATGGATGCAGACGGGTTGACCGTCGGCTTTTGTGAGCAGGCTGCGGCAGAGGGCATCGTCATCGACATCGGACATGTCAAGGTGGAGGATGACGAGTTGTGGCCGGAGGTATTGCAGGCTGGGAAAGCGGAGGGATGTGAGCAGCGGGCAGTCGCCGGGGACTCCGCCGTTCAGTACTTCCACGGGAGCTGCTGTGCGAGATTCAATCAGTTGCTGAAGTTGTCCGGTGAGGGTTTGGCGTTCGCTGAGTTGTGCACCGAAGACGGTGTCATCGCCAAGCACCAGAATGCGCCACGGCTGATTGGGTTCGGCGGAGAGTTCGGGGCCGCGCAGGCCGTCTGAATTGATGCGGAGGCTGACGACGGCGGAGTCTGAGAGGGGTAATCGCAGTCGGTTTTTGTGGCGGAGCTGATGGTGGCAGACGGCGGACGGTTCGAGGAGCGGCTGGAGGGCGAGTTCTGTGTGAGCGACCACAACGCTGACGCCGGCGGCATGTCCCCTCAGCCAATACTCCAGCCCGGCCACGAGTGCTGCCAGCAGCAGCAATGCGGCGACCGGAGGAATGAGAAAGCGGGCCGCGCGGCGCAACATGGACGGACGTTGTTCAGGGGGAGGCAGGTTTGACGCCGGGAAAGTTTAACGGGCCCCCCCCTGTCTGGACAAGACAGATGCTGACGCGGGGGGTGCAGCGGAGTGGCCGGAGGGCGGATTGGCGAGGGGGGAGGCGTCTGCGAGCGGAGCAAGGATCCAGATTTCGTCATAGTCGACGGGCTGGAGAGCGCGGTAGCCTTCGTGGCGGATCAGTTCGAGGATGGCGAGGAAGATGCCCACGATCCGCGCCTGAATTTTTTCCCCGACGAAGAACGAACTGAAGGCCACACGTTCTTCCGTGAGCAGTCGGTCGCGGATTTGTTCCTGAAACACAGCCATCGGAGTTTCATCCATCCGGATGGCGATGGTTTGCTGCACATCAGGGATGCGAACGATGCGAGTTAGAGCGCTGACGAGGTCCCAGAGTTCGACTTCGCGGATGCGATCTTCGCCGTGATCGCGGCCGGCGACGGGGCGATGGCGCGAGAGTCGCGGGTAACGTTCGAGCCATTCTTCGCCGCGTTGTTCAAGCTGTGCGGCAGCATCGCGGTAACGGCGATACTGCATCAGGCGGGCGATGAGGTCGGAGTTGTCGTCGGTGGCATCCGGCTGGTCGTCCGTCTCGACCGGCTGGTCCTGGGGCAGGACTTCCTGGCTTTTGATTTCGAGGAGTGTGGAAGCGACGACAGCGAAGTCGCTGGCAAGGTCAAAGTCGGGGTGGGCAAGGGTGCTGAAGAAGCCGTCGAAGTCGGTAGCGATGCGGGCCATGGAGATCTCGCAGACGTCGACTTCGTGACGGCGGACGAGGTGCAGCAGGAGATCGAGCGGACCTCCGAACCAGGCAGTTTCGATGCGGTACTCAGCAAGCGTCATAGCGGGTTCTGAGTCAAAGCAGGTTTTGGCGGCAAATATTGAGAAGAATCGGTCAGGCTGCCGGTACGACTGGACTGTTTTTCACTTTTTTCAGAAAAACCGGTGGGTTTTCTTCAAGATTGGCTCGTCTTTTGCCTGCGGAATGTGCCCTCCGACAGCGTCAGGCGAGTTGATCACAGAGGTGTTTCATGGCGATAGAATTTGACTGTCCGCGGTGTTCTGCGACGATCCGTGTGCCGGATGCCTACAGCGGTCGCCAGGGTCGATGCCCGCAGTGCAACGAACGACTGCTGGTGCCGCTGGTGGCTGTTCCGGAGACAGCTCCGCAGATTGCGATGCTGCCGACGGCCCCGCCGACAGCTCATGCGCCCGCCGCGGTTCCCGGCGCTGCGTTTGCTTCTCCGCCGGCTGCAGTGCAGCAGTTTGCAGCGCCTGCGGGGGCTGTTCCGCAGGTGCCAACGGAGTCTGTATTGCAGGAGGCGGCCGCCGGACCGGTGGCCGCGGTGCCTTCGGGGGCTGGACCTCCAGCGGCCGGACCGGCCGCGGTGAGCGTGGGAGGCCTATCCGGGGCACCGGCGACTGCCACTGCGCGGCGCGGTCGGGGCAAATCATCGAGATTCAATCGTCGCCGTCCATCGCGGGCGCTGGTGATTGGGATTCCGGTGATTGGATTTCTGCTCTTGCTGGCGATTTTGGCACTGACGATTCCGGGGGGGCCTGAGTTGCAGGGCGAACTGCGTGGTCGGCTGCTGGCAGAGAAATCTTTGCCCAGGACAGTCGTCCCGTGGTCGGACGCGGGTGTATCCGCGGAACAGCAGCAGGTCCTTCAGGCGGCGTTGTCAGAGAACCCGGAGACATTTTCCAGTGAGCTGATGGTGTGTCGTGTGCTGGGAACACCTGCGGGGCTGGAGATTCAGCTGACGGCGGCCACCGGCGCGCGGTGGTGTGCCGTGAATCCTCACGAGGCCGGCCAGAAGGCTTTGGCGCTGTGGCTGAAGCAGCAGCGGGTGCGTTTGGGTGAGCAGCGTCGTTCCGAGATGACACAGACGCTGACTGCGTGGTGTCAGGACAAGCTGCGTCAGATCAGTGGCGAGTCCATCGCGATCGACGCCGCGGGGGCGCGTGACAACGGTGTACTCAACGCGACGGTGGACAGTTTGGGTTACTCCGTGCAGGCGCGCGCCGGCAAGCGGCTGGTGCGTGCAGCGGCGGAGGACGATGCGGGCTGGTTGTACTTTTGTGTGCCAGCCGATACACAGTCGCTGGTGGTGGAGGGGCGCAGTCATGGAACCTCGGGGCTGCTCTTTCCGGGGCGTTATGACGTGACGTTCGAGACATCTGCTGCGGCGGCTCCCGCGGGCAGCGGGCAGCAGCCTGCCGTTTCGGAGAGCGCGGACGAGCCGGCGATGGAGGAGGGTTCCGGCAAGGAGCCCGGCAACGAGCCTGGTATGGAGCCCGGCATGGAGGATTCAGGGGAACCAGCAGCACCGAAGGATGCGGATGCGAACGCGGACGCGGAAAAGATGCAGAAGATGGATGCCTTTGGCGGTGCGATGAAGGGGATGTTCGAGAGCAAAATGTCTGAGTGAACTTTGGTGACCGAGCACAGAGCAGGGGGAATGATTCATGAAGCGGCGGCGACTGGGTGGCAGTGGGATTACGGTTTCTGATATCTGCATGGGGACGATGACGTTTGGCAGTCAGTGTGACGAGCCGCTGTCGTTTCGGATTATGGATCGTGCCTTTGAAGCCGGTGTGGATTTCTTCGACGCGGCTGAGATGTACCCGGTGCCTCCTGCGGTGGAGACTTTTGGACGGACCGAAGAGATCGTGGGGCGGTGGCTGAAGACGAAGCCGCGTGAGGCGGTGATCGTGGCCACAAAGATCACGGGGCCGGCTCACGGCTGGTTTGTGCCGCCCGTGCGTCATGGTCACTCGGCCCTGGACCGCGTCCAGCTGACTCGCGCGGTGGACGCCAGTCTGCGACGACTGCAGACGGACTACATCGACCTGTACCAGACTCACTGGCCAGATCACGGCATGCGGTACGAGGACATTCTTGAGCCGTTAACGAGACTGGTGGAGCAGGGGAAGATTCGGGCGATTGGCTGCAGCAACGAGACCTGCTGGGGGTTGATGAAGAGTCTGTCGGCGGCCGAGAAGGGAGGGCACTGCCGATACGATACGGTGCAGAACAATTTCAGCCTGATCAACCGTCGCTGTGAAAGTGAGCTGGCGCAGGTGTGTCGTCGTGAGAACGTGTCACTGCTGCCATTTTCGCCACTGGGCGGCGGAGTGCTCACAGGAAAATACCAGCAGCAGGACCCACCTGGAGCGCGGTTTACGGAGTACCGTCGTCTGGGGGAACGGCAGCGGCGTCTGGCGGATCGCTTCCTGAACGAGCGGACTCGGGAAACCGTGCGGCGGCTGCAGGTGATTGCCGAGGAACTGGGTGTCTCGCTGGCGGCCCTTGCGGTGGCGTGGAGCAAGCAGCACGATTTTGTGGCGTCGACGATCATCGGGGCCACAACGGTGGCTCAGCTTGAACAGAACCTTGAAGCAGCGGAGCTGCAGCTGGATGCGGCCGTATTGAAGCGGATCGACGAAATTGATGAGGCGATACCGAACCCGATGAAGGAAGACGGTTTGCGGCGGCTGTAACTGCCGCTGGGGGGCGGATTTCGGCAGAAACTGACATTTCAGTTTCCCCGTTGGCGTGAATTGGATAGACTGCGGAACAGGAGTCAAGGGAATTCCGCTGAAGGAAGTGCTGTTTGCAGCGTGTTCCGTTCCAAAACGCAAGGATGTTGGGGCGTGTCAACAATCATTCTTTTTGTCTGCGGCTGCATCCTGTGCCTGCTCTTTCTGGGTGCTTTGTATGCGGACCACGTGCATGTGGGCTTCCTGTTTGAGGGCCGCTGGCTGGGGCCGCTGTTTGGAGCATTCGGTCGGTTTTGGGTTGTTCTGGCCGATTCTGTTGCTGTTGCGGTTGCGCTGTGTTTGTCCCAGTTGTCATGGGTGGTGGCGGCCTGCTCCGGTGGCGCGGGGCTGCTGTTGATTCTGTTTATGCTGGGCGGCGGGATCGCGGCTGACGCCGAAGTCTGGACCACGGATCTGCGGACACCGCTGAAGTCAGGTGGTGTACTGGGCCACATCCCGGGATTGTCTGTCACTGCCGCACCGCAGCTCACCAACCTGACCCGCATGGAGCGGGACGATTCGGATTTGTTTGCCTCGGGTGGTGGCCGATACATGGTGTTTAATGTTCCGGATGCGTTACCGCTCCGGCTTCCGCCGCGAGCGCGATTGCCTCTCGACGGGGTCACTCCTGATGTGCCTCCGCTGGGCTCAGTTCCAGGACTTCTGCGACCGCGACTGTTGATGGAGTTTCGTCGGCGAGGAGCCCAGCAGAGTGACATTGAGCGGTTTGGAGAGCAGCGGACACCTGGGATTCTGCTGGAGGATCTCCCGGAAAGTTCGGTGATTGATCGTGCGCTGCGGATGTTGTCCTTCGATGGCTGGCGTCCGAATCTTTCCGGGTTTGAGGTGCGGAATCCGGAGCGTGCTGAGCCATTGCAGGAGTCGACAGCGGCGGAGTTGCGGGACGTGGAACGTGGCGTGCGGATTTACGCTGGCGGTGCGGTGTCCTCAGGCGACCTCGAGATCGACAAGCAGGCCCCGGAGATCTCTGAAGATGGCGTGCTGGACGTGGAGCTGCGGATCACGAATCGGGGTGCAGAGACGATTGACGGTTTGATCGTGCGCGAGCGACTGCCACGAGGAACGCAGCTGCTGGCGGCAGATCCGCCTGCGGTTTGGCGCGACGACGAGCTGGTTTGGCGACTGGACGGATTTCGTGATGCAGAGCAGCGAGCATTTCGATTCACGGTGCGCCCGGCTGAAGAGGCCCCCATGGATGCGGTCGCGGGCGAGGACACGGTTTTTGTGACGGAGACAATTGTCTCTGCACTACTGGCGGTGACCAGCCGGACAGAGGTGGACGGGAGCAGTCTGCAGCCAGCCCGCGGTGGTTTCGACGGCGTTGGCCCTGGCGATCCGGACGTGGACTGGCCAGCCGTGGATGCACTGCGTCGTGACAGGCGACGACTGCTGCCTGACATTTCGCGGCTGGAGCTGACGCCGGGGCTGGATGTGCGTCTGCGAGTGGCGAAGGAAACGGAGGAGGCAGCGGTGGGCGCGTGGACGCGAGTGTATTTTGATGTGGAGAATCGGGGCGAGGAGGAGTTGGCGGGGATCCAGTTGCGGGTCACGCTGGACGAGTATCTGGAACATCCGAAGCTTTCAGAGGATGCTCTGGACCGATCGATTCTGGCTGAGGTGCCGCGGTTATTACCGGGTGAAACGCGTCAGGTGGTTCTGACGGTTCGTCCGCGGAAGGCTGGATTCTTTCCGTGTACGGCTGAGTTGATGAGTGCCGGTGTTCAGGCGGGTGTGGAGAACTTCGACGTCATCGCCCGATGAATCTGAAGAAGGCGTTGAATTCCGGCGGAAGCGGGGATTCGAAGTTCAGCGGCTGACCGGTGCGGGGGTGAAGAAAGCCGAGCACGGCGGCATGGAGTGCCAGTCGTTTTTCGCGCCAGGGAATATCCTGCAGCAGTTCCGGTCGGTAGCGGGCATCTCCGAGCACCGGGTGTCCGGCTTCGGCGAGGTGCACGCGGATTTGGTTTCGTCGGCCGGTTTCGAGTCGGATCTGGAGTCGGGAGACGGCGGGGCTGCGATTTGAGTCGGGGAAGCGGGCGAGGAGCTTCCAATGGGTGATGGCAATTTCACCTTCAGTGGCATCGCGTGTGGAGTAGCGGCTGAGATTTTTTCCGGTAGTGAGGTAGCTGCGGATGGTCCCGGAGGATTCCGGGAGGGTCCCGGCGGCGAGGGCCTCGTAACGCCGGTCGGCCGTGTGTTTGGAGAACTGGTCCTGCAGGTGTTCAGCGGCGGCGGGCGACTTGGCGAAGACAAGCAATCCGGAGACGCCGCGATCGAGCCGATGGACGAGGTGTGCCGCGCGGGCAGTGGAGGTGTGTCGCAGATATTCGCCGACACGGGAGACGAGGGTGTGGGGTTCTCGGCCGTCAGTGGGAACGGTGAGCAGTTTGGCTTCCTTGTCAACGACGATGACGTCCGGGTCCTCGAAGACGATGCGAAAGCCGCGATTCACGTGTTGCTGTGGGCGATGTCTTGGGGAGTATTTGCGGCCCTGTTCGTAGCGGACTTCGATTTGATCGCCTGGTCGCAGGGGCCTTCCCGGGAGGATTTCAATATGACCATTGATCTGCACGCAGTCGTGGTCGAAGAGTCCGGTGATGAAAGCCCGTGAACCGCCGACAAGTTGCTGGACGGCGCGGTCGGCGCGGGCGCTGACAAGTGGTGAATTTGTCTGGATCAGGAGTTGGCGGCATTCGATGGGCAATGTGGGCTCGCTTTCCGGGAATAAGGATGCGGGAGAGCGGGAATATAGCGTTTTTGAGGAAGAAAGCGTGTGCGGAGGGCTGGGAAGGGGGTGGGGAGGAGAAAGTGGCCAGTGATTCCAGCACTGGGTACTTCCCTGAACTATGGTGCATGAAATACGGGATGTTACCTCCCTCCACCGGCGTCCTGCAGATTACGAGGCGCATCAGACGAACAACATGGGAACACTTGGATGGACTTAAAACTCGGCGTTGAAGGCGTTTCTGCCTCTGCAAACGACGCATCGGGATTTGATCGCGGCCACACGTTACGTGGTGGCACACGAGGACTATCCTGGTCGGCGGAGACTCGAAGCGGTCCGGTGAGCATCGGCCCTCAGGTTTGCTGGCGTCAGGTTGATCGGACCGCACGAATTCTGATTGCGGATGCTGATCAGCTGGAGGCAGAGTTTCTGAGACGGCAGTTGCAGTCCGCTGGATATCGGTTCTTTACCCTCACGTCTGACATCCGCGGAACACTCGCGAGAATGCGGGATGAGCAGCCGGATGTGGTGCTGCTGGACGCAGGTCTGCCGGGGCAGGGCAGTCTGGACATGCTGCGGGTTGCTGGACTGGATCCGGTGTTGCAGCACATTCCGATCCTCCTGGTTTCGCTGGATTCGGATGGTCACGTGCGGCGTCAGGCTCTTGAACTTGGGGCAAGCGATTTTCTGCGCAAGCCACTTAATGAGGAAGAGTTGTTGCCGCGGGTGCGAAATGCGATTGTCGTGAGACGCCATTACCAGCGGGAGATGGCTGAGGCGTTGCGGATGGAGCAGCACAACGAGCAGCTGGAAATCACCCGCAGACAGCTCATTCTTTGTCTGGCCCGTGCGGCCGAGCATCGGGATCAGCACACGGGCAATCACGTGGTGCGCGTAGGCCGGTATGCGGTAATGATTGCCAGACAGATGGGCTATCCGGAAGATCGCCTCGACCTCCTCGAGCAGGCAGCCCAGCTGCACGATGTCGGAAAGATCGGAATTCCGGATGCGATCCTGTTCAAACCGGGCCGACTGGCAGAAGACGAATACGAACTGATGAAGAAGCACTGTACGCTCGGTCGGCAGATCATCGATCCCTCCGGGAACCGCCCCCTGCCGTCCGATGGCAACACCAATTCATCCCCCCTGCTGTTTCTGGCCGCCACCATTGCGCATTCGCACCACGAGCGGTGGGATGGCACCGGGTATCCGCTGGGGCTCAGCCGTACGGACATACCGCTGGAGGGGCGCATTGTGGCGGTTGCAGATGTTTTCGATGCCCTGGCCAGTCGTCGCCCGTACAAGGAACCGTTCTCCCGGGAGGCGTGTATCGAGATTATTCGTGAGGGGCGTGGAAGTCAGTTTGACCCCGAGGTTGTGGATGCGTTCATGGCCTGTCTGGGCGAGATCGAGGAAGTTCAGCAGGTGCTGATGGATCGGGACGAGCAGTCCGGCTGATTATGGCACTGCCGGAAATTTCTCTTCACGAAAACGCCCAGTTCCTGGGCTCGCACCGATCGCCTCCACACGCGAGAATCCGGGCAGCAGCCGTCTTCCTGATCTGGAGGGGTCTCTGATGTCCGGACGTTATGGTCTTTCGCTCTCGCACATTCTGCACCCGACTGACTTCAGCCATGGCAGCGATGTTGCCTTCGCGCATGCGCTCCGGCTGGCCTGTGAGGCTCAGGGATCGCTTGGTATTCTGCACGTGGAACGCAGCGCCGGACCGCCTGACTGGGATCAATATCCGTCGGTCCGCGAAACGCTCACACGCTGGAATCTGCTGCCTCGCGGAGCACGTCGTTCCGATGTGGCTGATCTTGGCGTGCACATTTCCAAATCGTCAGTGACCGCTGATGATCCAGCCACTGGGGTGCTGGAATTCCTTGAACGTCATCCCGCTGATCTGCTGGTGATGTCCACTCAGCAAAGGCATGGCCTGGATCGCTGGCTGCACAAAACCGTCGCCGGACAAATCAGCAGCCGTTCCGACGGTGCGGCCCTGTTCATTCCAGGAACATCACCCGGCTTTGTCGACCTCGAAACCGGCACCTGCTCACTCCACCGCGTACTCTGCCCGATCGACCATGAACCGGATCCTGCGGCCGCGATTGAAACCGTCAGCGATCTGGTGCGGGCTTTGCATCCGGGATCCTGTCGAGTGCAGCTGCCGCACGTCGGTGATCCGTCCTCCGTTCCCAGGCTGCACCTGCCGCGGCACGAATCAATCCTGTATCACTGGACTTTTGCTTCCGGCAATCCGGCTCATGCAATCATTGCCGAAGCCCAGGCCCAGTCCGCCGATCTGATCGCCATGACCACAGCCGGTCGTCACGGCTTCCTTGACGCACTCCGCGGCTCCACTACGGAACAGGTGCTTGAACACGCCCCCTGCCCGGTACTGGCTGTACACGGATGGGTGGACTAGGTTTGGCCGGATCTAAAGGTCTCCGCCCGTGGCTCAACTCTGGTAGAGAAAAACTGGATCGACAGCGGATACGGCCAGATGCGGCCTTCTGAAGCCCGCAGGGCGCCGATGATTGGGAAGACCATGGACAGCACTCCAAGGATGAGTCCCATCGGCCAGCCAATCAGCACCACAAGCAAAATACCACTGATGACTGAATAAATCAGAAACGAGATATACCAGTTCACGATGACTCGACCATGCCGGTCGGCCATCACAGACTTTTCCCGGCTGATGAGCCACATCACAACGCCAACCACGACACCACCCAGCCACCAGACCACCTGCGACAGGTGCATCAGCGTACACCAGAGCTTTGGTTCGATGCCAAAGATGTCATCCGCACTTCCTGAACCGGGACCTTCGGAATTCAGCACCTTCTGTTTGGCGGCGGCAAATTCTTCAGCACTCAGCGCGCCGTCCCGGTGCAGCTCTGTCAGTCGTTCCAGTTCATTTGAAATCATCGGTGTTCCTGCGGCAAATCAGTGGTGCCAGAGTGAATCAGAAAAAGTTTCTATGCGCGGTTTACGGGCGAGTTCGTTCCTGACCAAGCAGCTCGTAATACCTCTGCACAGGTCCATCGAACTCTTCCGGCACCGGTTCGCGGTCGATGGGAACCATGGGTCTGCTGGAATCCCGCTTACGCAATTCCTCTTCCAGACGCTGCTCCAGCTGCTGCATCTGGTCAAGAAGCTGCGAACGCACCAGATTCCACTGCGGTTCTGTGCCATGCCGGCGAAATTCCGCTCGCATCGCCCGAGCACGATCGCGAACCTGAGCGACGCGATTGCGAAGTTCGGGATCTTCCAGCATTTCTTCGACATCCCGCAACTGATCAGACCACTCTGAAAATTCATTTCCTGTGAGCGGTCGACCGGGGGCGTTGTTGGCTGCCTGACGGCCACCCTCGCGGCCTCCGTCACGCAGCGATGAACCGGAAGTTTCGCTTCGCTGACCTGGCTGTTCACCGGGTTGTTCACCCGATTGCTGACCACGTTGTTGACCGGGCTGCTGACCGGGTTGCTGATCGGGTTGCTGATCGGGCTGCTGACTGGGTTGTTGACCGGGCTGCTGTCCGGGTTGTTGGCCGGTTTGCTGACCGGGTTGCTGATCGGGCTGCTGACTGGGTTGTTGGCCGGGCTGTTGATCGGGCTGTTGATCGGGTTGTTGACCGGGTTGTTGACCGGGTTGCTGACTGGGCTGCTGATCGGGCTGCTGACCGGGCTGCTGGCTGTTTCCCTGTTTTTGTTCAGCGTCCTGAACTTCCTGTTCGAGTTGTTCGGCGGCCTGCTGGAGGCGAGTTTGAGCTCTACGGAGTGCTTCGGTTTCACTGCCGAGCACGGCATCTGCGGCTTGTTCGATACCCTGCTGAAGTTGCTGCAGTCCGTTGCGGGCGATTTGATCGGCTTCCTGAGTTTGTGGCCAGAGTCCTCGTTCAGCGAGCATTTCGGCTGCTTCGAGGGCTTCCTGAGGTTTTTGTTCGCGGACTTCGCGGAGAGTTTCGTAGAGGCGTTCGGAGAGGAGTGGTTCGCTTTGTTCGGCCTGCTGAATGAGGTTGCGGGACTGATCGAGCACCTGGTTGAGTCGATCCTGTTGCTGCTGGAGAGATTTTGAAATGTCTTCGCGATTGCGTTCGGAGCGCAGCGAGGGTGCCTGTGCGGGTGAATTGGCTGGTGATTCTCCGGCGATTTCGCGCGAGAGTTCCTGTTGTTTTTCGTTGAGTTCGCGGGCTTGCTGTCGGAGGTCACGGACAGCATCATCGAAGCGGGAGGATGTGGAGTTGCGGAAGTCTTCGCGGAGCTCTTCGAATTGTCGTTCGGCGCGGGTGCCTTCGGCGATGGCTTCAGAGAGTCGTCCTTCGTCCATGGCCTGAGAGGCCCGCTGGACGTTGCTGCGGGCTTCCTGCATCTGCTGCTGAATCTGTTGCTGTTCCTGGCGGTTCTGAGGTTCCTGGTTTTGTGTATTGCCGGGCTGCTGCTGCTGTTGTTGCATGCGTTCATTGAGTTCGTCGACGTCGCGGAGCATTTCGCGTTGTTCGTCGCGGAGTCGTTTGAGTTCGCGTTCGAGTTCTTCGCGTTCCTGATCGGTGCGTGCTGCGCGGAGTTCGGATTCGAGTTGTTTGAGGCGTTCGTTGACCATTTGCTGTCGGCGCGCGAGTTCCTTGAGGCGGTTGAGGACCTGGAGTTGTTCGCGTTGCTGGCTGTCAGCTTCCTGCTGTTGCTGAGCCTGGCGTTCGGATTCGTAGCGATTGCGATTGTTATCCAGTTCGAGTTGCTGGAGTTGTTGCTGGGAGGCGCTGTTTCCGCCGCCACCGCCGCTTTGTTGCTGTTGCTGCTGTTGGCGCACCTGAAATTCGGCGGCGCGCATTTTCAGCAGCGTTTGCAGGGCTCGTTGTTCGGCGGGGAGGGCAGATCCGGGTTTTGCTGTGGGATCATTTCGGGCTGCATCGATCGCTTCAGCAGCAGTCTGCATTTCCTGCTGGGCGCGTTCTGCGAGTGCCGCGAGCTGGGGAGTTTGCGGGGCTTCTTCGAGCGATTGCCGGAGTTGTTCGATGGCTTGTCGCTGGGATTGGGCGATGGCGGAAAGATCTTCGTCAAGCGATCCGGCGTCGCGGCGGGTGGCTTCGTCCCGGGCGACATTCCAGGTGGCTGAGATGATTTCCTTTTGCAGCTGGAGGGCTTCATCGACGGCACTACCCTGCTGTTGCCCCTGTTGTTGCTGTTGCTGTTGTTGCTGTCCCGGTTGCTGACCTTCACGAAAGATTTCTTCGAATCGCCGGACTTCGGCGAACAGCAGGTCGCCGGAGGTGCGACGTTCGCTTCCATCAGCAGCCCGATCGACGGCCCAGAAGGAATAGACCACGACGTCATCGGGGGCGGCCTTGAGCGATTCGAGGTCGAGTTGGTGGGCGAAGTCGGCGGTGAGTTCGGGAGTCGGCTGTTCGGTTGGCGTGGGTGAACGGAGCGAGATTTGTTGGGAGTCTCCGCCGGAGACGGTGAATTCGACGCCGTAGTCGAGGAGACCGAAGTCGTCTGAGGCGCGGGCCTTGAGCTGGAATTCCTGGAGGGCAGAGACGCTGGTATCGCGACCCGGGAAGAGGGCCTTGATGACTGCGGGCTCGTTTTTGGTGACGCGGATTGAGACCTGAGTTTCTTCGGCGGGAGTGCGACCGTCAGCGTCGGTGAGGTGCAGCAGGAATGTGGTGCTGCTGGTGGCGGTGAAGCGGGTTTCGAGGATGGTGGCATCGGAAGGAGTGGGCAGTGGCATCAGCGGCATGCCGGCTTCCGGACGCAGTTCGGCCTGAGTTACGGGTTTGTTCAGTTTGAGTTTCAGGAGGACGTCTGAACCTTCTGCGACTGTGAGTCGGAGGATGTCCTGAAAGGTTTCCTCAGGACGACCGGACCAGGCTGGGGGGGTGACGACGGCATCCAGCTGCAGCAATCGCGGTCGTTCCCAGGTGGTGAGCTGAAAGTCACGAGAACTGTTTCCGGCGGCGGATTGACCAGGCTGGGTATAGCGGACGCGGTAAACACCGCTTTGTGTGATGTCTTCCATTCTGGCGGCGAAGACACCTGCGTCCACGGTTTCTGACATCGCCAGTTCGCGCGCCAGTCCATCGGCACCGGTGAATTCAAGGGCCGCGCGATCGGGTGGGGTACCAGGGAAACGAGCCACGACTGTGAGAGCTGAACCCAGTTCGAGATCGGTATCGCCGGGTTCGACCACCAGCTCCGAGATCTCGGTGGGGGCGGCTTCGAGGGGACTGTTGTTCGCCGACATTTGGGCGGGGCGCAGCCATTGTCTGCCGTAGCGACCGGCAGCCATCACGCTGGCGACCATCAGCAGAAATGAGCAGGTGCTGATCAGTGTCCAGAGGAAGACCTGGCGGCGGGGGACGATCCGCGACCAGTCGCGGCTGCGCACGATTTGCTCGGCGTCTTCGACGGCCATTTGTGAGAGGACGCCGGGTTGAAGTTGTGGCTGGCTGAGAACCTGGACGGCGGTGATCACGGCGTCGTTAAGTTCGGGGTCCTCGCGCTCAACAAGCCTGGCGGTTTCGGTAATGGAAGGGCTTTGGGTGAGCAGTCGAGCGACGAGGCTGCCGGCGAGCGTGGCAACGAGCAGGACGATAAATTCACTGGAAAAGCCACCCGTGTTGCGTCCGATCAGCAGAACCCCCACAATCGCAGGGAAAAGGAGCGCGAGCCACGCGAGGGCCTGCCAGCGGAGCAATCGCAGCCGGATCATCCGGCCCATGACAGCAGACAGTTTTCGCTCCAGTCCGGCACCACCCATATCCCACCGCGTTTCTGACCGGGAAGTTGGCATTCCGCTCTCGCCGCGGTGTATTGTCCGGTGAGAGCCCGGGGAAATGCAAGCCTGTCTGAGCAAAACAGGAATTGACGCGAGGAAATCTTTGGGTGGATCAGTCAGTCCCTGAACCGCTGGCCGCCGTGGTTTCGTCTTGACCAATTTCACTGAAAACCGGTAGATTCTGCCAGAGTTCCACGGAGGCGAAACGGTAGCCGGGAGCGTGTGCCCGGGGGTATTTTTCGGCATGAACAGAAGACCAAAACGGCTGGCATGGATGCTGCCGGTGCTGCTGCTTGGCTGCGCCGTGTTGGTCAGTGGCTGCGCGACGACGAATTTCGTGAGGGTGCGGCGTCAACCGGAAAACCCGCTGACGGCTCGACTGAACTATTCTGTCCTTACCGGACTGCAGCCGACGGACCGAACGCTGCAGTTTCTGGAGAGCACAGGGTACAGCGGTGGTCGTGACGTGAAGAGTATGCTGCTGCACTGTCGTAGTCAGTCGCGGGACTCAGACAGATTTTCCCGCGGACATGCTCTGGCAGAGCTGCAGTATCTGGCGGCGGAGGCGACGCAGCATCGGGATCCGCCACTGGCGATGGAGCTGGCCCTGGA
>JBEIEK010000003.1:0-58069 GCA_040382995.1 Planctomycetaceae bacterium
ATGCCCACAGGCGGCGGCAAATCGTTGTGTTTTCAGGTGCCGGCACTTGTGCTGGCAGCCAATGAAACCTCCCCCAAACCACTCACACTGGTGATTTCGCCACTCATCGCACTGATGAAGGATCAGGTGGATGGATTAAGGCAGCGCGGAATCGAAGCGGTATTCGTGAATTCGTCGCTCAGTCGCCAGGAGCGAGAGCAGCGGTATCGGGAATTGGCAGAGGGACGCTACGCTTTGCTGTATGTGACCCCGGAGCGGTTTCGCAAGGCGGACTTCCTGGAAGTGCTGGCAAAACGCCGCGTGGTACTGCTGGCTGTGGACGAAGCTCACTGCATCAGTGAATGGGGACACGACTTTCGGCCGGATTACACGCGGCTCGGAGAAATCCGCAAATTGCTTGGAAACCCCACAACAGCAGCCTTCACCGCCACGGCCACTCCGGATGTTCAGCAGGACATCCTGCGACAGCTGAACCTGCCTGCGGAATCTGTACGGTTGTTTCACGAGGGAATGGAACGCCCCAATCTGGATCTGCGGGTTTGCGAAGTCTGGGGCGCGGATGAGAAGCAGGAGATGATGCAGGAGGTGATTGAACATTGGCTGGCGGAATCCGACGGCTGTGGCATCGTGTACTTCACGCTGATTCGCACACTGGAGGACTTCAGCGAGCGGTTGCAGGCCGAAGGGTTCGAACACGTGTGTTATCACGGCGATCTGGAACGGTCCGTACGCCGCACTGTGCAGGATGAATTCATGCAGGGCCGCAGCCGGCTGGTCCTGGCAACCAACGCGTTCGGCATGGGAGTCGACCGGGAGAACATTCGCTTTGTGATCCACGCGGATGTGCCGGGGTCGCTGGAAGGATACGTCCAGGAAATCGGCCGCGCAGGACGCGACGGCCAACCATCTGAGTGTCTGCTGCTTTATGACCAGAACGATCTCAACACTCAGCTGGAGTTCATCCGCTGGTCGAATCCGGACGCCGAATTCTGCGAACGTACCTGGCATCTGCTCGTGCACAACGCAGACCAGGTGCGGGCCTTTGGACTGGAATGGCTGCGGGAGCGACTGTGTGATCGTCAGCGGCACGATCGACGCCTGGAAACAGTCCTCGCACTGCTGGAGCGGTACGGAGTGTTGAATGACGAACACGACCTGACGCGGATGCAGCTGAGCGGTGAATTGCCAAAGGAGCTGGCCGACGCAGGCCACCGCGCGGATAAGCTGTTGCGGGATCAGAAGCGACTGTATGCCCTGGTGCAGTACATTCGCAGCGAGGATCGACCGGGATTTCTGCGGGAATACTTTGGGTTGCAGGGCAGCTCGCGCTGAACTTCAAGGCCCGGAAACAGGCGTCACAGGGCAGGTGACATCCAGCAGCGTCACTTCGGTTTCGGGGGTAATACGAGCACCGCGGGAGCAGGCTGGAAGCAGAAGTGTCTGGCCGAATTTCAGGCGGGTGTTGCCAGTGTCGGTTTCGATTCCCGCAGCGCCCTCCAGCGAGATCAGGATGTGAAAGCGATCGTCCCCGCGGATGGAAAACGGCTTTGTGGACTGATGCCGGTGAATCGAAAAGCAGCTGCAGTCGACCAGTTCTTCAAAGGCGTGATCGTTGTCGCAGCGAGAGTGGGGGATCACCGGCGAGACGGGGCCCTGCCCGAAGTTGGTACAGGTGAGTGATTCCGTGACGTGGATGGGGCGTGGCTGACCGTTGGCATCCGTGCGGCCCCAGTCATGCAGGCGGAAAGTCAGGTTGCTCTGCTGCTGAATTTCAGCAAGGACAATACCTGGGCCAAGCGCGTGCACGGTACCGGCCGGCACAAAGATGCAGTCTCCGGCATGCACTTCATAGATGTTCAAAAGGTCTTCAAGGTCACAACCTCCCAGGGCGCTGCGGAGCATTTCAGGGGTGACGCCGGGCTGAAGACCGCAGCAGATGCGTGCACCGGGTTCAGCGTGCAGGATCACCCAGGCTTCCGTCTTGCCGTTTTCGTTCGGGTTGTATGTCCTCGCCTGCTGATCGTTGGGGTGCACCTGCAGCGAGAGCCAGTCATTGGCATCAAGGAATTTGACGAGCAGCGGGAACTGGGTCAGGTGCTGGTGCCGGCCGAACAGTTCGCGGGGGTAACGCTGAATGATTTCGGGGAGCGCTGTGCCGGCGAGCGGGCCATCGGCGATGCGGCTGGTGCCATCGGCGTGGTCTGCAATTTCCCAGCTTTCGGCGTAGTCGGATTCGGGCCCGAGGCAGCGTCCGAGCAGGGTCTGCAGTTTTCTGCCACCCCAGCGGATGCGTTTGAGCACGGGGGTGAAAGCGAGCGGAGGCAGGGGAAAACTGGCAGACATGTCAGAAGCTCAGCAGTCGGAATTATCTGATGCGAAAATCAGCGCGAGCAGTCGTTCGCGCGGGTGTGCTGGACGGCAGGAATCGCTAATGTTTCGGGGAACGGCATCGTCCGCGGATGGTCTGCGAACGCTGTCGTTCACAGGAAAACTTCAGGAGGTGTGGCGGAACAATGTCACGATTTACAGGTGTGTCGGTGGTCAAGGCAGCAAACGTGTATTTCGACGGCAAGGTCACCAGCCGCACGGTCGAGTTCCCGGACGG
The DNA here is from genome assembly GCA_040382995.1 of Planctomycetaceae bacterium. Lineage (GTDB taxonomy): Bacteria > Planctomycetota > Planctomycetia > Planctomycetales > Planctomycetaceae > SXXK01. The sequence goes on from JBEIEK010000003.1 coordinate 2,606, forward strand.
CAGCATCAAGACGCTGGGCATCATGCTGCCAGGCGAATACACATTCAATACGGGCAAGCCGGAGCTGATGGAGATTCAGTCGGGAGAGTTGGTGTGGTGTGCCGCTGGTGAGGATCAGTGGCGTCCGGTTCGCGGCGGCGAGTCATTTCACGTCGCCGGAAATTCGTCTTTCCGTCTGAAAGTTTCGCAGATCACCGACTATATCTGTTCCTTTCTGTAACGGATTCGGGCATTAAACGCCGGATTTGACGTGATCAGCAGCAGCCGTACCGGCTGCTGGCGTCCGGCGGGCATTGTCGGCCTGATTCAAGGCACGCAGGTAGGCGGTGGCGGCAGCTTCGATGATATCGGTGCTGACGCCCCGCCCGGAATACTGACGGCCGTCCACGGCGATGGCGACATGAACCTCACCCTGCGCATCCTTGCCTTCAGAGACGCTGCGCACATTGAATTCCTCAAGCCGGGCACTCAGGTTCATAATGCGTTCCATCGCGCGAAATACGGCGTCGATCGGACCATCACCCGTCGCCGCATCCGACACAGGTTCGTCTGACTCACACTGCATTTCCAGCGTGGCCGTGGGAATCATGCCGGTACCCGCGGAAGTGTGGAAGCGTTTCAGTTTCCAGCGATCACTGTTGTCTGTCAGGCGGTTTTCAATCAGCGCTGTGATGTCGGTGTCGTAGATTTCCTTCTTTCGATCCGCCAGTGCGATGAAGTCATCAAACGCGCGCTGCAGTGCTGCATCGTCAAGGTTGAAACCCAGCTGCGCAACGCGATCCCGAAAGGCGTGACGACCGCTGTGCTTGCCCAGCACCAGGTTCTGTCCCACGTAACCGACGTCTTCGGGGCGCATGATTTCGTATGTGGAACGTTCCTGCAGCACTCCGTGCTGGTGGATGCCGGCCTCGTGAGCGAACGCATTCTGGCCCACAATTGCCTTGTTCCGCTGCACCTTCATACCGGTGATGGACGAAACGAGATGGCTGGTGGGATAAAGCTTTTGTGTTTTGATGTTGGTGCGGACTTTGTAATAGTCGCCACGGGTGCGGATGGCCATGACGATTTCTTCCAGTGCCGCGTTGCCCGCGCGTTCACCAAGTCCGTTAATCGTGCATTCCACCTGCCGCGCTCCGGCTTCAACCGCGGCAAGGCTGTTGGCCACGGCCAGACCAAGGTCGTCATGACAGTGAGCACTGATCACGGCACGAGAGATGTTCGGAACGTGCTGCTTCAGGTGCGAAATAACGCGAAAGTAGTGGCTGGGAGTGGCATAGCCGACGGTGTCCGGAATGTTCACTGTTGTCGCTCCGGCGGCGATTGTCTTTTCCACGACTTCGCAGAGGAAATCGAGTTCCGTGCGGACGGCGTCTTCGGGTGAAAATTCGATGTCGTCGCAGAATTCCTTCGCCTGCTGCACCGAACGCACGGCGCGCTCGATGATCTGTGCCTTGTCCATCTTCAGCTTGAATTCTCGATGGATCGCACTGGTGGCCAGAAAAACGTGAATGCGACGCTTTTCCGCACCCGCCAGTGCCCCCTTGGCCCTGGCAATGTCCTCATCCCGGCTGCGCGCCAGAGCACAGATGGTGGTGCGGTCTCCAAATCGTGAAGCAATCTGCGACACCGCATCAAAATCGCCCGGCGAAGCAATCGGGAACCCCGCCTCAATCACGTCTACCCCAAGCTCCACCAGCGCTTTGGCCACCTCAAGCTTTTCTCGGGTGTTCATGCTGCAGCCAGGCGACTGCTCGCCGTCGCGAAGAGTGGTATCGAAGATCACAATCTGATCACCGGTCATGGAACAGCTCCGGAGCTCAATGCGGACGCAGAGATGTAAAAAAACCCTGAGGTGTCGGCCTCAGGGTTTATCTATTTTGAGCAGACAATCCCCGAAACCTTACGGCGAAAGAAGAAGCAGGCCGGAAAGCAGGAGAAGGCTGAACATTTCAAGGCTTTTTCGTGGGAAACAGTGACTGGAACAGAGTCTGGAGACACCGCTGAATCAGTCAAGGCTAGTCAGCCCATGGAGTGGAGTCAACCGTGGAATCAGGAAATCGGGGATTTGGCGAAAATCCGGGCCGACTGTTCCGGCGGGAAGGGTCAACATCATCCGCAGCCTGCTCGGGAATGCCAGCCACTCAACGGCGTCGATTCTGATTGTCAACGCAACTGGGCCCCCCTGAGTATTTTGCTGAACTTCAGCGGATCATGGAGGCCCAGATCAATGTCGGAATTCGGGTCTTCGTAATCTCCAGAACAAGGTTCGATCTGGCAAAAGGTGATGTCGATCAATGCCTCGGCAGTGATGACTTCATGCTTGTCGATGACCAGTTCATCTATGTGACCATCCGCAGACGAATTCCCCGCGAGGACAGCAACCACCGGCCAGGTCCGTCCAGATCCTGAACTCCGGCGTTGAACTGCGGATCGCTCGAAACTACCAGACCCAGATCCAGGCCGCCGCCACCGAGGTGGTTTCAGCCGACGAAATCCAGCGCCTGAATGCAGTCTCATAGCACGCCACGAATGCGCTCCAGTGCCTCGCGAACGTTCTCCAGACTGTTGAACGCGCTCAGTCGGAAATAGCCTTCACCGGCCGCACCGAAACCACTGCCCGGCGTCCCCACGACGTTGGCCTGCTGCAGCAGCAGGTCAAAGAAGTCCCAGCTGGAAAGATTTCGCGGAGTTTTCAGCCAGACATACGGAGCATTCACGCCACCGAACACACGCAGACCCGCCTGCGTCAGTTCTTCACGCAGCAGCCTTGCGTTATTCATGTAGAATTCAATCAGTCCCCGAGTTTCCCTGCGGCCCTGTTCGCTGTAGGCGGCAGCAGCGCCCTTCTGAACCACGTAGGACGCACCGTTGAACTTTGTGGACTGGCGACGATTCCACAACGCGTGAATCGACGTCCGGCTGCCGTCCGGAGCGCTGCCCATCAATTGCTTTGGCACCACAGTCAGCGCACAGCGAATCCCGGTAAAGCCGATGCTCTTGCTGAAACTGCGAAACTCAATCGCCACATCCTTCGCACCCTCAATCTCAAAAATACTGTGCGGAATGGACGGATCAGAAATAAAGGCTTCGTAGGCAGCGTCGAACAGAATCAGCGAACCATTTGCTTTCGCGTAATCCACCCACCGCTGCAGCGTTTCGCGACTGGCTACGGTACCGGTGGGGTTGTTGGGATAGCACAGATAGATCAGGTCCACCGATTCAGCCGGCAGCTCGGGCACGAAACCGTTGGCTTCGTTGCCCTCCAGATACACAAGTCCGCCGAAGCGCCCCGACGCGTCAGCAGGTCCCGTGTGACCCGCCATCACGTTGGTGTCGACGTAGACCGGGTAGACAGGGTCAGAAATGGCGATGCGGTTATTGTCGCCGAAGATATCAAGAATGTTGCCCGTATCGCACTTCGATCCGTCAGAAATGAAGATCTCGTCGGCTGAGATGTCCACGCCGCGAGCGCGGAAATCATGCTCCGCAACTGCGTCGCGCAGAAATCCGTAGCCCTGCTCGGGACCGTAGCCGCGAAAACTGGACCGCTGAGACATCTCGTCGACAGCCTCATGCATCGCCGAAACAATGGCCGGCGTGAGCGGCTCAGTCACATCGCCGATTCCCAGACGAATGATCCGCGCTGCAGGATTGGCCTGAGCAAAGGCCGATACGCGACGGCCGATTTCGGGAAACAGATAGCCTGCTCGGAGCTTCAGGTAGTGCTGATTGATGTGCACCATGTGTTCAACTGCCGGAAAGATGCAAGGGACGTTCCACCGACCTTGGCGACCGGGGGGACAGATTCGGGGCAGCGGAGCATATCGTTCCGGCGGGCCGAATCAACCCGACTGCATCCGCCGTACGCCGCTTCGCGTGGCGATCCCACGCCAGAAAAAAAGTGCCCGCAGTGCAGGCTGCGGAAACAGCAGTCGCGACCAGAGGCCACGCCAGCCCGTGTGGTGCTCGTATTCAATCCGATCATGCACCTCGGTCAACGCATCCCCCAATCGCACGAAGCGATGCGTGTGACGCCAGGATTTCATCGGACCAGCCACCTGCACATCGACAAACGATTCCCGCGAAACACCCTCGTGACGAGCCGTCCAGCGAACCGGAATGGGCCCCATCCACATCGTAAAATCACCGATCGATCCCTCCGCCAGCGGATCGAACCGATGAACTCGCATCACCATCAGCGGCGGTGTCAGTGCTTTCAAAATACCAGTTTGAAAGTGAAATGCCGAAACCGCCTCCAACGAGGCGGGGACTCGAAAACGGGACTCAAAAATCGGCATCACATCGTCCTTCAAAAGGATGTTTTTCAACAGTCTACAGGCACAGACTGGATTCTGGCCTGACTGTGGCGATGCGAATGCCGCGAGTTCGTCAGAATGCTTCAACCAGCGGAGACTCACTGCCCGCTGCCACGCCCACAGGGGCCGTCTGAGCACTCAGAGAAATCGTGGAAATCGGAGCACCTGAGGCGACCGGACCCGATGGTGCCGGAGTTGCACCACTGCCACCGCCCGTCGAAAATGCCGGATCTGGAACCGGCCCACCCATCGCTGGAGCCCCCATCACCGCAGCTCCCGAACCCCCGGGAATCTCAAAGGTCAGCGGAGATCCGGAAACCGTCCAGCCACCGCCCTGCCCCGGATTCATGACCGTACCCGGCCCCATGCCAGCCTGGCTGCTGAAGAAAGGACCACTCTGCATTCCAGTGCTGGCCATGCTTCCCGACTGCCAGGGCGTTGCTGCCATTTGTGGCATGCTGCCAAAACCGGGCATGTTCGGATGCTGCACAAACTGATTCTGCAGCTGTGCCTGCATTTGCATCTGATTCTGCACACGGGCCATCTGAGCCCCCTGAGAGGGTGGGCCAAACGCGTTTGCCTGCCGCGGCACATCCCAGGGATGCACCCCACGAGCCATAGCCGTCGCCACCATCGGATTCCCCGCACCCGCCGACTGGCTCACACCCGCCAGACGTGAATGCACGTCCGGTTGATTCCAGTCTGACTGCAGCGACTGCTGGTAAAGCGTAGCCGCCTGGTCGGGACGTCCGGCACCTTCGTAATACTCACCAAGGTGCGCCATGGCAACAGCATGATTGGGATTGATCTGCAGTGCGCGCTGCAGTGACTGGGCGGCACCGGCGGACTGCCCCGTCTGCCGCTGCAGCCATGCCTGCTCAATGTGCGGCTCAGCGGAATACGGCTGAGCCCCTGCCCAGGTGGTCAGCATCGCCTGTGCCTCGTTTCCGCGCCCCTGGGCCAGCATCAGCTCGGCGAGCCCATGGTAGGCAGGCTGATGCGATGGCGCCGCGGTGAGTGCCTGCCGGTAGAGCTGTTCTGCCCCCTGAGCATCTCCCTGCTTCATCTTCACCTTCGCCAGATTCGCCATATAGTCCGGGTTGCCCGGATCACTCTGCAGCGCCTGCTGGAATTCCATCGCGGCCGCGGAATAGTTACCGCGTTCGTAAAAGCCCATTCCCGATGAATTTGCCACATTGCCGCCAAGCGACCCACAGCCGGCCAGCAGGAACGTGCCTGCAAGACCCAAAATGCCCTGAATCGCACGCTGACGCCGTGAACTGATCATGACTTGAAACCCTGGAAAGTAGGGAAGTAAACCGAAGGGGCAGAACTTCACTGCAGTCGAACGGCAGAATGAGGTCCCTCGACTGCCCGGATGCTTCTGACAGCCTCCCCGGTCCGCCGCACGCAGGCGCCAATCGGCTTGAGGAGACTTCAGAAGATTAGCCGGATTCCAAAAACCTCGGCAATGCGGTTTCTCATAAAACCGGCCCCTCTCAGCCCTCCACCGCGGTGAACCGGCAGAAATTGCCGATCCACACCGCTGCGAGGGGATCGACTTCAGCAGAATCTGCCGCGAGGTCTCCCGCATCACCCCTGTCAGCGCCGCTCCAGGCCGAGACTTCCGATTATGCGGTTTCTGCAGATCATCGCGGTCCTTCCGCCGCACCCGGTCCGGCTGAATGCCCTGCACTGCATTGCCGATACAACCGGCATGAAGACCACCCTCGAACAGCCCGCCACTCTCGAAAGCCAGTGCCTTGAGGTACTTGGCTGCTACGCGGCGCTGGAGGCGGCTGAGAAGTCAGCACAGGCCGATTTCAACGGCTGGGTGGATCGAATTCCAGCAGCACCTGGAATCGACGCAACTCAGCTTCCGGGAATCCACGGCCAGCTGATCGCTCAGGGCCTGCTGCGATTTGAATTCTCCGGTCGCGCTCGGGGACTGCAGTATCAGGTCAGCCCACAGGGGCGCGAGGCACTGGGACGTGGCACTCTGGTGGTGGCTGAGGAGACAGCCGGTGACGTACGGGGAAGTTCCGACGCCACGGCCCAGGCTGCCTGAAGGGTGTGACCACCACAGAGAATTCCACTGTGCACGCGTGAGAAAACCCGGGTTTCAGGCAGGTTTATCTGGTTCCACGGACCATCCTCGGGGAAGATTCTCCGCGGAGGTTCCGCTTATGAACGCTTCCAGTCCTGCTCAGACATCGCCCGAATCTGAATCGTCCCCCCAGCCGGCCGTCGCTGCCGAACGTGAACTGGGAACACGCATCTTTCTGGCCTGCCTGTTTCTCATCGCCTGTTTCTACGCCACCGTCCTGATCTACCACAGCGCCTACCCGCCGGAAAAGCAGGTGGCCGACGCTGGTTTTCTTGAACAGTGTCGCCAGATCTGCCTGAAGTACGGTCTGGTGTCCACGGGCAATCTGCGCCGCGACGCCGAAAACTACATTCAGGTAGTGCAGCCCACGACTCTCACTGCCGGCCTCAGCGAAATCCTCGGCACCCCCAGCTTCAAGCCAGCCCCCTCCGAAGCCACCCCGCTTCTGCAGCGTCCCGCCCCTGACTTCTCACTCCCCGACGACAAACACACCCTGCATCAACTCAGTCAACTCTCACTCAATCGCCCCGTCGTGGTCGTCTTCTACCTCGGCTACGGCTGCAGCCACTGCGTCGCACAACTCGTCTCTCTCGACCGTGACGCCCACTACTTCCGCGAACTCGACGCTGACATCGTCGCAATCAGTGCAGACACGTCCGAACACACTGCTCAGCGGTTTACAGAATATGGCCGCTTTCAATTCAACGTCCTGTCAGACTCCGACCGCAAAGTCGCCCACACTTGGGGAGTCTTTCATCCGTCGACGGATGAGCAGGAAGAATGGATGGATCACGGGACGTTTGTGATCGACCGCAACGGCAAAGTCATCTGGTCACGACAGGGTCGCGAACCCTGGCTGGATAATAAAACGCTGCTGCACGTCATCGCCCAGTCACAGGGACTCCTCCCGGATTCCATTGCTCAAAATGCCCCCTGAAAATGTTCCTCGGGGCCATTCGAGTGAGTTTTTTCGGAAATCTGTCAGAATCCCCGGAAGACTATTTCCTGCCAACCTTCTGATGGATTTCCCATGTCTGCAGTCAGCAACGTTTTTTGTGGCTGTATTCCAGCCCTGATGACTCCGTGTTCTTCCAGTGGCATCCCGGACTTCGATGCGCTGGTGCATACCGCCCAGTCCCTGATCGCCACCGGAATGCGCGCTGTCGTGTACTGCGGTTCCATGGGCGACTGGCCTCTGCTCACCGACCAGCAGCGACAAACCGGTGTGGCACAGCTTGTCCGTGCCGGCGTCCCGGTGGTTGTCGGTACTGGCGCACAAAACCCCGCTCAGGCCGCTGCCCATGCCGCCCACGCCCGCGAAGTTGGTGCTGCCGGACTGATGGTGATCCCGCGCGTGCTCTCACGGGGCTCCTCGCCAGCCGCTCAACGCCAGCATTTCGCCGGAGTCCTCAGAGCAGCCGCCGGTTTGCCGGCCGTCATCTACAACAGCCCCTGGTACGGCTTCGAAACTCGCTCAGATCTGTTTTTCGATCTCCGCCGCGAATTTCCCAATCTCGTGGGCTTCAAGGAGTTCGGCGGTGCAAAATCGCTGACTTATGCCGCCGAACATATCACCGGCCAGAACCCCGATCTCACTCTGATGGTCGGCGTGGATACCCAGGTCTATCACGGCTTCGTCAACTGCGGCGCCGCCGGAGCCATTACAGGTGTCGGTAACGCCCTGCCCCGTGAAGTCCTGCGACTCATCAAACTCTGTACCCTCGCTGCCGGTGGCTGCCCCCAGTCCCGTCGTCTCGCCCAGGAACTCAACGAAGCACTGCTCGTCCTCTCCACCTACGACGAGGGACCCGATCTCGTGCTCTACTACAAAGCCCTGATGGTGCTCGAAGGACACCCCCAGTACGCGCACCAGATCAATTCCCTGGATCGTCTCAGCGACAGCCAGCAGCAGTCTCTCGAACGGCAACACCGCCAGTTCCGATCCTGGTGGGCCAACTGGGAAGGCAACCGCGAATAGCCCCTGCCAGGCGTTGAATCAACGCTCCCTCACATCCACTGCAACATCACTCCACCAGTCCAGCCATGGAACTACCGTCATGCTGCAACCACGTTCGCACACCTTCCTTCTCGCTGCCCTCGCAGGAGTCTGCCTGATGAGCACTGCCACGCCGGCGGATGACGGAATGTTCCCAATGAGCGAACTGCCGCGGCTCAACCTGCAGGCTCGCGGCATCCAGCTCACCGCCGATGAACTCTTCAACCCCGATCGCGTCAGCCTCGTCGACGGTATCTGTCGAGTCAACGGCTGCACCGGCTCATTCGTGTCCACACAGGGACTGATCCTGACCAACCATCACTGCGCCTTCGACGCCATTCAGAAAGCCAGCACCCCGGAACGCGATCTGCTGCAGAACGGCTTCATCGCAGCAGCCACCAGCAACGAAATCCCCGCTCCGGACTACCAGGTCCGAATCACCGAACAGTACCGCGATGTTTCAGCCGAAGTCCTCTCCGCAGTCGCGGCCGGGGCAACACATCTGGAACGCACCAAAGCCATCGAACGTCGCCGCAAGGAACTCGAAATCGCAGCAGAAAAGGAAAACCCGGGACTGCGGGCCGAAGTGGCCGAAATGTTCGCCGGAAAAACCTATGTGCTCTTCCTCTACACCTGGCTCAAAGACGTGCGACTGGTGTTTGCTCCACCAGCCTCCGTCGGTAACTTCGGTGGTGAAGTGGACAACTGGGAGTGGCCCCGCCACACGGGCGATTTTTCACTGATGCGAGCCTACACCGCTCCCGACGGATCCTCCGCCGTCTACTCACCAAACAACATCCCCTACAAACCCAAACGCGTTCTGAAAGTGGAGTCAGCAGGAGTGGATGAAGGGGACACAGTATTCCTGCTGGGCTACCCGGGCCGCACCGCACGACATCGCACAGCCAGCTTTCTCACATGGGAACAAAACGTCCGACTCCCACTCACTGTCGAACTCTACCAGTGGCAAATTGCTGAAATGCAGCGCGCTTCAGAGGCGGACCGCACCGCGGCGCTCAAACACGCCAGCCGCATGAAGTCTCTCGCCAACGTCGAAAAGCGATCTCGCGGGCAACTTCTTGGACTCCGCCGCGCGGGGATCGTCGAAGCTCGAACGGCTCAGGAACAGCGACTTCAGGAATTCATCGCCGCAAACCCCGAACGCAACGCCAAATACGGCCAGCTGCTTTCGGAAATCGCTGCCGTCTACGCAGAAATGTCAGCCGCCGGACAACAGGAAATTCTGCTGCTGCAGCTCCGCCAGGCCTGCCGCGCCGCCGCGTTCGGATTCTTCGTCGTTGATGCCGTATACGAACGCGCTAAGCCCGACATCGAACGCGAACCACCCTACATGGATCGCAACTTCCCACAATCCCTCCGCGAACTCAAAGTCTCACTCGCCGACTGGCACCCTCCCACCGACAGAATTCTGCTCGCCGGCGTGCTCCAACGACTCCAAAGACTCCCCGGCAGCAGTTCCATTGCCGCCCTCGCCGCACTTCCCACAGATGCCAAGCGCATCAATACCATCGCCGAACAACTGATCAACGGCACCCAACTCGGCAATGCCACATTTATCGACTCCGCACTTAACCAGTCACCCGAGGAACTCCGTAAAACAACAGACCCGCTGCTCAGGCTGCTGCTCGACCTCTACCCCGACTATCTGAAACTCCGGGAACTTGACAAAGCACGCGAAGGACGGCTGAACGCCCTTTACGGTCCTCTGCTCGAAATCAAGGAACAGTTTCAGGCTGCATCCTTTATCCCTGATGCCAACGGAACGCTGCGATTCACATCGGGCCGAGTCAGAAGCTATTCACCGGCTGATGCAGTGATCCGCACCCCGATTTCAACACTGAAGGGCGTGTTGGAGAAGACCACCGGAGTCGAGCCCTTTATCACTCCGGAGGCTGTGCTGAAAAAGTATGCCGCAAGGGACTTCGGAAACTTCGTGCATCCGCGACTTGGAGACGTACCGGTCGCCCTGCTCTACGACACCGACACCACCGGTGGCAATTCCGGCAGCCCTGTCCTCAATGCCCGCGGTGATCTCGTCGGTGTCAACTTTGACCGCTGCTTCGAAGCCACGATCAATGACTTCGCATGGAACACCAACTACAGCCGCTCCATCGGCGTCGACATCCGCTACGTCCTCTGGATCACCGGCAAAGTCTATGACGCCAAACATCTGCTGCAGGAAATGGGCGTGCAGCAGTAAAGGCCCCCGCGTTCGGCGAAGGAGATGAGAAGTGATCCGCCTCATTGAAGCCCTGAATTTCAGGTCACTCCGATATGTTCGGCAGCGATTGAAGGACTTTCAGATACTTATTGGTCCTAACGCCAGTGGCAAGTCGACGTTCCTCGATACAGTCGGGTTTCTCGGTGATCTTCTCACCAAAGGTCTGGACGCGGCAATTACGGAGCGATCCGAAGACATCCACGACTTGTTTTCGTTCCAGCAGGGGACGCGGTTTGAACTTGCCATCGAAATGGAGATTCCAGCCAAACGGCTGGCTATGATGGGCGAGGGAAAACTCTTCACGATCATCCGGTATGAAATTGCCGTCGGCATTCATGACGAAACCGGGGAATACAATATTCTCGATGAACAGGTGATCCTTTGCGAGCAGAGCGCTGCGGCTCAGGAGCCGCAGGAACGACTGCTGTTTCCTGCGCCAGCAGTACCACCTTCAACCATCATGCATCCCAAAACTGTCGGACAGGGAAAGAAGCGAACGGTGCGGAAGGTTCCCGGCGGGAATGATAATTTCTATTCAGAAATTGAACCAGGAAAAAGCAAAGGAGGCTGGGCACCGTCGATCCGCCTTGGTCCTCGGAAATCCGGACTGGCAAACATGCCGGAGGACGAAACGCGGTTTCCTGCTACAACGTGGCTCAGGAAGATGCTCATTGATGGCACGCAAAAACTGATGTTAAACAGCCTTGCACTCCGACACAGCAGTCGTCCTGGTCAGGGTCGGTTGTTCAAGCCGGATGGCAGTAATTTACCATGGGTCATCGAAGGATTGCGGAATGATGATCGAGCACGGTATCGGCTGTGGATAGAACAACTGCAAACAGCACTGCCTGATATCACTGACGTTCTGACAGCCGACGTGCCTGATACGCGTCATCGCTATCTGCAAGTGGTGTACCGAGGTGGCTTTAAGGTGCCGTCGTGGATGGTTTCCGACGGCACCCTCAGAATGCTCGCGCTGACGCTGCCCGCATACCTGACAAACTTCGAGGGCATCTATCTGATTGAAGAACCGGAGAACGGCATTCATCCGATGGCTATGGAAACGGTCTATCAGGCACTCCGCTCGGTTTATTCCGCACAGATCCTTCTTGCAACACACTCGCCTGTGATTCTTGGTTGCGCAGAACTGGACGAGATTCTGTGCTTCAAAAAAGATCACAACGGCGCAACGGATGTTGTTTCCGGGTTGGATCATCCAGCGCTTGAGCAGTGGCGAGGAAGCCTGACAGTCAGCGACCTCTACGCGTCGGGGGTGCTGGGATGAGTCAACGTGATTTATACGTGGTTGTTGCTGATTTGGACGCAGAAAACGCCGTCAGAAGTCTTCTCTGTGAACGACAGGCCGCACTTGGCATCTGTCTCAGATTCAATCCGGATCGGCCTCCCCTCGGTGATTTGCTGCGCTACTCAGGCCGTGATTCCGGGTGCTACAAGGATGCTGTTGACTTGCTTCGCATGTCGCGAACGTGCTCGGCTGGCAGGACAATTATTCTGCTCTGCAGTCATTCCTGATTGCCAGCCGACTCTGGGAAGAAGGGGGCCTGAAGCCAACCCTTCCAAAGGAGGCCATGGAATGTGCACTCCGCGAAAAGAACAAGCCATTCGGTGCACCACTGTTTTCCGAACTCGCAAAACGAGTTGGGCTCGGCCGATGTGAGGATCCCGCCTTTAAGAAGTTCTACAACCAACTCAGACAATGGTCTCCATTGCAGTCCGATCCCCAGTTTAGTGCTGTTCGCAACAGCGTGTGAAACCCCTCATTGCAGCTTCACGGGGAAACACGGCAGCGGTCAGAAGTCCAACTGCCTGCACCTATTCAATGGAACCCTGCATCGCAAACGAAACCGCAGCGTCTTCACACCACTGCGGTTACGCGATCCATGCCCTGACGCACCGCCAACGCTTTACGCACCCAGTTCCTTCAGTGCCTCCAGCACCTGCTCGTCATGACCGTCCACAGAGACTTTTTTCCACAGCTTTGCCACTTTGCCGTCCGGTCCAATGATGTAGGTTGATCGCTGAATCCCCATGGACACCTTGCCGTACATGTTCTTTTCACGCCACGCGCCATACTTTTCGCAGACGGCATGATCGACGTCAGCCAGCAGCGGGAAATTCAGGCTGTACTTTTCCGTAAATGCAGCGTGCTTTGCAACGTCGTCGGCGCTGACTCCCAGGACCACGGCTCCCAGAGCCTGAATCTCCGCCAGCCTGTCGCGGAACGCGCAGGCTTCCTTTGTGCAGCCCGGAGTATCGTCCTTCGGATAGAAGTACAGGACGACCGTCTTTCCCTTGAAATCAGCCAGCTTGACAGTCTTTCCGTCAGTGGCCTTGAGAGAGAAAGCGGGGGCTTTTGCGGGCGGTTCAAGCCATTCAGCCATGATGAGTTCCTTGTTTGGGGAGCGAAGAAAACTGTCCGGAGAGTCGCCATCTGCGCGAGAACGCTGCGGTTCACGCGCAGGCAGTTATAGACGGCTTTCCGAACCTGTCCCGCTCCGGCCTGCTCAGTTGCACCCCGGCAGAAGTTTTCTGGCCTGACGCAGATGATTCTGAAGAAACGGCCGGTCTTCATTGGGGCAGACTGCAAGTTCTCGCTCCAGCAGTTCAATGGCTTCTCCGTAGCGCCCGGCGCGGAGAGTGAGCACTGCATGGTCGCGTCGTTCGCGCCAGGAGCCGGGGTTAAGCAGTCGCAGGCGGCATTGCACCCGCCATGCCGGCACCCACTGCTCATGCTGACCAAACACCGCTTTCAGATTCTGCAGCATGCGAATCACCACAGCCCGCTCATCGGCTGGCCGCAGCGATCGACGAACCTCAGACGCCGGCAGTCCGCTGAGCTCCCTGATCAGGCCTATGCACTCGGCTTCATCCAGTATTCGGCCCTGATCAAATGCGTCGATGTAAAGATTACCAGCATCGGTTGGAAGCCGCGTCAGAAACCGTGCAGGGGCACTGATCGGTTCCAGCGGAATCCCCAGCTCATTGGCCACATGCAGATACACAACAGACAGCGAAATCGGTATCCCACGTCCATTGCGGAGCACATTATGAATATAGTGTGCATCCGGATCGGGCAGGCCGGGATCCTCACCGTGCAGGCAAAGCTCTTCTGTCATGTAGCGGACAAGCAGCTTGATTTCCTCAAGGTCCGAACCAGCCTGAGTGACTGGATGCGTCAGGCGGGAAACCGCCCGATGCAGAACGTCGAGGGACGGTGCGAAGTCCAGGTTCTGCTCGCTGTCGCGGGCGAGTTCCAGAGCGACTGTGACCAGGTCCACGTCAGGTTCACGCCGAACCAGACGCAGGAACTGTTCATCCCGCAAAAAATCATCAGAAAACGGCATCAGGCTCACCGGGAACCAGGCTCTGTTCACACGCTTGCACACAGGCCGGAATATAGTTTCAGGCCCCCTTCGGCCACAACAGCGGCCAGCCCCCCGACCACTGAACGGAGGTGGTGCCTGTGAATGAATCGGTCACCAACTGGCAGAGGTGGAAGACCGCGCCGGCATAACGGCAGAAGCTGCAGCAGCTCAGCCACGCACTGCCGCCGCTTCGATAATCAGCTGCTCAGTGGCCTCGCTTCGCGGAAATTCGGCCACCAGTTGACCACCGGCCAGTACAAGGATCCGGTCGCAGAGACTCAGCAGCTCTGGGAGTTCCCCGGAGGCCACCAGAATGGATAAACCCTGCCGAGACAGTTCACACAGCAGACTGTGGATCTCGGCCTTTGCCGCCACATCCACCCCCCGCGTGGGGTCGTCCAGAAGCAGAATCCGGGGCTGTGTGAGCAGGGCGCGGGCGATCAGAGATTTCTGCTGGTTGCCGCCGCTGAGAGCAGCAATGCGAACCCCTTCAGCCCCCTTCACACGCAGTCGCCGCACAGACTCGCTCGCAGCCACTGACTCGCGCTGCTGCAGAATGATTCCCAGCCGGCTTAACAGCCGCAGAGCGGGCATGGTAATGTTGGAGATCACCGGGAGTTGCGGAAACAGGCCCAATCGCTTGCGGTCCTCGGTCACCAGGGCGATGCCGCTGCGAATTGCCTCCGCCGGACTCCGCAGTTCGCAGGGCACCCCATTCATCAGGATCGTCCCTGAAGTTCGGTTGCCGCTGGCACCCGCCAAACACTCCAGCAGCTCCGTGCGTCCCGCCCCCAGCAGCCCCGCCAGCCCCAGAATTTCTCCCTGCCGCAGTTCAAAGCTGATGTTCTGCAGACGGGGCTGTGCCGCAGGGCGAGCCGGGGCAAGCGAGAGTGAGCAGACTTCGAGCACCGCCTGCGTGGCGGAAGCAGGAGCGGGCCGCGGGACCTGTGGCGGCAGGTCGCGACCCACCATCAGCCCGGCAATCTGCTTAGGACTGGTAGCCGCTGCCGCCACAGTCTGCACAAACCGGCCGTCTCGCAGCACCGTGATTCGATCAGCAAGCCGGAAGATTTCGTCCATGCGATGCGAAATGTAGAGGATGGTGGTGCCATGCGTGCGAAGCCCGTGAATGATCGATTCGAGTCGACGCACTTCTGCTTCAGACAGCGCCGAAGTCGGTTCATCCATAACCAGAACTGACGGCTGGAGTGCCAGAGCGCGAGCGATTTCCACCAGTTGTTGATCACCAATCCGCAGGGCCCCCATCCGAGCGCGGGGATGAATGGACGGATCCAGCGGTTTCAGCATGCGAGCCGCCTGCCGCTCCATTTCGGTATCGTGAAGCACCCCGGCAAAGCCAGTCATTTCGCGGCCCAGAAACAAGCTGGCCGCAACGGAAAGCTGCGGAACGGAGTTGAGTTCCTGATGGATGATGCCGATGCCCGCCAACTCGGCCTCACGCGGACTGTGAAACCGCACGGGACGGCCACGCACGAGCACCTCGCCCTCGTACTCGCCAATGACTCCAGAAACAATCTTCATTAAGGTACTTTTGCCGGCGCCGTTTTCTCCGACGACGGCATGCACTTCGCCGGGCAGGACATCAAAGGAAACCCGTTCCAGCGCCTGTACGGCAGCAAACCTGCGGGAGACCTCACGGAAGCTCAGAATCGGCGTCATTGATCGCCTGCCCTTCAACGCAGCTCCTGCACACAGAATCGAAGGTAATCCGCGTGCGACATCAGCCGCGAGGCCTCAGTGGCATTCGCCAGCCGAATTTTCGCAATCCACGCGCGTTCAAAAGGACTGGTGGCGAATAAATCGAGGTCATCCGGAAGAGCACTGTTGACCTCTGTGATCTGCCCACTGAACGGCGAGTAGACGTCAGTTACTGCCTTTTCACCTTCCAGCTCTGCGATGCGATCTCCGGGAACAACAAGCTGCCCCTGAGATGGGAGTATGAGTGACACGGGGTGTTCGAGCAGTTTGACAGCGAAGTCACTGATGCCGATGGTGGCTATGAAGCCATTCAGGCTGACCCATTCGTGAGTTCTTGCAAAACGCAGCTCGCCCAGCTTCATGTTGTCCTTCCAAACCCTCGCATCAGCCGGCGTCGCCTTTGATCAGATGCGTGGCCACTTCGCGTTCCAGTTCGGCGATTTTCTGCAGCCGCCGCGCGTGACGGCCTTCCTCGAAGGGCGTTCGCAACCAGATGCGAATGACCTGATCCGCCAGCTGATCGCTGAGCTGATCGGCGGACAGACAGATAATGTTCGCGTCGTTGTGAGCGCGGCTGTATTCGGCTGTCACGCTGTCGTGGCAGGTCGCAGCGCGGACACCTGTGAACTTATTCGCAGTAATGCACATACCGATTCCGGTACCACAAATCAGAATGCCCCGGTCAAGTGTTCCTGCGGACACTTCACGGGCAACCTGAGCAGCGTAGTCCGGATAGTCGACGCTTTGAGATTCAAAGGGGCCGAAATCGCGAACCTCACACTCCAGACTTTGCAGCAGCTGGGTGATGCGGGACTTGAGTGAAATACCGCGATGATCGCTGGCAATGCCGATCTTCATGGAAGTTCTGAGTCTTTCTTGAGCAGGTCGTGCACCCAGTGCCGCAGGTTTTCGGCAATCTGGGAAGCACACTGGCGGTAGTCTTCAAGAGTTCCGCCGATGGGGTCCTGGATGTCGTGTCCGTTGCGGCTGAGCAGTTGAAGTCGGTAATTCTGGTCCGGGCAGGTATCAGCCAGCAGTCGCCAATGGCGGTGAGTCAGTGCAAGAACGCAGGTGGACTGACGCACCATTTCCGGAGTCACCTGCTGGCTCAGATGATCCGACAAATCCATGCCGTACTCTTTCATCACCTGCACAGCCTCCGGTGAAGCCGGAGAATGATCCCACGCAGACACTCCGGCAGAAAACACGTCCACCCCGTTCTCGCGAAGCTCTGACGGACGACAGCCGAGTGCCTGCGATGCAAGGAGCCGAAACAGCGTTTCTGCCATCGGACTGCGACAGGTGTTGCCCGTGCAGACGAAGAGCACCCGCAGAACGGATTTGCCGGAACCGTCAGCCATACTCACTGGTTTGTTTCCTGACCGTGTGACCGTTGACGAGCCCAATCCACCTCCGTCTGCTGCCCTGAAAGCCCACATCCTATGCAGAGACGCCGCGAATCTCAAGTTTTCAGCGGTTGTCCGGAGGTGGTTGGGGCGGAATTCCGCCAAACACACCGCCACAGACCGTCCAGGACCCCGATTCTGCCGAAGATTCCCGCCAATCCACCGCCTCCGATTCTGCGGTTTGTTGCCTTTTTAACGCGAATAACGGAAACTTCAGCCGTCTCCTTCCAGCGCCCTCCGCCTGCCAGCACAGGACTTGCCTCACGTGAAAGATCGCGTCCAACGGCTCCGCCGGTCCGCCCGCCAACAACTGCGTCGGCTGGGCGAGTTTCGCGGAATTCGCCGCCAACCCTTTGGCTCCTACCAAAAATCCGTCCGCCGCCTTTACGATGGTCCCAAAGGGGCCATGCTGAAATTCAGCAGCCTGATTTCGCTTCACGAACCCCTCATGGGCCGCCTGTTTCGCTCCGGACGCTTCCAGGCCTCCCGCTTCAATCGTATTCTCGATGTCGGCTCCGGCGCCGGACAAATCCTCCGACACCTCCTCGCCACCGCCCGCCCCGACTGCGAAATCGTCGGCTTTGACCTCTCCTGGGAAATGCTCCGTCGCGCCCGCGAAAGACTCAACTCCCCCCGCCCCGTCTTCGTCGCTGCCGATATGCGCGCCCTCCCCTTCCGCGATAACAGCTTCGACTGCGTCACCTGCGGCTACGTCCTCGAATATCTCCCCGACCCCCGCGACGGCCTCCGCGAATTCGCCCGCGTCCTCCGCCCCGGCGGTGTCGTCCTCCTCCTCGCCACAGAAGACTCCGTCTCCGGACTCCTCACCAGCCACACCTGGAAATGTCGCACATTCAACCGCCAGGAACTCCAGACGGCCGCCGCAGACTGCGGTCTGAACTGGGGCACTGTTCACTGGTTCACCCGCTTCCACCGGGCGCTCCGACTCGGCGGTATCCTCGTCGAACTCGAAAAACCCGCCGCCCCCCACCCCGGCCACTCACCTGCAGAGAACACTCATGAACCCACCCGCTGAAAACGCCAACTCCACACTCGTCCAGCGGTTTCTCAACGCCATCGAATGGGCCGGAAACAAACTCCCCGACCCTGCCTTCCTCTTCGTCTGGGCCATCCTCATCGTCATGCTCGCCTCACGCTGGCTGGCACCCGTCGAATTTACTGAACTCGATCCACGCAAAGCGATCACCGCCACTTCGTCAGCTCCAGCCAACGCCCCAACCGATGATCAACGGATCCGCGTGATCGACCAAACCAGCGGCTCAGCACTCGTGGGCCTCCTCGCGGGAATGGTCAAAACCTTCACCGACTTCCCACCACTCGGCGTTGTCATCGTGGCACTCCTCGGCGTCGGCGTCGCCGAGCATGCCGGACTGATCCAGGCCATGCTCAAAACCCTGCTGCGAATCACGCCCACCGTTCTGCTCACCCCGATGCTCATCTTCGTGGCCCTGATCAGCCATTCCGCAGGTGATACCGGCTACGTTCTCATCATCCCACTCGGGGCCGTCATGTTCCAGGCAGCCGGTCGACACCCGCTGCTGGGCATCACCGCTGCATTCGCCGGAGTCTCCGGAGGCTTCAGCGCAAACTTCCTGCCCTCCTCTCTGGATCCGCTGCTCCAGGGCTTCACCCAAAAAGCCGCGCACATCATCGATCCCTCAGCCGCCGTCAATCCCCTCTGCAACTACTGGATCATGACCGCATCCTGTGTCGTGATCACCGCGGTCGGCTGGTATGTCACCGACCGCATCATCGCGCCTCGCCTGCAAACAATGCCCGTCGATGGAATTCAGGACGCTGGCGCCAATCTGCATTCCCTCTCCTCCCGCGAATATGCCGGACTCGCCGTTGCCGGCGCAGTCCTCATCGCCGGACTGGCCGCTCTCTGGTTCGTCGCTGCTCCCGCTGACTCCCCCTTTCGCGACAAGGGCTCACTTACCGATCACAACGCCCCGATGATGAAGTCCATCGTGCCACTCATCTTCCTCCTGTTCCTCATCCCAGGTGCCGTCTACGGCGCCATCGCCGGAACGATTAAAGGTCACCGCGATATCGTCAATGGCATGACCCGCTCAATGGGCTCCGTGACCTACTACCTTGTGATGGCCTTCTTCGCCTCACAATTCGCCGCGGTGTTTTCACAGTCCAACATCGGAGTCCTGCTCGCGGTCAAAGGCGCGAACTTTCTGACCAGCCTCAGGGCGGCCCCCCAGATCACCATCGTCGGCATCCTGCTGCTCACCGCGCTCGTCAACCTTCTCATCGGCTCCGCCTCCGCCAAATGGGCCCTCCTCAGCCCCATCTTCGTCCCCATGCTCATGACTCTTGGACTCTCCCCCGAACTCACACAGGCCGCCTACCGAATCGGTGACTCCAGCACAAATATCATCACACCTCTCATGCCCTACTTCCCGCTCGTCGTCAGCTACGCCCAAAAATACGTAAAAGGTACCGGCATCGGCACCATGATCTCGCTGATGCTCCCCTACAGCATGGCATTCCTCATCAGCTGGACCGTCCTGCTCCTGCTCTGGTGGGGACTCGACCTGCCACTCGGAACCGCCGCCGACTATTCCTGGCCCCACGGCCGATAAACCCGGCACACATCCCGTTCAACACCGCAGCCGACAATTTGCGAAGTCCGCCCGATGAACGAATGGCTCTCCACCATCCGCGATCAACTCAGCGACCACGGTATTAAAATTGCCGTCGCCGCTGCTTTCACAATCCTCGGCTGGCTCTTCGGTCGCTGGAAAGCCGCTCGCGACTGGCGCCGCCGCGAATTCTTCAATCGCCTCAACATCTCTCTCAACAGCATCATCGACGGCAAACTGCTCATTCGCACCGTGGTCGAAAAGTCCTGCGAAGAAGTCTTCATGAATCGTGTTGCCGTCGAACGGCTGCTCCAGGCCGCCCAGAAGACAACCCCCAGCAATCCACTCGTTCCCCTGATCCCCGATGATCGCTGGTTCTACCTCAACGCCATCCTCAACGAAGTCTCCGAAAAATTCTCGGCCGGACTGTTCCTTCGCGAAGCCGCTCGCCCACACGATGCCGTCAGATATCTCATCTGCCTCACCAACGAATGCGATGGCGATGTTCGCACTCGCAAAATCCGCGCTATGGTCATCCGCCGCGATCGACTGCTCAGCCTCCCCGCTGAACAACCAGCCCTTGAAAGCCCACATCACTCCATTCGCTGGAAAACCCTGCAACACATGCAGAAACGCTACGCCACAGACCCCTCCCTGTTCCTCGACGTCGAAATCCTCGTCTGAACCATTCACTCCGACCACCACTCCCCATCATCGAACTCAGCCCCACGCCGACCGGGCTCCCGAACAATCACACCAGCCTCACGCAGCAGACCGCGAACTCGCAGCACCACGCCCCCCGAAAAGGCCCCGATCAGCGGCCCACCCGGCACCTGACGAGTGGTCAGCAGCGGCAACGTCTCACGAGGCACCGCGTAGGCCACGGTTGCAGGCTGGTCGTCACGTGTCAGCACCTGCGGTGCCCAACTCAGACGATCGCCCTCAAGCGCGTTGCGCACCAGTCCCGCCGTCACCAGCACATCAAACAGATTCTGCAGGTCTGCAAACGCCACGTGTTTCTTCACCAACTCTTCCCGACGCTCATTGAACAGCCGCGCAAACTCCTCAGCACTGCCTGGCAAATTCTCTGCATCCAGCAAAGTCCCGTCCGCAGCCATCAACTCCTCCTGCGCCAGCAGCTGAAATCTTGGACCCGACAACAGCCACAACGAACGATCCGCAGAACAACTCAAATACTCCGAATCACCCGCAAACCACCAGCGACGCATCATGTTGTCGCCTGGCTTCGCCAACTGAAGCGTCGTCTTCAAACCACCCACACCTGAACGCTCCACTCCAATCGCCAAACGCTTCATCAAGTAATCCGCCTCCACCATCGACAAGCTCATCCGGCTGGACTCAGGAACCCCAAATGTGGTCACGTTCCACCGCCCCATCAGCCGGATCATGTGCTCCATCCGCGCCTGAGCCACCTGGAGTGTGGCCGGAGTCGCATTCGCTCGCAGCCACGCCTGGGATTCGGCCAGCCGCGCAGGGTCCGGATCAATCGAACACCCACACCGTTCCAAAATCTCCGGAGCCCGCAGCGCCGTCAACAAATCCTCCAGACACAGCACGGGACGCCCAGATTCCACACCCACCACTCGACCACCACCCGCCGGAGCAAATCCCTCGGCCGGTCCACTGATCACCACGTCCCCCGTGTCGTCGAAACAGATCTCATCAATCCGCGTCAGACCAGCCAGAAAACGAAGCTCCGCAGGGAGCGGCTTCGAGTCCGCCAGCAGACTCGATAACTCTTCATCCAGACGCCGCAGCGAAACACTGCGCCGACCAGACGGTGTCCGCAGCGACTCTGGTAATGTCTTCTCCGCAAACTGACGCCGCTGCCTTGCCCCAGCCTGCGGAACCGTCGCCACAGCCGCTCGGTCAATCAAGCCATCCGGTCGAATCAATATTCCACCCGGCAACTGACCTCCGGCACCACCACCGCCCTGACCTCCACCACCCTGCTGCCCAAAAGCCATTGAGCCCACGCAGATCATGCTCAGACCCAGCACCACACGCCAACCAGACAGGAAAAAATGCATCGCAGCCCCCACCTCGCTACCGGATGTCCAGGATTCCAGCCCAAGTGTATTCGGAAACGCAGGGAAAACAGAAAGTAATTCAGGCGAAGTGGCGGAACTGATGAAATGACGATGCGGTGGAAGCCGTCGTGGGGTGGTTTGACGTGTCCTCGAATTCCGGATCGCCGCTCAATTTGCCGTTTACCCGGCTTTTGCCGGAATCGTCAGCCATAGCTCTGGTACCACCGTCCCATCAGGAGCCTCCCAGTTGACCGGGAGCGAGACGGGGGGTGCCGGGGCTGGCTCGCTGGCGACAGCGGCCGGGGGAACCGGTGCCGCCGCAGCCGCCGGGGTGGCGAAAATGCGAATCGGGCCTGACCACGCCGCGGGATCTGCCGGGCGACCACTCAACTTCAAAGTGACGGCCTTTGAACTCTCGCCATCCTTGCCGGACTGGGGACATTCTGCCGTGATGCCCTCCGGGAGCCCCTCAATGCGCAAATCGAGCACCTCTGCGTAGCCATTGCGACGGGTGATGGTCACCGGAATCTCAGCCGGCTTATCCACTGGAATGGTGATGGCAGAAGAGCCCACGGAAAGACGCACGGAGGGCTGAGTTGGCGTGCAGCGGAGCAGGTAGAAGAAGCGGGGACCAAAGCCAAGAAAGCGGTCGCGGACAGCAAGGCGGTGGGGGCCGTCAACCGCAGCCGTAAAGTCGATCCGGGAATCACGGTCACCCCGATCACCGTCGTCAGATTCCTTCAGCACCTTGCCCGAAGGGTCGGTGAGCGTCAGCACAGGGTCCAGCAGGGAACCGAATTCTTCCACCTCGGCACTCATACTGAACTTCGCATTTTTCGTGGCCACCAGCAGAAACTCGTCCGGTTCAAATGCCGTCAGACTGCCACTGACCGCGACCGGCGCCGTCAGACTGCGTTCAGGCGGCAACTGGTCTTCAACGACCACAGGTTCCGGCACCGAGGCGACTTTCCAGGGCAGCGCGAAGGGGCCCTCAAGCGATCCATGGGAAGCCCCGAGGACCGCTTCAGGGGTGGTCAGATTCCAGCCCCGCAGCTGCAGACGTAACTCGCCCGTGCCGGACTGTCGAGCTAGCGGTACGGCGTGATGCAGACAGGCGGCGGAAGTGACCGTCAGACGATAGATATAGTCAGCGCCCCCGGCGAAAGCGATTGAACTGTTGGGTTCGGCAGGAAAGGCAAACACGCGGACGTACCACGTCCCGTCGACGGGGGCGGTGAATTCCACAAGGGGATCGCGTGAGCAGTCGTCGTCGTTCTGGGCGACCACAGTGCCCCTGGCATCAACAATCTGCAGCACGCCATCCATGGGAGACTTCAGGACACGATTTGCGGTGATGGAGGCGACAAGGGTGCGACCGGCAGAAACAGTCACGGCGTAAGTATCGACATCGCCCGCTTTTTCCAGCGCGGCATTAACGGTGATCGCCTCCCCCGTCAGCGGATTGGCTTCGGATATGCGGGCGTTGGGTTCGGCTTCGCTGACCTCAGGAATGGTACCCACAAAGAACGGACGCAGTTCTGTAGCGCCGGCCTGGTTGGCAAAACGCAACCAGTGAACTCCGGCAGGAGCATTGGCGGCAATCGCAACGTCGACGCTGTCTCGCTTCTCACCGAAAGTGAATGTGAACCAGCTTGAAGGTGAATCAGTGGTTGCGACCGAACCAGCTGCGAAGGGAATTGCAGGAATGCAGCGAATTTCGCCCTCCCCCAGCTTGCCGGCAATTTTCACACTCGCCGTTGTGCCGCGCTGACCGCCAGCCGGGAACAGACGATCAACGGTGGGTGGGTCGGCTGCGAGCGCGGTGAAAGGCGCAGTGAACAGCGCGAGCAGCGTTGTGAGGCATGGCAGCAACCGTGGTGCGGGTGCACAGGCTGCCGAAAAAACGCAAATCCGGTCAGCAATCACGCGACGTTTCACAGTGTATTCCTGGTGCACCCAAACCAGCAGGGAGGTGATGGCGGGATTCAGATGAGTTCCCGAATAGGGGTGGGATCGCTGACAAGATGCGTGGGACGACCTTCGGGTGTATAGACAACCTTGTCCGGGTCGATGCCCAGCTTGTGATAGACGGTCGAAACAAAGTTCTCAGGAGACAGCACGCGGTCAACCGCAGAATAGCCCTTGCGGTCGGTAGCTCCGATTACGGCACCTCCTGGCGTGCCACCACCTGCCATCAGCACGGACATGGCATTCGCCCAGTGATCGCGACCTGCCGTATTCTGTCCGGAAAGCGTGGAAATCTTCGGGGTACGGCCGAATTCCCCAAGTGCCAGTACCAGAGTGGAATCAAGGAGTCCGCGCTGCTTGAGATCGAGGATCAGAGCGGCGACGGAATTGTCCCAGGCGGGGAGCCGTTTGCTGAGGGCTCCAAAGATGTCGCTGTGATGGTCCCAGCCACCGTCATAAACGGTCACAAACGGAACACCGGCCTCGACAAGTCGTCGGGCCAGCAGGCAGCGCTGGCCGAAACTGTTCCGCCCATAGCGGTCGCGGACCTCGTCGGGTTCCTGATGGATATCGAAAGCCTTCTGAGCTTCGGGGGACGTGACAAGGTCATGCCCCTGACGGTAGTACTCGTCAAAGGCCAGTGAAGGATCGCCCGCGGCTTCGTCACGAATCCGGAGCATTCTGTCGACCTTGCTGCGGAGATCCGTGCGTGATGTGAAGCGGGTTTCGCTGAGCTCTCGCGGGAGCGCGACGTCGCGGACCTTGAAACGCTGATTGTTCGGATCATCACCGACAACGAAAGGAGCATACCGGGCTCCAAGAAAATTTGGGCCGCCCGAACGTGACATCTGAGGCATGCTGAAGTAGGCCGGGAGTCCGTTGTCACGTCCCAGTTCCTTTGCGACCACAGAACCCATGCTCGGGTGAAAGCTGACGAAAGCGCCGCAACCCACCGGAATTCGCGGCGGTGCCCCGGTCATCATGTAGTGATTGCCGGCACCATGGTTGCCCTGGTCGTGCCGGATGGAACGAATCATGGCGTAGTCGCCCAGGGCGCCAGCAAGCTGAGTCATGTGCTGAGAGAAGGCGACGCCGGGCACCGTGGTGGGGATATCGGTGAATTCGCCACGATACTCTGCAGGGGCATCCGGCTTGGGATCGAAGGTCTCGAAATGCGTGGGACCGCCGTCCATCCAGATGAGAATACAGGAGCGCGCGGGGCCGGCGGGGGTACCTGCGGAACGGGAGGCTGCCTGAGCGCGGAGTCCACCGACAAGTCCGGTGCTGAGAAAACCACCCAGCCCGAGCTGAAGAGCATCGCGGCGGGTTATTCCATCACAGCGTCGAAGCAGAGCCATGTGAGCAGCCTTTCGTGGGGCCTTTGAGACTGAGGCGGGACAGGGGGTGGTGGGGTTAGTCCTGAATGACGAATTCTGCGGAATTGAGCATTGCCCAGGCGAGATCCTCGAGCACCTGCCGACGGCTGGCGGCCGGGTCGCTTAACAGATCACGCACGAGCTGCGTCTCCTCGGGGGAAGGATCGCGACTGTAGATGCGGCGGTAGAGTTCTGTGGCGAGCAGCTCAGGGGATTTGTCGGAATCCGCCAGCAACTTGAAAGCGCTTTTGTCACTGACCACCTCACCGTGAATCTTTTCCGAATTCATCAAATGCAGACTCTGCACAACCGTGGACTCGGATGTACGTTCACAGGGAGGATCCTGATTGGGATCGGGGCGACCGAAGGTGTCCAGGAAGATGGAATCCGACCGGTGAGTCCAGATCTGCTTGCTGGTGGAATCAGGAGGCATCGCGGCAAATTCCTGCGGTATGCCGGTAATCAGACTGAGCGAATCGAGGAGCACTTCAGCGCGGTGGCGGTGACGGTAGTGTCGGGAATAACTGCTGGTGTCGGCCGAATTGGTCTCGTTGGGGATGGAACTAAGCTGGTAGGCGTGGGAATTGGCTATGGTACGGATGAGTTCCGTGAGTGAAAAACGGGAATCGCGGAAGTGGTTGCCAAGTGCTGTGAGCAGTGCCGAGTTGGTGGGGGGATTGGTGGCACGAAAATCATCGACAGGATCCACAAGCCCCCGCCCCATCAGATCGGCCCAGACTCGATTGGCCATTACCTGAGCAAACAGGTGGTTTTGCGGCGATGTAATCCACGCAGCAAGGGCCTCCCGGGGGTCAGGGTGAGAATCGGCTGCGGGAGCGTCCCCGAAGAGCGGTCGTGGGGACATCTCAGCTCCCGTGACCGGATGCCTGACGGAACCTGACGTCCCGGCGAAAAAGAATTCCTCGGAACCCGAAATCGGTGGGGACAAACCTGTGCCCTTGCGACCAATCCGGGCAAACCAGGCAGCAAAGCTGTAAAAGTCATCCTGCCCCCACACCTCGAATGGATGGTGATGGCACTTGGCACATTCCAGTCGCACGCCCACAAAAAGTCGGCTGACAAGCGTGGTGACTTCCTCGGGCTCGCGGCGGTCACGGAACAGATTCACCGCGCCATTGCGAAAGGTGCTGCCACGGGCCGTGATGAGCTCCCGCACGAACTGGTCCCACGGTTTGCGGTCATGGAACGATTGGCGAATCCAGTGATCGTAGTTGAAAACCGATTTAATACCGACGCGGTAGGGGTTTGGTCGCAGCAGATCGACCCATTTGTTGGCCCAGTGATCGGCAAATTCCTGCTGCTGCAGCAGGTGGTCAACAAGTCGGCTGCGTTTATCCGGCGAAGGTGCCGGGTCGCCAAGAAATGCAGTGGTCTCTTCCGCGGAAGGAATGCGACCAATAATGTCGGTGTAGGCGCGGCGAAGAAATGTGTGGTCGTCGCAAATCGGTGATGGAGTAATATTGAGCCGCTGCAGACGGTCCCAGACGTGGCCGTCGATGAAGTTGCGGCGAGGCAGCGCGGAGTAAAATTCGGTGGGTACGGCCTGGGTTCGAGGAATGGTGACGTCACACACGGCAATTTGGCCAAGGAACCGCGCCATGATGGCGGCACTGCCCGTAATATTACCGGCTGTGATCAGACCGGATTCACTGACCGCAGCGACCGGAGCTTCGCTGGACTGGAAGGCAGTCAGCCGGGTGACATCGCGAGTCGTCCCGTCACTGTAGCGGGCGGTTACAGTGAGCGACTGAGTTTGCGACGGGGCGAATGTGATGGTCGCGGGACTGACGGAAATTCCGGCGAGCGTTGGAGCGTTGGCGGCACGTCGGGGAAGCCCTTCACGGATCCACTGTAAGAGCGTTGCAGCCTCCGGGCCGGCAGGATCGAATCGACGACCACCACCATGGGGCACAAGCCCTGTGGGTTTAGTAAAGAGCAGACTGTCTTCCGGAGCACCAGGGAACACCCGGCGACCACGGCCTTCCTTGGTGATGGCGTCGTGGTCCTGCTGAGAATCAAAGCCCAGGAGCGAAAGCTGAAAACCGCCCTGGCCTCGTGCTTTGCCGTGACAGGGGCCGCTGTTGCAGCCAAAACGAGTCAGTACGGGCTGGATGTCGTTGTCGAAGTCGATGCCGGATTGAGCAAGCGCGGGGGCGACCGGCATACCAAAGGGCAGCACGAAAAACAGGCAAAAGGCGAGAATTCGCGGGGTAGGCATGGCAGGGAGGAAGGCCGGAAGGCGGGGGCGGGGCAGGCGTGAACGCTGGTTTCGGCAGCCTACCAAACTTCTTCGACCTTTGTCACCTGAAATCCTGTGTGAAAGCCCGGGGGTTCCGGGAAAAATGTGGGGCCGGACGTGGCCTCGTCCGCAATTCAACAGCCGCAGCCCCGGAGCGGGATATGCGGGGTACAGGAGTGAGTGGATGGACGGACGGAACAGTCGAAAACCAGCGGCTCACCGCGCGGCCTCAAAACCATTCACCACGTCGGCAAACTCCCTCAACTGCGAATAGTCCTGCTTCCACGTTGTGTACATCACCCCAATCACGCCCTCGATTTTCTGTTCGCGCACCACCTTCAGCCACTCACCAATCTGGCCGGCGTCCGTATCGTAGAAGCCTGCCAGCAACTGCCTCTGACCACGGTCGGCGAAAAACTTCAGACTCTCTTCCCGCACACCAAAGTTCCAGTTCACCACAATCACGCCCCGAGTCAGACCTTCCCACGACCCGGCAAGATCACCGTTGACCAGGTAATAGTGATCAATCGCGTTGTGATGCGGATCAAACATGTCGCTCCAGACCGCAATCCTGCGTCGGGAATTGAGCGTTTGCAGCTGACGCACACAGAAACGCAGATTGTCCGCAGCCACCTGGCCTGGAGTCAGCCCGGTTCTGCGAAAGCTCTCGTCCCACCCCAGCACTCGCCACTCATCATGTGACATCATCCGGTCAGTCTCCGGAAACAATCGCTCGACCGCTGCTGCCTGCCGCTTCAGCAGTTCCTGGAACTCCGGCTCCGTCACGCAGCCACATACCTGCTCATCGTAAATCACGTGCGGGTGATACCAGGAAACTCGCAAACGAGTTCCATCGGCCCAGTCGCCCAGCATGCGAATCCCGGGCGACTCGTGAAACACATCATACTCCCCCGGATAAGGCACCGTTCCCAGCTTTGGATCGGCCACAGCTTCATAGTCGCTGTTCTCCCGCACCAGCGTTCCCGGGGCGGCGTCACGGCGGACTTCCAGCGGTGCACCGGGACGCCTGAGCACGTTCAGCAGGCCACATTCCTCGATGGCTGGATCCGCCAGCCACAGTCGGCCTTCAGCAGCCCCCCACGCCCCGATGTAAACGTTGATGGAGTTATTGCCAAGAGAATTGAATGTCACGTGCTGCACCGTCCAGTCCTGAGTTCGCTGAACCTGCAGATTCGTGAAACACAGCCTCCGCCCCGTCTCTGGTTCCAGGACCTGAATCTGCGGCTGCCCCCGAAAAGACTCAGTCTTCACACGGACAGATACGTGATAGTGGCGCCAGGGTGAAACCGTGACAGTCTGCATCATGCGACAATTTCGGCCGCGAGGATTCTCGGCGCGCATCGAAGTTCCATCGACCTGCAGCGTATCATCCACAAACGTCCATGCCTCGCGGTTGCCCGTCGACGGCAACGCCACCGGTGGATCCGCCCGGAGCTGCGCCACACCCCCCCGCACCTCAAACAACGCCCCGCGCACAGGCAAACCCTCGGCAAGGTTCGGATTCTGTGCCAGCAGGGAGTTGGAGTAGCCGACCGGAAAGACTGCAGGGACCAGCCTGAGCCCCAGCTGGGCTGCCGTCTCGCGAAGCCGCGACACATGCCGAAAGTAGCGGTCGTCCAGCTCGTGCAGGCGGCTGAATTTGGAATCCGCCAGCAACACATGCGTGTAGCCCAGCGGAGCCGCCTCACGCATCAACCCCTCCAGTCGCTCCACCTGCTCTGGAATGAGCAGGTTTGAAGAGACGTAGATCCAGCGTTCCAGAGTCTGCGCAGAGGCCGTCCGGGAAAAAACGACAGTGAAGACCAGAGGCAGGACCAGCGACAGCAGGGTCGGCAGCAGCCACCGTGGAAGTTTCAGACAGTCACGGTGGCCGCAAGCAACGGATGCCAACCCCGAGCCGAACATCAGCGTTCCCTGCAGACTGCCCGCCTTAAAGGTCGTGAATTGAAGAGAAACGCAACGCTACTCCTCGTCCGCCCGCAACTTCGCCAGAATGCTCAGGTCTTCCAGCGTGGTTGTGTCCTGAGTCGATTCGCGGCCGGCGGCAATATCGCGGAGCAGACGCCGCATGATCTTGCCACTGCGAGTCTTGGGCAGTGCTGTTGCAAAACGCACCTGATCCGGAGTTGCGAGAGCTCCGATTGACTGCCGGACGTGTGCAACCAGTTCGGCTTTCAATGCATCATCGCCCTCGCCGCTCTTGAGCGTCACAAAGCAGCAGATGCCCTCACCCTTGATCTCATGCGGAAATCCGACGACCGCGGCCTCCGCGACCTTTGGATGGGCCACCAGCGAGCTTTCCACTTCCATCGTGCTTAATCGGTGCCCCGAAACATTCAGAACGTCGTCCACGCGGCCCATCACCCAGATGTAGCCATCCTCGTCATGACGCGCTCCGTCACCCGCAAAATAACAGCCGGGCACTTCACTGAAGTACGTCTTTATGAAACGCTCGTGGTCGCCGTAAAGAGTTCGCAGCATCGAGGGCCAGGGTTGTCGCATCACCAGCAGCCCCCCTTCGTTGGGCCCCAGGCTTTGGCCGTCCCGAGTCACAATGTCGGGGACGATGCCAGGGAGCGGTCGACAGCAGCTGCCGGGCTTGGTGGCCGTCACCCCCGGAAGCGGACTGATCATGATCCCACCAGTCTCAGTCTGCCACCACGTGTCCACAATCGGACAACGCTCCTGACCGATCACCCGATGGTACCACATCCAGGCTTCCGGGTTGATCGGCTCTCCGACAGAACCCAGTAGCCGCAGACTGGACAGATCATGCTTCTCTGGCCATTGATTACCCCACTTGATAAACGCCCGAATCGCCGTCGGTGCCGTGTAGAAGATGCTCACACGGTACTTTTCGATGATCTCCCAAAAACGGCCTTCATCCGGCCAGTTTGGCGCCCCTTCGTACATCACAACGGTGGCACCGTTCGAGAGCGGACCGTAACAGATGTAGCTGTGTCCCGTAATCCAGCCAATATCAGCCGTGCACCAGTAAGTGTCGTCCTCTTTCAGGTCAAATACCCACCTGGACGTCATCGTCGCACCCAGCAGGTATCCGGCGGTTGTATGCAGCACCCCCTTGGGTTTGCCAGTGCTGCCGGATGTGTACAAAATGAACAGCGGATGCTCGCTGTCCACCGGCACAGCGTCACAGTCAGCAGTGACACTTTCCATGAGCTCATGCCACCAGAAATCGCGGTCCGGCAGCATGTCAACTTCGCCGCCGGTCCGTCTTACAACCACAACCTTTTCGACCGTTGGGGATTTTTCCAGGCTGGCGTCGACCGCCGCCTTCAGCGGCACCTCGCGGCCCCGTCGCCAGCCACCGTCGGCCGTCACCACAACTTTTGCCTTCGCATCGTTGTTGCGGTCCGCCACAGCATCCGCGCTGAAACCTCCGAAAATAATCGAATGCACCGCGCCAATCCGGGAACACGCCAGCATCGCGATGGCCAGTTCCGGAATCATGGGCATATACAAAGTGACCCGATCGCCCGTCTGCACTCCCAACTGACGCAGCACATTTGCGAACTTACAGACTTCCCGGTGCAGATCCTGATACCGAAGCACACGAGTGTCGCCAGGCTCTCCCTCCCAGATGATCGCCGCCTTGTTGCGACGGGCAGACGTCAGATGGCGGTCGACACAGTTGAAACTGGCATTGATCTTCCCACCGTCAAACCAGCGCGTCTCAGGCATTTGGCCCTGCAGTACTGTGTCCCAGCGACGAAACCAGTCGAGGTTTTCGGCCATTTCCCCCCAGAAGCCCGCAGGGTCGTCCTTGGCCCGTCGCCACATCGCATCGTACTGCTGCTGGCTGGAAATGTGCGCCTCGGCGGAAAATGTGGCCGGCGGAGCGAACGTGCGGGTTTCCCGAAGAACACTTTGAATGCTCTGGCTGGACGATGAACTCATGCGACGAAAGACTCCTGCGTGGGAGGGGTCAGAACGTGGGGTCGGAAGGCCCCGTCATTCTGAAATTCAATCAGTCAATTGTCCACTGGAACGGGCGATTTGTTGGCGGGAGCGCAATAAAAAACGGGACCGCAGATTGCCTGTGGCCCCGTGAGTGAGTCTGAATGAGCCGCAAAGGCGACCTATTTTGCGCGGCTGGCCCGAGCGGGCGACTGGCGGCGAATGACCGTACCCGATCCCCGGGCAATCAGATCCTTGCTGCCGTCCGCATTCACGCGGATGCTGACGCGAGTTGCCTTATCGGTGGACGGATCGATCAATGCCACGTTGGAAGCATCAATCGGGAGATCTTTCTCCAGGCGACCACCCTGAGGACTTTTGGGATGACCGCGCTTCACGTGCTTCGTCACCCGGTTCACACCCTCAACAACCACCTTGCCCGCGGCGCGATCCACGCTGAGCACCTTACCACGGCTGCCGTTCTTGTCACCGGCAATCACAATGACCATGTCGTCCTTACGAATATGCATTGAACACTCCAATGACCGGATTCTGTAACCGGATCCGCTGGGCAAAATTTGTCAGTCTGCAACTCTTTTATCTGTCTGGACGACCCGAACGGCCGGGCGAATATCGACAACCAGCACCGTCCACCATCAGGTGTTCTGAATACCCAGACAGAAAATTTGCGAAACGGCGAAGCATGACGGCTGCCATAACGAAAATCAAGCCAGTTCCACCAAATCCAGCGCGTTTCCCGACACTTCACAACCCCAGCGATCGCAGAAACTGAGTCCCTGCAACCATGGTGGCTCCACACTGGATCGCCTCGTAAATCGCCTCGTCCGCCACTCCCAGCTGCCGAGCTTTCATCACGTGAGCCGCTGTGCAGGGCTTGCACGCGTTCAGGTCGCTCAACGTCAAATTCACCAGCTCCACCGTCACTTCATCCAGACTGGTTCCCTGAAATGTGTGCGCCCGCAGCCCAATCGACATGCCCCCAAAAACATCCGTACCACTGATATCCCGAAACTTGAACAACACGTTGTACATGGAATTCGTGGCTCCCACGGCCAGCACTTCCGCGAGTTCCTCGCGAGTCACTCCGCGAGATTCGCAGAAGGTGCTCAGGTAATCCAGCCAACGCGAACTCCCCGCCTGACCAGCCACCGCCACCGCAATCAACAACTTTCGCTTCTCATCCAGCTTCCCGGCACCCAGCACGAACTTCCGAAAATTCATGAAAAAGTCCTGCAAAAATGCCGGAACATTCGCAAAATACCGGAAAATTTCAGGAATCTCCTGCACCTGCAGAACTTCGCGGATGCGTTCGTACACCTGCCCCGCCTTCTCTCCCGCCACTTCCGCCGCGATCGGCTCCACAAACGCCATGAAAAAACTCCGGTAGACTTCCATCTGAAATCATCGCTGACCTACTCCCCACATTTTAGACGCCCCATCACGCCTGCCCAGCATCCGCCAAAACCACATCACCACCCTCCCATCACTTCACAAAATTCGGCAAAAACTGCTGCTGCCGCACCAGCAATGCCAATACAAGCACCCGGCAAAGTTTCTCCAGCTCCACAGCGTTCCCAGCTCTGAAAAAATTATTCCCCACTTCCAGCTTCCTTAACACTCTGTCCGATAGCACCAAAACCGGTTTCCATGGCGATACTCCCGGATTGTGCAGAAACAGAAATGGATCGTCCGTCGGACCTTTCTGCCACACGCTCAGTCTTGACACGCCCTGCTCACCGGAATACTTTCCCCGGTCCTGCCCCAGGGCAAAACCAAGACATTTCGCAGCGAATGGAGTCGCTCATGTCCACTCTCGCCACGGGAATCTTCCCCGCGGATAATCTGGCCCCGGTTCCGTTCATCGATCTGGTGGCTCAGTACAAAACCATTCGCACCGAAGTCCGCGAAGCCGTCGATCGCTGTTTCGAGACGCAAACCTTCATCCTCGGCGACGAAGTCTCGCAATTGGAAAATGAGATCGCTGCCTATTGCGATTCCGCCTTCGCCATCGGTTGCGCCTCCGGAACTGACGCCCTGATCCTTGCACTCATCGCCGCAGGGGTCAAACCGGGCGATGAAGTCATCACCAGCCCCTTCACATTCTTCGCATCCGCCGGCGCCATTCACCGAGTCGGTGCCCGACCGGTTCTTGTTGACATTGATCCCGTCAGCTTCAATATCGATCCGGCCTGCGTTGAAAAGGCAATTACCTCCCGCACCGCAGCCATCATGCCAGTGCACATCTTCGGCCAGTGCGCCGAAATGGAACCACTCTGGCGACTTTCCGCCGCATATGACCTG
The DNA here is from genome assembly GCA_040382995.1 of Planctomycetaceae bacterium. GTDB lineage: Bacteria > Planctomycetota > Planctomycetia > Planctomycetales > Planctomycetaceae > SXXK01. The sequence goes on from JBEIEK010000003.1 coordinate 36,309, forward strand.
CCCATCATTGAAGACTCTGCCCAGGCAATCGGTGCCGAATACCGCGGACGCCGCACCGGCGTCCTCGGAAGCATCGGCTGCTTCAGCTTCTTCCCCACCAAGAACCTTGGTGGTGCCGGTGACGGTGGCATCATGACTACGGATGACCCCGATCTGGCCGCCCGACTCCGCAGACTTCGCGTCCATGGTGACCTCGGTGGCTACAACCACGTCGAAGTGGGTTTCAACAGCCGCCTCGATGCACTCCAGGCCGCCGTCCTCCGCGTGAAACTTCGACACCTCGATACCTGGACCGCCGGCCGCAACAAAAACGCCGAACGCTACCAGAAGATGTGCCACGAGGCAGGACTCACCGAGGTCATGCAACTCCCGACAACGCTTCCGGATCGGCGTCACGTCTTCAACCAGTACACCACCCGCGTGACCGGTGGCCGCCGCGCCCAGATCATGAAATCCCTGAAGGAACAGCAGATCGGCTGCGCCGTCTACTACCCGATTCCGCTGCACCTGCAGAAGTGCTTCGAATACCTCGGCTACAGCAAAGGTGACCTCCCCGAAGCTGAACTGGCCGCCGAAGAAGTGCTCTCACTGCCCATCTACTCCGAACTTCCGCAGGAACATCAGCGTCGAGTTGTCGAGGGTCTGTGCAGAGCCTTCGACATGGGCCACGGAACCACCGGAGCCGTCCGACGCTTCGTACCCAGACCAGACGAAGATGCCGCCCGAAAGGCCGCCTGAAACATCGGTCGACTTCAGCGAAAACAACATCGCACGACCTTCTCAAATGACACGCTGGCGATCCCCTCAGGGATGGATCGCCAGCGTGTCTGCAATTCTGCAGCCCTGTTCAGCAATCCCGCACACGCATCCCGGTACAGGCCACAGACAACAGCAATACACTTCGCTGCTCCCCGCCCCGGAAATCCGGCGGTCCCCCCATCTTCATCTTCCATGCCCCGCACGGCGCTGGCGATGCCAATGTGCTGACTCCTCCGCGACAACGTCCTGAAGGCTGCTGCCATGTCCCAGTTCCCAGCTTTCCTGCCATCCACATCACCAGCCTTCGTCTCCCGGCGCAAAACGCTCGCCGAACTCGCAGCACTCGCAACCGTCGCCGTCACCGGCCACCATCAGGCCGTCTCTGCACAGGAGACCACGGCGGGCTCCAACGCAGCGCCAGACTCTGCTCAAAACACCGAAAGCCGCACCAGCCGAGTACGCTTCGGTGTCTCCACGTACTCGTTCTGGCAGTTCAACCGCGAAGAACTCCGCGATATCAGTCTCTGCATCGACCTCGCAGCCGAATGGGGCTTTGACGCCATCGAAATCCTGCACCGTCAGATGACCGACGAAACCCCCGCCACGCTGCAGAAAATCAAGCAGCGAGCCTTCATCAATGGACTGGATCTCTGCGGCTTCTCCACACATCAGGGCTGGGTCTCACCGGACCCCGAAGTCCGAAAAAAGAACACGGCCCACACCATCCACTGCATCGAACTCTCCTACGCACTCGGCATTCCGACCATGCGCGTCAACACGGGACGCTGGGGAACCAGCGGCAGCTTCGATGAACTGATGAAAAACCGCGGCATCGAACCTGTCCTCCCCGGTCATACCGAAGAAGAAGGCTTTGCCTGGGTTATTCAGGGACTCACAGAATGCCTGCCGGCAGCCGAACGCTGCGGTGTCACACTCGGGCTTGAGAACCACTGGGGCCTTGGACTCACGCCCGAGGGCGTGATGCGGATCGTCAAAGCCATCAATTCGCCATGGCTGAAAACCACTCTGGACACCGGCAACTTCCTCGAAGATCCCTACGATCGCCTTGAACTCATGGCCGACGACGCCGTCCTTGTGCAGGCCAAAACCTATTATGGAGGTGGCCTGTGGTACACCCTCGAACTTGACTACCCCCGCATCGCCAAACTCCTCCGCCGCCACCACTTCAATGGCTACGTCTCGCTCGAATTCGAAGGCCGTGAAGACCCCCGAACAGCGATCTCCAAAAGCCTGGAAATGCTCCGAGCAGCGTTCGGCTGAAAAACATATTTCCCAGTGTCGCGTTTCGCTCCGCGAAACGTGCACCCTGCCCTGTCATTGCTCAGGTAGCAGCATCTTCAGCCGCACTACTGCCCGGCACCGCCACCTTCGCGAATGCAGAACACATGACTGCCCACGCGAATCAACAGACTTCCGCTCACCGCTGCGGCAGCGTACTGAGTTGGCCCGGAGAACATCGCGTTTGCCTGTTTGCGTTCCGAACTGGTTTCGTCCACTTTGGGAGCACCGTTGTCCGTCGGTGGAACATCCGCTGGCCACAACTCATTGACCGCCAGCTCACGGAATTCCGGGCCGGCAGCCAGCACTGTCGTGGTGCCTTCCTTGCCAAAGAAATAAATCCGGTCACCCACCGGAATCGGTGTCGCCCAGCAGGACTGCTTCGTGCGCTGTGCATACTTCGTTTCGCCGGTGGCCACATCGAGACAGTAAACGACCCCCACACGATTGACCCAGTATGCGTGTCCCTGATGCACAAACGGGGAAGCCCACGATGGCGTTGCTTCGGACGACGTCCAGACCTTCTTCACATTCCACTGCTCTCCGTCACGCGACACCTGAATCAGAGCATTTGATTTTTTGGCACCTTCAGAGTTTTCGCCGGATCGGCCGGGAGATGCTGCGACAAGGAACGCATCAGGACCGGCGGGAAGCGGAGTCGTCCCGGTGTTGCCGCCGACGTCTGTGTAAGTCCACAACTGAGCCCCCGTGGAGGGGTTATAGGCGTCCACGGATCCCGCGGAACTCACAACCACCTGCGGCTGACCAGCCAGCGTCAGCAGTGCCGGACTGCTCCAGCTGGTGCGGCTGCTGCGGTCTGTCTTCCAGAGCACACTGCCATCCGCCTTGGAGATCGCCACCAGATACGAAGGACCCTCGTCATCCACAAGCACGATCACGGCTGCGTCTGTCTGCACGGGTGATGCGCTGAGCCCGAACTTGTTGACAAACTTCCCAAACTGCTGAGACAGCGATTTCGTCCACAAAGACTTGCCGTCGTGCGTGAGCGCCACCAGATCGCCACACTCAAAAAATGCGAAAACATGCCGGCTGTCGACAACCGGCGTGCACGCTGCACGACTGATGTAGACACTGTTGGGGTCCGGAGCAGTTGATGTGTGCTTGTGGTCCCAGAGAATCGAACCATCCGCAAGAGACAGGCACAGCGTGTGGCAGATCTCCTTGTTCTCGCCCTCCACCGTGGTCACAAACGCTCGATCGTTCCAGATCACCGGGCTGGACTGACCGTGGCCAGGCAGCGACGCGTCCCACGCAACGTTCTTTCCCGGAGCCCATGTGAGCGGAATCGAAGCCGGATCTATTGCCGATGCGCCAGCTCCCAGAAATCCCGGCCATACAGGCGGATCAGCGGGCAACAGCAGAGAAACAAACATCAGGGAAGTGAATGTCAACGATGTGAACATGGTGTGCTCCTGGCTGGTGGACATCCAAATGTCCGCGACGTTGGAGTTGCCCGAGAATCGACAGCATCCTGTTTTTAGACCTCGAAGCCGAAAGGCAACACGATGCCCCTCAGGGTGATGCCAGTGGCCTTGAAGTTTTGTGAAATCCTGTGAAAAGACAGCTTCGCACTCCCGGCACCGCCTCCTGCCAGAAAGCCAGGGCCGTTGAGACGCAAGCAACTGCGGGTCGAATCGCCCGAATTGCTGATCGCTCGCCTCAGCCCAGTTCACCCCTTGCCACGCGTGCAGCCAACGCCTCGTAGCGATAACTCATACCAGACTCCAGCGACTCACGGATGCGTTCCTCCGTCAGCACAAAACGCAGCAGACCTCCCGGAGTCTCAAATGCCACCTCATCCGTGAGCCGGCACTCCTGTTCACCCAGAATTTCCAGGATCTGTCGGTGACGCCAGACTGGCAACGGGCCCTCAACGAGCGACTCGTGGATCTCCAGGTCCTCAGCCAGCAGGTATTCATGAGTCATCCGCTGCCGCAGTCCCATGGCGGTCACGCGAAAGACGATCTTTTCTCCGACCACTACCCGTTCGGGGGCGCTGATGATTTCGAGTTCGATATCCGGATCACTGATCTGAGGCAGATTTGCGGGCCTGCCAAGGAATCCCCGGAGTCCCGGTGCGGAACACTTCAGGATGGTGGATGCAGTGAACTGAGGCATCAGATGCAGCTCGCAGGGTACCGGGCGGACTGGAGGAATTCAGAGCAGAGTGGCGATCAGGGTTTCGGCGCGGTTTTGCCTGCCGTCGCCTGAGGACTGCCGGATCCGGCTGGGGATTGCTGTTTTTGAGCGCGACGAGCAGCGTAAAGTTCCCGGAATGATTTTGGTGGCGCTGCCGGGATCTCGCGTTCCTTGCCCCACGCACCAGCTGGTGTGAGCGGGCTGTAAAGCAGGAAGCGGGGAGTGATCTTGAGAGCCAGTCGGGCCGCTGAGCCAGCCAGACGATAGAGCCACGTCCGCGAAAACACGGCGGACAGCAGCTTCATCTGCAGTTTCTTGCCCGTCCCAATGAGCCGCTTGCTGTCCAGATGTTCCCGCATCGCGAAGAGCTGGTGATGGAGCGGTATCTTAACCGGACAGACGTCCGTACAGGATCCGCAGAGGCTGCAGGCAAACGGAAGCGAATTATGTTTTTCCGGGGTTTGCAGGGGTGTCAGAATCGAGCCGATCGGGCCGGGGACGGTGGATTCATAGCTGTGCCCGCCACTGCGACGATAAACCGGACACGTGTTCATGCACGCCCCGCAGCGGATACAGTCCAGACTGCGACGGAACTCAGACTTCAGAATCTCACTGCGACCATTATCGACAATCACAATGTGCAGCTCACCCCCCGGCTGCGGACCGTGGAAATGGGACGAATAGGTGGTGATTGGCTGACCGGTGGCAGAGCGTGCCAGCAGCCGCAGAAAGACTGACAGATCCGCAGCTCGTGGAAGCAGCTTTTCCATACCCATGCAGGCGATGTGCACTTTGGGCAGGCCAATCCCCAGATCCGCGTTGCCTTCGTTGGTGCAGATCACAATCCCGCCGGTCTCAGCGATGGCGAAATTCACACCAGTCAGCCCTGCATCCGCGCGACAGAAACACTGCCGCAGATGGTTGCGAGCGGCTTCTGTGAGGTATTTGGGGTCGGATGCGCCCTGCTCTGTCCCCAAATGCTCATGAAAACATTCACCCACCTCTTCCTTGCGAATGTGAATGGCCGGGAGCACGATGTGGCTGGGAGGTTCTTCGCGCAGCTGCACAATTCGTTCACCAAGGTCCGTATCGATCACCTCAATCCCATTCTGTTCGAGAAATGGATTCAGATGACATTCCTCGGTGAGCATGGATTTGCTTTTCACCAGCCGCTTCGCACCGTGGCTCTGCAGAATCGACAGCACAATCCGATTGTGTTCCGCGGCGTCCACAGCCCAGTGAACAACAGCCCCAAGCTCCTTTGCACGGGCCTCGAACTGTTCCAGATAATCCGCCATGAGCGATTGCGTGTGCTGCTTGATCGCCGACGCGGTTTCCCGCAGCAGCTCCCATTCAGGCACCCCGGCAGCCATCCGATCCCGCTTTTCTCGTACAAACCACAGGGCGCGGTCGTGCCAGCGAGCGCGGTCGCGATTTGCCGTGAAAGCATCGGCCAGTGCAGGATGAGCCATGACAGGTGTCCCTGGAATGCACAGATGATCGTTACTGAAACAACAGCCAAACCGCTATCAACGGGCAAATCAGAACCAACTCTCACACAGCCATCGCCTCTGCCAGGATTTCAGCGAAATGCATCACACGCATGTTCACTCCCCGGCGGCGAATCAATCCCTCAAGATGCATCAAACAGGACATGTCGCCGGCCGTCAGAACCTGAGTGCCCGCCTGCTGATGATCGTTGACCCGGTCCTCCCCCATCATCGCCGAAACCCCGGCCTCTGCAACAGCAAAAGTGCCCCCAAACCCACAACACTCGTCCCGACGCGATAACTGAGAAAATCGGATCCCGTCGAGCCCCCCAAGCAACCGCTGAAGGAGGCTTTCACGCGGCGCCATCACCTCGGAACTGGGACCCAGACGCAGCTCTCGCAGACCATGACAGCTCTGATGCACTCCCACCTGCCACGGAAACTTCCCACGCACCTGCTCGATCTTCAGCACCTGCAGCAGGAATTCGCTGAGCTCCAGTGTTCGCTGACGGACCTCAGCAGCCACCCGGTCACCCTCCGCCACCAGATGGTCGTAGTGATTGCGAACCATCGAAACGCAGCTGCCGGACGGTGAAACCACGTAGTCGTAACCGCGAAATACGTCGATGTATTTTTCCGCCAGCGGTCGCGCTTCGGGCATGCAGCCACTGTTCGCCATCGGCTGGCCACAACACGTCTGAGCTTCAGGGAAGTCCGCTTCCACCCCGAAGGACTCCAGCACCGACACAGTGGCCAGACCGACATTCGGGTAAAACTGATCCACATAGCAGGGTATAAACAGCGCCACTTTCATGCGAATTCAGAACCCCAGCAGAATAGGAACGCAACCTCAACGATGTCTCTGGCACGCCACACAGCGGAACACACCTGTCAGAGATTATACGGCCCAGTCCAGAATCCGCCTAATGCTCAAACCCTGGTTCCATGGACTTTCCGGAAGCACATGCTCTGCGATCTAACGCCCGGAAAAGCTCTGCACCCGCTCCAGCAGATGACCGGCCGTTCCACCCGCATTCATCGCCAGATTGCCACCGTCCAATGGGATCACCGCACCCGTGATCCAGCTGGATGCATCAGCAGCCAGCAGCACCGCGATGCCACGAATGTCGTCCGGCTGCCCCAGTCTGCCTGCAGGGATGCCACGCAGAAATCGCCCCTCCAATCCCGGGTCGTCCGCCATCCGCAACTGCAGACTCGGGTTGACCACCTGAGCAGGCGCGACGCAGTTCACTCGCACGCCCCGCCACGACCACTCCGTGCTGAGCTCCCGTGTCATCTGCACCACAGCCCCCATCGCCATGCTGTAGGCCACATGCCCCCTGCCGAGCGCCGTAGTGCTCGCCAGCGAACCAATGTTCATGATTGATCCACGCCCCTGGCTGAGCATGCGGCGGCCCGCTTCCTGACACATCGCAAACCGACCAATCACAAGGTTCTGCAACACCCGCTGCAGGTCACCCATCGATAACTCTTCAGGCTTTGCCAAACATCCGTCACCCGCGATATTGCCCAGGAAGTCGATGCGGCCAAACGTGGTGTCCACCTCCCGGAATAACTCAGCAATCTGATCAGGGCTGGACACGTCACAACAGGATACCAGCGTTCGACGCCCCAGCACTGCGATCTCCCCCGCAGTGGTCTCGGCACCCGCTTTATTGCGGTCAATCAGCACAACATCCGCACCCGCCTCCGCAACAGCAAGTGCCGTGGCTCGCCCCAACCCCTGCGCAGCGCCGGATACAACCGCCACACGACCCGATAAGTCGAACATGCCCATCAGTCTGCTCCTTTTTCTGGTCGAGGTTCCTGCAGCCAGTCTGAATCAGCCACGCCGTCCTTCACACCCACCGACAACGATACCGGGTTACGACGACCAGCCACACCCGCGGGCCAGCACACCGCGTAGTCCGTGAACCGAACATCAGCTTCCGGGAAGTCGGTACTGATGTACTGTGCCCCGCTGGCGAACGCCCGTTCACGCCGTGTCGTGTCTCCGGAGCGACTTTCCCGAGTATCTGCGTCGGCTCGAGTGCGTACCAGAAAATTCCGCTGCACCAGCTCCTGGATTTCCGCAAACTGCCCCACCGGATCGTTACGCTTCAGCCACGCCGCCTGCGGGTGCTCTGGCGCAACCGACACAAAAACCGAGGGTCGCTCGATCCCCCGCATCGCCTCCAGCCATCGCTCTACCCAGCCACCCTCATTATCCAGACAAAAGAACACACGCCCCCGAATTGAACTCAGCTTTGGCCAGCCCCGCCGGAGCACCGCATCGCGCACACATTCGTCGCCGGGCTCGCACAGGTCCTCAGGGATCAGGCAGGCTTCCCGCGGAAAGGTGTCGCTGATGAGCTGATGCAGGTCGCGCAGGATCGCGGCGGTGTACTTCACCGGCTGAACTCCGGAAGGCCCCGGTGCGAATTCCTTCAGCTCCAGCAGGATCATCACAGGGAGGTGTCCCGGGTTTGCCACGGACCATTCACGGATCTGCTCAAAGGCCCCGCTTAGCGTTGGCACCTGAGTCGCATAGTCGAAGCCAGGGGCGTGCAGCACCTTGAAACCCGGCTGAGACAGCAGGCCGGTCGCATTGGGATCAACTCCCGGATCCCCACCAGCTGCCAATGCCAGCGCTCGCCCCAGCGGCCTCGCAAACAATTCCCCGTCAGGGTCGGCGTAGATGTCCAGTTCCAGTTGCCGCACGGTTAGCCGGCTGAGCTGCTCCGGGAGCGGCCGGTGGGTATATTCGATGGACTGCAGGAGCGATGCGCCGGCTGCACGGATTAAAGGCTTGAGCCCCGCTGCGGGTTCGATGTGATACGAATTGTGAGTGCCAATCACCTGAATTTGATGCAGCCGCAGATCGTCGTCTGCGGTCACCGAAGAAAACAGCAGGAAGCCTGCCAGCAGCAGCCGGCAGGCAAACCGCGAAAACATAAGCAACCGACGATTGCCAAAAATCAGGCAAACCATGTGACTGCGTTCCGGAAAATGCGGATGCCGTCACCCTCTCCACGCAGTCCTTTGCGAGTCCACTGAGGATGTTGAGTCGCAAAGAGAAAGCGTTCCGGATGCGGCATCAAACCCAGTACGCGACCGGTTTCATCAGCCAGCCCGGCAATGTTTGCCAGAGAACCATTGGGGTTTTCGGGTTCCGGCAGGAGCTCGATGCGAGTCGGGTCGCCCGTGGTGGCAACCAGCGAGGCAGCTCGCGGGGACCAGTAGCACAGGGCAATCTGCTGTTGCGAACGCAGCTGATCAAGTACCGAGGGGGATTCCACGGCAATGCGACCTTCCGCATGAGCAATCGGGACGTCAAATTCGTCCATGCCCCGCAGAAAGACACTGTTGGATGACGTCACCTTCAATCGCACCCAGCGGTCCGTGTAACGACCGTTCCGGTTCCACGTCAGCGTTAAACGCGATTCCAGCATGGAACCGGAGGAGGAATCAATTCCGGTGCGTGTGAGCAAGCCGGCTTTGAGTATCGTCTGGAAACCGTTGCAGATTCCCAGCACCAGCTTGTCGCTGCAGAGAAAGGTGCGAATCGCATCGTTGAGCTGCCCGCGAAGCTGCCGGGAGAAAATCACGCCGGCACCAAGGTCGTCCCCATAACTGAATCCGCCAGGAATGCAGAGGATCTGGAACTCCGCAAGACGCTGCGGCGACTCGAGCAGTCGAAACAAATGCACCCGCTCTGCCGATGCTCCTGCCAGCTCGAAGGCATGAGCAGTTTCCAGATCGCAGTTGGTTCCAGGTGCCCGGAGCACACAGACGCGGGGTTGAACCATCGTCGCCAGCCAGCAGAAGGTGATGAAACGGAGACAACTGCTGGCAATGTATCGATCAAAAGGTCAGAATGCACGCGGGGCAGTTCGGAGGTACCGGTTTCAGGAAGTCAGGCAGGGGGAATACGCGGCATGCTGCCAGATCAGGAACTGACGTCCCTGATGAGCGATCTGGAATCCGACCGTGTCGAGCGAAAAACATCGGCCGCCGAAGGGGGAAATATTCGACAGGCCATCTGCGCGTTCGCGAACGACATGCCGTGCAACGGCCAGCGAACAGGAGGAGCAGGCCCTGATTGAGCGACGGCGTCTCAGGAACCTCCCGTGAGATCTCCAGCGGATTTTGTTCCCGGAGCATGGATTCAGTTTCTGCGAATCGACGGCACGCCACCATCATCCGCGTTGCCACCGATACCGTTTCTGAGTCCAGCGAACGCCGCAGGCCCGACTACCGCAACCCAAAGGTTGCGGAAGTCATGCGAAATCTGGACTTCGTCCAGCGATTCGGTGTTGGTATCACGCTTGCACGGCAGGAACTGGCCGCGAACGGGAATCCGCCACCGGAATTCCTTGTCTCCACAACCAATGTGCTCGCCGTTTTAAGGAAGGCAGCACAGGATGCATGGGCGGAATACAGGCAACTTGCCCTGAAAATTGTCCGCCCACTCGCACTGCCCGAGTGAAGCCTACATCAGCCCTCGACGTGACAACTCCGCCACAACCTGCTGCACAATCGCCGAAACCTCCGCTGGATTCGCCTGGCCCACAGTGCCCTCCGGAAGCGGACAGCCACCAACCGGCTGATCAGTGAATCCATGAGCTGACAGCATACACTGCAGCTCCCGCTTCAGTGTCGTCAGGTCCAGCTTCTGCTTGTCAGACAGTGGCTGACGCCCCTGCCCCATCGTGAAGCCCCGCAGGCCCACCGCAGCCCGAAATCCCTCCGGAAACTCCGCCGAATAAATCATCGTGTCGAACAGCCGAATCAGGTCGTACTGCACCGCCCGCGCCGCATCAATCTGATAGGAAACTGTCAGGTCGTAGAGCTTACGCGTCAGCTCTGGAACCACTCCGGAACTGGCGTTCGTACCACCATCGCAGCCAGCCAGCAGCATCGGCATCAGCGCAGCATCCCAGCCCGTCAGAAACGCAAAATCCGGCCTGTTCGGACGCACCGCCTGGATCATCCGGATCATGTGCGGGATGTCCCCTGACGAATCCTTGATCGCCACGATCCGCTCGAATTCCTCCGACAGCCGCTGGATCGTCGGTACGTCAATCGGACTGGCAAACATGGGAATGTTGTACAGTGTCACGTCAATCGGAGTGTTGCGGCCAATCTCCGCAAAATACGCGTACACCGATGCCGGACTCAGCTTGTAATAGAAAGGAGCCACAATCGCCACTGCCCGAATTCCCAGCGACGCGTAGTACTCACACGCCTTGATCGTCTCTCGCACATTCGCTTCAGCGGCCCCGGCCAGAATCGGTACGCGACCGCGCACCTGATCGGCCAGGATCGCCACAATTCGCCGGCGCTCTTCAGGTGTGAACCGAGTGAATTCACCGGTGGAACCGTTTGGATACAGGCCATGCACTCCCCGAGCAATCAGCCAGTCGGCGTAGCGCCGCAACTCAGACTCGTTGATGTCCCCGTCCGCTGTGTAAGGGACCAGATTCGGCGTGAAAATTCCCTGAAGTTTCGCTGCGGCCACGTGTTTGCTCCTGTGTTGAGGGGGCTCCGGTTTTCCATTTGCCTATTCAACATCACAATCCCGGCCCCGGCGCAAAATCCTCAGCATTCTCGCCGGTTCCTGCCCCCTTGTGCCGCCCGAATTCGCAAAGGTTGTTGATTTTAAGCAGCAATCCGGGGGGCCGGAAAAACTCAATCCAATTCGCCTGTGGCCGCACCAATTTCCCTTGACAACCTCACGCAGGCAACGCCACTTCCACCGCAAAGCCTCCCGCTGCAGGCTCAACAGCGTAAATCAGCCCCCCGTGCAGCCGCACAATCTGCCACGCCAAACTCAAACCAAACCCCAACCCGCGCCCGGCAGGACGGCCGGAAAAAAATGGATTGAACAAGTTCCGGCGAATTTCCGGACTGCCCAAGCCCGGGCCGTCGTCCCGCATCCCCACTGACACCACGTCGGTCGCCACTCGACGCACCTCAATCTCCACCCGGCCTCCCCGATTCCCACCTCGGATCGCTTCAATGCTGTTTCGCAGCAAACTGCTGAAAAGCTGACCCAGCAGCCCGCGGTCAGCCTGAATCAACTGCTCTTCGGCTGCCGCACTGAAACGGAACTCCACCTGCTGCTCCTGAGCCACCCCCTGGAGCGCCGTCAGACACTCCCGCATCAACCCAATCAGATTCAGTGACTCCAGCACCGGCTGGGGCGGTCGTGCAAACAGCATGGAGTTGCCAATGATATCCCGGATTCGCCACGCCTGCGCGCCGATCGTCTCCATCGCCTGGCGACGCTCAAGCATCGACTCCGACCTCAGCAACAACTGCGTCTGACCAATAATGCTGCCCAGCGGATTGTTGATCTCGTGCCCAGCTCCCGCCGCATACTCGGCCATCGCCTCCAGACACTCCGCGTGCGGAATCAGGACCCCTCGGTCACTCACATGGCTCAGCAGCTGCCTTGAAACAGCCACGGCCACCGGCACCGGGCCCGCTGCCGCAGCTGACGGTGTCACATTTGATGCTGCCGTGTCCCCGGACTGCACAATCGCAGCACTCAGCAGATCCGGCCACCGATGCACCACCAGCTGCAGTCCACTTAACAGCCCCGTTCCCGCGGCACATCCCAGCAGACGGTCGGGGCTGAGCAGCCAGCCGGCAGGTCCTTCAACATGCTGCCGGTCCACCCCAATACTCCCGTCCGCCCGCTCCCGAACACTGACAGCCTCAAATCCCCCTTCCGGCCGAACACCCAGCAACAACACCGCAGCCGCTCCGCAGCAGCGAACCCAGAAATCACCAGCTACCTCCGCACGGGCCGCCCACGTCCCGGGGGTTGTCAGAGCTGAAGCGAGCTGCAGCACGTTTGCCGACCCAGTCGCCGGACTTCCGGTTTCCACCACGATTTCTCTACTCCACCAATAAAAAACGGCCGCACAAAGGCGGCCGCTGGTGCTCCCGGAGGGGGAACTCCTGGAGTTTCCTTAAACATTCGCCTGTTGAATATCCAGCAGCTTACAGATGGTATCAATCAGAATCTCAACCTCGAACGGCTTCTGCAGGAAATGATTGGCGCCAGCAGACTTCAGGTCCTGAATCTTGTCCTGCTCCACCATGCCGCTGATGCAGATGATCCTGACGTCGTCCAGTGCGGAGTCGCTGCGAACGCGCTGACAGACTTCCTTACCGTTGATGTCCGGCAGCATCACGTCGAGCACGATCACGTCCGGGTGATACTCCCTGACCATCATGCCCGCGTCAAACCCATTGTTCGCCGTACGCACCTCGAAGCGACCGTCGGCTTCCAGAGCGTCCGTAATGAGTTCCACCAGCTCGGGGTCGTCGTCGACGATCAGAGCTTTCCGCTTGCCACTTTCCAAAGCATCCGTTGGGATGCCGTTTTCCTTCATGAATTTGTACAGCACATCACGCGGAATGCGGCGAAACTTGGATCCCGGTACCCGGAAACCTCGCAGCTGCCCGGAGTCGAAGCATCGAATGATTGTCTGCTGACTGACCTTACAGATCTTCGCTGCTTCGCCAGTCGTAAACACTGTTTTCATGGGCACAATCCATTTGGAAGAAAGCGATGAGCCGCCGACGCAGCATCCCATCGTCCGGTTCACACCAGACGCCATCCCTGACGCTTCCACTTATTCCCGAAATCAGAACCAGCACGAGCGGCCCGACAGGGAATGAGTGTGAGTCGCCCCGAGTAGAAGACGACAACCCCGCAAACACCACCGACAATGCAACGGTCCCTGCTGCTTGCCAGTGAAATCGGACGGAGCTGTTGAAGTGCAGGCTTTGGGAACTTCAGCGAGCTTCAGCAGACAGACATCGGAGCTTTTCAGTCCGTTTATTTCGTCGAATCTGCCTTAACTCCTGGAAACTCCGGAACTTCGCCAACCATCAACTCCGCCAATTGTATCCATTTAGAAGGTTTGGTCAACGGAAGTTTCACAACGCAGATTGCCCTGCTTGCCTGACAGGAATCTTCGATAAAATCCGAACAAAACTCCCATCCCACCCCAACTGCAACAGCATGCAGATTTTCCCGGGGTAGCCGCCGACCGGACACCCGACAGCCAACCCGTCCCCCGCCAAAGACCCTACACAAGCACCTCGTCAAGTCGCTCTGATAACTCCCGCAGTGACTCCCGCAACTTCTCCTGCACCGCGTCCGACTGCTCCGGCAAGGCCTTCAACAACCCCGGCGTCAACGCACGACTCAGCTTGTCCAGCATCGATGAAGCCCGCTTCCAGAATTGCTCCGGCGTCAACTCCGCTCGCCGACCACCTGGCTCTGGAACCTCCACCTTCGGAGCCCCGCCACCAGCGTCCGCACGGAATGGGGCGTAGGAACTGTCAGCGGCGTCACGAGCCACCGCGTCCATCGTCGCCGCACCCGATCGCGCACCGCCCAGTCCCGCCCGATCCCCCTGACCACTCTGTACGTACTCTGATGGATCCACCACCCGACTCAACGGCACTGCAGACGTGTCCACACCCAGCGGTGCAGCCCACTCCGAATATCCCTCGGCAGACTCCGTGAACAAGTCCTCGCCACGCTGAGCCCGACGCCAGGCACGCATCTCGGCCACCGTCGCATCGCCCTCCCGCGCCCACGCAAGGCAGTCCGGAGCGTCGTCCCAGTTGAGCGCGACATAGAAAAAGGACCACTTGAGCCCCGGATAGTCGGTGTACACGGAGCCAAACCGCTCCCACACCCGACGTCGCTGGAAGATCTGATCACCACTCAGACCCACCAATTGCCCAAAGTCCGCATCCGTACGCCCCCTCGCATACCGCGCCGTCCACTTCGCAGCACACTCACCAACCACCCAATTACACTGACTGACCGCGTCACGAGCCTGCTGGATCAGTACTTCTTCAGATTCCGCCACCTGTATTCTCCTGTATCGCCCAGCCCCCCGAAACTTCCTGAAAACAACATGCGAAGAGGCCGAAACTGGCCAGCATCCTACGCGGTCCAACGCTGCCCTTCCAGCACCCAGCCCGCGAACCACTTCAAATTGAGCTGTGTCAATGCCGGAAACCCATTTGCCAACCCCAACATCCCATGCCCCGCAAAACTCCGATTTTCTCCTCTGAGATTTCACGCGGAATTCTCTGCAGCACTCTCGACCAAATGCCGATAAGTTCGCTACGATGTTCAGAACACGCATAACCCGCTCAAGCCTCCTACGGCACGCAGGTTGCCCCGTGTGTTCTGTTGTTGTTCTCTGATTACTGGGGCGGTAGCCAAGTGGCTAAGGCAACGGATTGCAAATCCGTCACGCGAGGGTTCGACTCCCTCTCGCCCCTCTTCTCTCAAGCGGCATTTTCGGGTCACCGAAAATCGCCGCTTTTTTTTCGTACCTGCCACATGCCCAACCCCTCTCACGAACACCGCATCTTCGAACGACTCCGCCAGTGGCAAATGCTGCACCCCAACGGCGACGGCCCCCGTGACACACAGCTCGAACACGACATCTACTCGTTCCTGCATTCCGAACTCCGGCACATCACACCACTCCTCCCCGGACTCGGCCCCCGTGCCAATCTTCAGAACGCCGATGTCTCCGCACGCTTCACCGACGTCCTCAACCAGGCCTTCACCCGCATCCTCGAAAAATACCCTGATCGCCTCATGCGGACTCAGTCCCGCAGACAACTCACCGGCTACGTGTCTCGCATCATGTCCTCACTCATGCTCAACCACTACCGCAGCACCCGCGCGTTCCAAAAAACTATCCAGACACCGGAAGTCCTCGCCCAGCACGACCTCACGGTCAACGATATTCTCTCCCAGCTCACCCACTCCCGCGCTGCCCATTTTGAAAGTCACAATGGAGTGCCCTTCGACTCTGCTCTCGAACTTCTGCTCGATTGGGAATCGTCCGGCGACACCGAACTCAAAGCCTGCAGCCAGGCACTCCGACTTCGCTATGTCGACGGACTCTCCTACAACGACATCGCCAGCACGCTCAACCTGCCCCGCTCCGAAATCGAACTGCTGCTCCGCCGCGGTCGCTACCGACTTAAGAACTCAAGAATCCAGGAGCCGGATTCGTGACCAACGCCACTCCTGACCCTGCCCCCGCCTCCAACTCCGACAGCGGACCTGTCGGCCCGCAAATCCACCGGGCACTGGGACTCACCCCAAACCCTGACTCCATCGACGAACTTGACGAAATCCTCCCCGCCACCCGCGCCGCTCTCCACGCCGAAGGACTCCGACACATCACTCGCACCGCCGCCGGGGCCTGCGGCGTCGTCTGCCGAGCCACAGATCTCACCACCAGCAACCCCCGCGCTGTCAAGATCCTCCTCGAACCACACAACCAGGATGCGCGCCGGATGTTCCAGCGCGAATGCCGCATCCTCGATGCCCCCGAACTTCCGCCAGGCCTCCTTCCCCGCTTCTACCGCGCCGTCGAACCCATCGATGCACAACCCTTTCTGATCCTCGAATGGATCGAAGGCGAAACACTCGGCGATTACCTCGCAGCTCGCCCCGCCCTTCCCGTCCCCGACCGCGAACTCCTCTGCCTGAAGGTCTTCCACGCCTACACGCAACTGCACGCTGTCCACCTCCTCCAGCGCGATCCCTCACTGAACAACATCCTCGTCACGACCGGCGGACACATTCGCCTGATCGATTTCGGCGGTGGCGGACGCCCCAAACCCGGCTACCGCAGCCTGCAAACACTCGCAGCCGTCCCAGTGACCCATGCCTTCGCCAGCGATGCTGTACGCAGCGGTGAACGGCGGCCCACCGCAGCTGATGAAGTTCACGCACTTGCCCGCATCGGCTTCACCATCCTCTGCGGAAAAATCGCAGCACAGCATCCACCCGCCGAACTCCCCAAACTGCTCGCCGCTGCCAACATCCCGGATGACTTTTCACAGATCATCCTCGCGTACACCCAGCAGCCACCACCCGCAGCCGACAACGACAGTGCCTCACACGAACTCTGGAACGCTGCCACACTCGCCGGACGCCTCCACGCCGCACGCGAACTTCGTACCACCCGCCAACAACTGCAACAACGTCGCCGCACTCAACGCACATTCCTCGCCGCAAAACTTGTTTTCGGCATCGCCCTCGGTCTGCTCACCATCTCACACCTCGTCCTCAACAACAGCATCACACGGCAGCAAAAACAGGCTCACGAACAGCAGATTCTGCTTCGAAAACAGGCGAAGGAACTCACCACCCGCATCGACGCACTCCGCCTCCGCCTCTCACCACCATCACCATCGCTCAGTCAGCAGCTCGAACGACTCCGCCAGCAACGCACACTGCTGACAAACAACATCGACTCCCTGCCCGTCACAGAACTCCAGCAACACTGCTCCACCATCCTTAATCAACTGCTGAATCTGCACCAGGATCACGCCGCCGCACTCTGCTGCGAAGAAAAGTTTCGCCGCTGGACATCACTCGTCAACGCCACCCCACAACACATTCAGAACACAGCAGAATTCCTCGCCATCCGCGAACTCGCTGAACAGGCTGCCGTCGCCAGCAACTCAGCCGAATGGGACGCCGCAACACTCAGTTTCGCAACCGCAACAGACCAGCTGGAGACACTCCTGAGGAGCTCCGGAGAAAGTCAGCTCCTTACACCCCTCCTGCTCAAACCCAGGTTCGAGCTCACTTTCACAGAATCTTCGCTCGATCCCCGCGAAGTTGCCAGAATCCAGCAGTCGCTGGCCGACTCCCTTAACACCCAGGTAACCGTGCAGAACTCCATCGGCATGTCGCTGCAACTGGTCCCCGCAGGCGAATTCCTCCAGGGCTCACCCGTCACCGAACCCGGACGCAAGCCAGCCTTTGCCGCCAGCGATCCCGAACGACAACGCCTCGTGCGTATCAGTCGCCCCTTCCGTATGGCCGCCACCGAAGTCACCCAGGCCCAGTGGCAGACGATCATGCAGGACCAGCCATGGCAGGGACAACTCAACGTCCAGACTGGCCCCGATTACCCGGCAGCGTGGATCTCCTGGGCCAGACAGGTCGAATTCACACAAAAACTCAGCGCCCGCGAAAACAAGATCTACCGACTCCCCACGGAAGCGGAATGGGAATACGCCTGCCGCGCAGGCTCTCTGTCCGCCTACTCCTTCGGAGATGATCCGACACTGCTGGATCGATTTGCCTGGACCAAACTCAACTCCGCCGGACACGCTCACCCCGTCAGACTCAAGCTCCCCAATTCCCTCGGGCTCTTCGATATGCACGGCAACCTCTTCGAGAACTGCCTCGATCCGTTCGCCGAATACACCAGCACCCCGGCAACCGATCCCCGCTGTGAATCCGGACTGGGACACGTCAACCGCGGTGGCTCCTTTCGCAATGATCCACTCAACAACACATTCCGCTCCGCCTACCGCACCCATGACCCTGACAACACTCGCCACGAAAGCCTCGGCTTCCGAATCCTTCAGGAATTGCCGCTGAACGAATAATTCGACAGACGCCAGACCAACAGCCAACGCAATCAGCAAACCCTGTCGATGGCCTCCCGTGCGTCGTGGAACTGGGCCGTGGCGTCCCTCCAAACAGCACAGCCATGTTCCCCATCCGTTCGGTAATCTCTCACGATGGGAGGCATTTTGAGCCCCGTCTACCGGGGGCGGCAGTGCAAAAGCTTCTGCAGAGTATCGCGATAGACCTGTGGGCCTTTCAGCCCCCAAGAACGGCATCCAATGATGCACTCTTCACAGGCAGTCACGAGCGACCGAAAATTTCGAAAGTTGGGATCCAGAGCATACAAGACCCTGAACGCGATCCCTCTTAAGCTCATGTCAATCCCTGAAGCAGGCACAACCGGTGCCGATGCGACCCTCACCAGATGATCAGTGACATACATGGAATATGTCGAAGGAAAACGAACATCAAACTCGCGAATCGAAGCGAAGGCAACACCGATGTTTTCGCTGTGAAAAAGTGTTCCCAATCGTCGAGTCAGTTCGAAGCACTGATCATGGGTCTCGAGGATGCGACGAGACACCGTGATCACGGCACCTTGAATGCCCAGCATTTGAGGGGATCCGGAGCCAGCAAACGGCTCGCCGGACCAGTACGTCAACGCAGCAAAGGCTGCGTTGATCAGGTTTTCCGATGATCCGGTGATGCAAAGTATGTAACTTGCACGACTCCACCAACGGGCGAACTCCGGGCCGCTGAGCGCCGCCGCGCGGGCCGCAAATTCGTCTGGATCGTATCCCATGACATCATTCACCAATCTGACTTCACAAAACGTTCCCTGTATCTCGGCGGCCGCAACAGAAGCCTCGACGCAACTGCCGGGACCTGAGGTCTAACAAATATCGCTGCAGAGAACAGAGCCCGGCCCACAAAAGACTGACAGGTTCATCTGATTTTCTTTTTGCCTCGAGAGCCCCACAGCCGTGCTGCAATCGATTGTGGTGCCGTTTTCAGTGTCGATATGCCCGCAAAATCCGCGATCGCCACGGCGATTACGGCCTGTCAGCACAGCTCTGACAGTCTGCCATGACCTCGAACGAAGTCAACACGCACTCAGCGTTGAGTTCGCCCTCCCGGCACCGGTCGCAGGAACCTCCGGATTCTCTCCCAATCGGTCATCTGCTGTTGCAGGTCACGGTTGCGATTCACTGTTCCGTTTCCGCAGTGGTAAGCAGCGAACAAGCGAACGCCATCCAGGATTTCATTTCCCTCGGTGTCTTCGATTGCATCTCGCAATTCAATCATCGGTTGCCCAAACGCTTTGAGCACCGCATGAAAGGCAAAGGCTCCAAGGCAAACAACCACTCTCGGCCGAACAATTTCAATTTGCTGCCGCAGGAACAGTGAACCACAGTTCCACGCCCACTCGGGTTCGATCCTTGCCTGAAGGCCACCGTTCTTCAGGCAAAGAACGGCATTGGTCAGGAAGAGTCCACGGGCCTCTTCAGCGTAGCTCGTAACGCTGACCCGGATCCCGATGTGGTGGAGCAGCTTTTCCAGATTACGCATGGTGGGATTGGCGAGCTTGTCCAGGCCTTTGTTGTCCTTGTAATACTTCACACCCCCCCAGTCCTGACCGACGATCATCAGTTGCGCATCAAGATCGCCATGGAGACGAGACCACGGGCCAATCTCACCGGAATCGAATTGCCGCAGCTCCGGCTCGGCAGGATTTGCAAGTCCCACACAGCGGCGACAAGCCTTCCGCTGTTCAACAAGAGCCGTGTACTGCTGTTGTTTGGTTTTCATGGGGGTCCCTCGCGCAAATCCTCAGTGATCAAATGCAGCGAAAAAAGCCTCAAAAGCTCCGCTTGACGTCTCGGCGGCCACACTTCACATGTCAATTGCGATCACCGAACCACCAGGAGTGGTCCCAGATCGCACAGTGGACGCGACACAACACCACGCAGACTCGCACTCCGTCAGGATTCGGTATCGCCCACTCAATATGTTGCTTACATTAATATCGCCCCCACGTTCGTATTCAGGGCGAAGCTCGGCGAATACGAACTGACCGCCGTCGACAGGTTCCGTTCGCTCAACAAAGCCAGCCAACCCATTCGGCAGAACCTGTTGATGGCCCTAAGCGATAAATCCCGGGGGTCTGGTGGCTGGCCCCCAGCATCCCTTCAAAGAGCTCACCAAAATCTGCGTCCGTCTTCCAATATCTCTCAACAGGCCAAACTCTGATCCCCGTCCGATCGGTACAGTGTTCACCATCAACCGGTTGCGTCGGACAACAGCACAACCATTCGTTTTCCAAGTGCTTCCGCGTAGCGTTCCAATGTCGTCAGTGTTGGGTTGGCATCCTCATTGTTTTCAAGCCTCGACAGCGCAGCGCGGTCAATCCCTGTTCGTTCGTAGATATCGGCAAGACTCAATCCGAGTCGCTGTCGTTCGGCTCGAAGTGCGCCAAGAACCTGACGTATCGGAGTGCCTTCGTGCGACAAACGTGCAAGCTGACGCGCGGCACGCACCCTGATATCCGGCAACTCCCGGTCAATTTCCTGCCTGATATCTTCGTGTCGCTTCAATTCCTCCGGCGTTGACCTGCGGAAAATCCGTTTGCCTCGGCTGCCCTTCATCTCACACCTCGACTTCACACGCTGTGACTGGGAAAATCGTGAAATCATCATGATCTCGAAATATGGCATACTGCACTCCGTCCAGATGTTGCTTTATGATACAACACCTGAAAAACTCATGCCAGATCAAAAGTCGCATCGAAAGTCAGCGTCCGACAAATCCATTCTCGTCAGGGTCTGTAGTCTGGAACCCGGTGTCCTCCGGTTTCAGGATTTCACCTGATGAGGTGGTCCATGAACGAGTTGGAGCAGGTGTGGCGTGAGCGGATTGATTGGGTGCAGGCCTCCGGGCTGACCATTGCAGAGGCAAGCGAGGAGCTTGGCGTGTCGGCGGCCTCCGTCCAATCGCGTTGACTTTCCGGCAGGAGACGGTGTCGGGAGGGCGAAGCTCCTGCTGAGCCGCATCCCTGCCACGAAAGCTGCACCGCCCCCTGCAGCTCCCACAAAAACGCCGACAATCGCTCACACGCGGACCACCGTTCGGTGGCTCGGCAAATGCCTCGCCCGGCTGCATGCCCCGTCCTGCAATTCCAGCCTGTAAGGCCAGCTCTACCAGCCCGGGATGAAATCCCGGGAAACCAGCAAAAACACGCACTTCGCCCTGTTTCATCCGGATGGCGATCATTTTCGCTCATCTGCGTAAACCCTCTCTTCTGTTTTTGTTGCACTCAGAAAAATCTTCAACGCCTCGAAAAGCCTCGCGCCAACCGCCTCACCCTGACGTATCCTCCAGTATCTCTTAGGAGAACAGGGCTCTGCGGGGAAGCAACTCAAGCGTCTGAGACATACCGTCGACAAGTTCTCTGAACCCAATGTGCCGGGCTCCGCCCGGCACATTGGCTGCCTTTGGCAGTCACTCCCGCGCCGTTCGCGCAAAGCCAGCCAACCCATTCGGCAACACCTGTTGCTGGCCCAAAGCGATAAATCCCGGGGGGCTGGGGGCTGGCCCTCAGCATCCCTCCAAAGTTCTCC
>JBEIEK010000004.1:0-48601 GCA_040382995.1 Planctomycetaceae bacterium
GCAGCCAGCACATCCTGAAGATTCACCTCGAACGATGAGGCCGGGACGAGGGCCATTGACAGTTCCGAAATTCGCGTGGCTGTCGAAGGGATCAGTCAAGTTCGAAGCGTGGCGCCGTGAAGTCGTCCGCACTGCCTGCCTGAACGGCAGCGGGAGCAGAGGCGGGAGCGCGGGAAGGAGGGTCAACGGCCGGAGTTCGAGAGGCGGGAACCGGTGGCGAGTAGGCCACGGAGCGTTCGGCCTCACGGGTGGCATTGCGGAATTCTTCCTGGAAGCCTGACAACCCTTTTTTGAGTTCTGCCATGCTTTTACCAAGGTTCCGTGCGACTCCGGGCAGGTTCTTGCCAAAGAGCAGCAGCGCAATGACACCCACGATCAGCATTTCTGAGGTACCGATGCCGGGCAGAAATCCCATGACTTGAGTCCTGGTGGACAAAACAGTTGGGGCTGGCGAGGATTCTGCCAGCCAGCCGATCAGCGCCCCCGCGGTGAATTTGCGGAGACCGTGCGACGGGTGCGCACGGGGCCTTAACGTGGTTACTGAAGACGATCGGACGCCGCTGCGTCCTCTTCACCCTCACGCATCCCTTTTTTGAACTGGTTCAGGCTTTGCCCCAGTGATCGCATGGTTCCGGGGAGCCGGCTGCCGAAGAGCAGCAGTGCGATTACGAGACAAATCAGCAGTTCGGGATAACCGGGGGCCCAAGCCACAGAAAGGTTTTTCAGGAGGGGGGAAATGATGGATTGCATGGCGTATTTCCGTCTGTCAGAGAGCAGGGTGGTCCACGATCGCTGGAAGCATTTTACCTGGCGGGACCGCAGAAGTCACAGGAAGCCTGGAAAAAAAACAGCGAGCAGGGAGGGAAACTGGTGATTGGTTGGGAAATAAGAATTCTGACGCAGGTTTGAAGATTTGCCGCGCGGCATGGGGGGACCCCGTTTATTTGTCGGCGAGTATCTGCGGGACCAGAAAAAAACGACCGTCGGAGCGGCAGGCGTTTGCCAGTGCCGCGTCCGTGTTGAGACTGGCGACCGGGCTGTCGTCGCGGAAAACATTTTCAAGGGGCACTGGGTGCAGCAGTGGTTCCACCCCCGACGTATCGACTTCGTTCAGCAGTTGTACGTAGTCCAGCACCGCCGTGAGCCGCTCACGCGATTGCTGGAGTTCCGCGTCGGACAAGGCCAGACGTGCCAGGCGAGCAACTTTTTGGACTTCAGCCAGTTCCATGGGGTGACTTTTGAAATCTGAGGGGAAATGTCATTGGCCTGACCAGCCGGAGAACTGCCCGGATTCTTACGTCAGGAATTTCAACTCGCAAGCGAGTCCCCCGGCGACTGCGTCCGCTTCTTCCGGCCCCGATCACATCAGCTGATTTTTCCGGCGAATGCCCCATTCCAGTGACAGCAGGGCGACGAGGAGCAGGAGGACAGGGGGAGTATCCCAGAGGGAGATGCGTTCCTGTCGCTTCAGATTCATTCCCGGGAGTCCCTCGGCGGCCCACGACTGGATTTTTGCAAGGAATTCCTCGTGGCTGAAAAACTGTCCGCCGCTGTTTTCCGCGATGCGTCTGAGCACGTCGAATTCGGCCGCGGGATTGTCACGTTCCGGGTCGTTGGGCACGACATGAAACCGCGTGATCGCGATATTCCCAAAAGGTTGCCCTCCGCGACTGGCGCGGACGCGAGCCCAATAGTCGCCGGGTTCCATCGTCTCCGTGAATTCGGCGGAGCTGGCAGTACCATCGCGACGGGGTGTGAGCGACAGGAGTTTTCCTTTGGGGTCAGTCACTTCAATGGAAAACTCGGCGTCGCTGATGGACTGTCCCTGTGTGTCGCGGGCGCCAACGGTGAGCGTGGCGGGGGCCCCCGGGATCAGATCACGCGGCTCAGCCTGAATCCAGACTGCCTGGGTGTCATCGGTTTCCTTCCGCGTCAGCCAGAAGATGATTTGTCGCCAGAACCGCAGATGGTCTTCCGCAAACCCCAGCATGGCCCACTGCCAGGTGGTATCTCCGGCAAAGGCGAGCGATCGATTGCGTCCGGTGTCGAGTCCGATGAGCAGCGGGGCGCCGTCGGGGGATGCTGCGAGCACCTGGGCGAGTGAGTTCTTGCGGGGGGCGAGCAGATTACCGCCGGTGAGGGTGGGAGCTGTTCCCAGCGGCTGCGGTTTTGGTCGGCCGGGGCAATCTGCATGACGAAGTGGGCGAGCCCATCGCGGGAGGGCAGAATTTTCTGGGGGCTGGTGAGCTGCAAATTGGTCGCTGGAAGCTCGACCGGCAGAAGTTCAGCCAGCGGTGACTGTGCGTAACCACCGGCGCCGAAGTTGTCTGCTCCGCCAATCATCATCAGTCCCGCCCCCTGTTTGCAGCAGGCAGCGAGTGCGAGGATTTGTTCGGGGCTGAAGGTGGTGGCTGGGACATCTCCGATGACATACGCATCATAGCTGCCGGGCTGGAAGAAGCGGTCGGGGATTCGATTCTGAGCCCGAAAGGCGCCGGAACGAATGGGGTGAAAGTCCAGCTGAATACGACTGCTGTCGTTGATTTGTCTGAGCCATTTCTGTTCGGACCGAATCACGTCAAACAAAGCCACGCGAATGCCCCCGCGGCGGACGCGGATGATGGTTTCAACGCGGTTATTGGTCTGGCGCGCTTCGCCGGGAAGCGGGATTGCTTCGACGGCGAGCTTGAGATCGCCGAGCTGTTCCGGGACGATCTGAAACGTCAGCTGGTGTTCTTCAGTAGTGGCGGTTGGGGTGAGCTGTACGAGTGATCGGGCTTCGGGGGACAGTGGCACGGGTTCGAGTGGACCGCTTTGGCCATCGCCCAGTCCCTGACGGTTCTCCAGCAGCACGCGGACCGTTACGGGCAGTCCGCCAGCACCGGCGGCTTTCAGGCGCACGCTGATGGGCAGCGTATTGCCCTGGAAAACATCGCGGGTGATGCTGGGATCCGTGACTGCCAGATCGGCCGAAGTGGAGCCGGCCTGAGCGGTGCCGAAGCCGACCGTGTAGATCGGGCGCTGACGCAGCCCCAGACGCAGCGCGATTTGTTCGGGGTTGGTATCGAGCTTTCCGGGTGCGGCCTGGCGACCGTCGCTGAGGAGCACGACAGCTGGCACGACGCTGTCGCCCATTTCTTCGGAAAGGGTTTCGAGCGATTTGCCGATGGCAGTGAAGGGGCCGTCGGCAGTGGGTGTGAAGTCTTCGACGACAGACGCGGTTTCCGCAAAATCGCGGCGGCGGATTTCGAATTTTTCTGCCAGGTCAGCGAGTGCTGGCGCGGCTTTCTGGAGCAGGTTGCGCAGGGATTCCCGGCGCGTCATGCCGCCGGTCTCGTCGGCTGTCTGCATGCTGCGGCTGGCGTCTGAGACCAGATAAATCACTGCTTCGGATTCGTCCTGCCGCTCGAGTACCAGTGCGGGGCGGAGGGAGGCGAGGAAGAGCAGGACGAGAAACGCAGTGCGGCAGAACACCAGCAGACGACGGCGGGCGGGGGGCAGATGTTGAATTCGCCGCGGGTATGCGGTGCGCATCAGCACTGCAGCAGCGATGAAGACGCCGATGGCAAAGGCCCAGGACCAGACTGGTTCAAACTGCAGCGACATACATCCGCCGAATCAGGACGGAATCATTCCGGGCACGCCGGTCGCCGAACAGGAAGCGGCGGCGAGAATTGTGAGGGGGCTTGAGGGTTGGGGGGCCATGGAAGCAGCGCTGCCACCGGAAAGCAGTGGGAGCAGACTGGCGCTGCCGTTGGCGACGGTATTGAGCTGGACCAGGATTTCGGGGTGTTGTTCGAGGGTGGTGGGGGGGAGGTCTTTGGCGAGGACGGTTTCAAGGAAGTAGCGGAGCAGATCGCGGATGGAGGAGTCGGTGATTTGTCCGAGCAGTTCTTCGGCGCGGGCGCGGGTGCTGTCGACGAGCACTTCTGCTTTCTCGAAAACGTCACAGTTCTGGAAGATGCCGCGAATGCGTTCGATACGGCCGGATTTTCCGGGACCGGGATTTCCGCTGGAGAGCAGTTGCTGGAGTTCACTGCGGTCTTCTGCGGAGGCGTGTTTGAGTGCGAGTGCCAGCAGGACGGTGGGGCGGAGTGCGGCTGCATCCTGTCCGGCCACCAGCTTATTATCCGTGTCACCCTGCCAGTCCTTCAGGTCATTGAGCACCTGAAAGGCGACGCCGATGTGCCGACAGAAGCGAGGCACGAGGTCACTGGAGGCGAGTGGGTGTCCGGCGAGTCGCAGTCCCGCGTACAATGCGGCCTCAAAGGCCGGGGCCGTCTTGAGTGCGTAGATCTGGAGTGCATCCAGAGGTGTGATGTTCCAGTCGGGCGATTGCTGGAAGGCCATTTCGGCGCCCTGCCCGTCGCACAACCGCAGATGAGCGGTCGACATGCTGTTGAGGACATCCAGAGCGGCTGCGGTGTCGTGTTCGCGGGTGGCATGAATCAGGCGATAGCCCAGCCCGATCAGGTAGTCTCCGATGTTGATGGCGGGACCTGTGCCGTGACGACGATGCAGAGTTTCACGGCCGTAGCGGTACTGGTCATCGTCCTGAATGTCGTCATGAACCAGCGAAGCCTTGTGGAAGGCCTCAATGGCAATCGCCGCACGGCCCACGGCATCGGGAATCTGTGGCGTCGCCTGGCCGGATGTCAGGGCTGGCTGACCGGATGCTGCATACCATGCCGCCAGCGTGATGAAGGGGCGAAAACGCCGACCGCCGTTCGCGAGCCAGTCCAGAGATTCGCGTTCGGCAAAGGCGAGTGCCGGGCTGCTGCCGGAGGCGTCCCGGGTGCGCAGCCGCGGAACCAGCCGCGGGAAGTCGTCCTCGAACACCCGCGCTGCAGCTCGCATGAGCGGAACGTAGCTGGTGGTGGGCTTTTCGGGGAGCGGTTCGTATTTGTCGAGCACTTCCCAGACCCAGGCCTGATCGAGAGTTGTGTTCAGGCAGTCTCCGGAATGCAGAGGCACGGCGTAGGAAGGCACGCCGGCGATGAGCACCTTATCGATGGCTTTTTCAAGGACGTTCAGGCAGGCCACGCCGAGGATCCCATCGATGTAGCCGGACACAATGATCCGCAGCACCACCGGGGAACCTTCCGCGACAAGCACGCGGTAACCCAGCTGCTCGGCACGCACCTTGTAATCGGCAATCGAACACGCCCCGCAACGCTCACAGTCCAGACCAAACTGAGTGTACTCGGCAGGACAGCCCTCCGCATGCTTCAGGCAGTGTGGCAACAACAGCATGCGGCGATTGAAGGGAATGGCCAGGAACTGCTGTTTCCAGAAGAAATTGCCAATCATCACCATGGAGAAGCCAAGGTACTTTTCCGGCAGCTGCAGCCGTTCCAGCAGATCGCGGCCGTAACGCTCCAGCTCGTCACGCGTAAAGGCACGGGCGCGGTCCAGATTCCGAGCGTAGTCCTCGGCGGCCACTTTCAGCCGCTCACGCAGTTCCAGCGTTTCCGGGACGATCTTCAGATGTGTCGAGCTGCGGCGACGGCCCTTCTTTTTAACCGGTGCTGGATCGTCGTCCTCCACCGCAGACGGCGGCAGGACATCCGGAGCTTCCTGAGGAAACTCTGGACGAATCGGATCCTCTTCCATCATTTGAGCATGCGCCTGCGCAATTGACACGGGCGTGTCCCCTTCGACGAATGACTGCGATTGTTGCACCATGGCCCGTCTGACTGGCTGAGCCGGCGGTCAGACGGGCTGGCGTATTGTAGCGGAGGCCGTGCGGTTTCGCACAGCATCCCACCGATTTAACCCCGAGACGGCAAAGATGATCGGATAAAGAGCTTCAAAATACCACAGTTTCGCGAAGTAGAAACCAATCGGTGAGGGCTTGTCCAGTGTACAGGAATCCACCCTTCCAAGCAGCCAGCTGAAAGCGCGTTCCCCGGCTTCCTGCACACGCTGGCACATGTCAGGGCCTGTTGCTGGAGCACCTTTCGCCTCTGACAGGCTGGTGAACAGGTCAGCCAGGGCTTCGAGGGCGAGTCCGGTTTCTTCGACGGAGGCCGGAAGTCCCGGCGAACCGGACCAGCTGCCGTCGCTGGACTGACTGTTGAGCAGCCATTCCAGAGCCCGGAGCGCTGCGGCGGATTGACCATGACCTGTTGCAGCCAGAGCCCTCAGCACCCGGCTGGTTCCGTACAGCGGATTTTCGTCGCGGGGGTGATACTGGTTGCCGAACCAGAGTGGCAGCCAGGTGCCGTCGGCACGCTGTTGTTTGTGAAGATACCGCAGGCCACGCTGGACGGCAGTCGCGTATGCGACGGATGGCAGACCCGTGCGATCCTGCCACAGCTGGAAGGCACGGAGGACGTGGGCGGTGATGTCGCAGGAGCTGCGGTCGAAGGGCAAAGCTCCCCAGCCCCTGCAGAAGGTGGGCCAGCCACCATCGCGATTTTGCAGTCCAAGGAGCCATTCGCCTGCGGCGTTCAATGCCTGGCGTTCGGCTGCCGACAAGGCTTCACCGGGACGATGGAGGCTGAGTATTGCGAGCATTGCGCCGGGGGTATCGTCTGCATCCGGTACTCCTCCAGGAAGATCGGTCCACGACCAGCCTCCCGGAGCTGCTCCGGTGTAGGGATGTACCGTGCGGTACTGCTGATTGAGCAGCCAGTTGCGGATGGCGGGGATGTTGAGTTCTTCGGGGAGTCCGGCGGGGCTGGAGGCAAGGGCATTGACGCTGAGAGTGGTGAGCCACGTGGCGAGATTGGTGTCAATCGGCCAGCTGCCGTCTTCGAGCACTGAGTTTTCAAGGAACTGCAGGCAACGCTGAACGACGGGATGTTCGAGGTGGTCACAGCTGATCAGGCTCATGGCGACAAAGCTGGTGAGCGGTGCAGCTTCGAGAAAGCCTCCGTTGGAGGGCTGGATGGATTCGAGAATTCTGAGGGATCGAGGAATGGCGGCGCGGCGGATGACGGCGGTGAATGGATTTCTTGATTTGCGATGCCTGAAGACAGCCTGGCCGATGGCGATGAGTGCTGGCAGGGCATAGCTGACGACGGGCAGTCGAATGGTGGCGTACCAGCGTTGGGGAATGCAGGCCAGTTCGAACGGAAGTGGGATCACGCGGTCCCACGACACCGTTCCGGCCAGAGCACAGTGGGTCAGAATGGGAACGGAAAATGTCCGATCCCGACCATAACGCTGGATCACGGCCTCGACACCGCCGAACTTCTGAATGCACTGGTCGGCATCTGCAAGCACGCTGTTCCATTCGGCGTTGAACAGTTCGGGCGTTTGAGTCCTTGCTGCGTGAAATACGGCGTGAGCCAGCATTGTGGTCGAGATGTTGCTGAAGCTGATCAGCGTGTCGCCCCAGCCACCGTCCGAATTGCGGTGCCCGGCCAGCCATGCCAGTCCGCCTGTGACCCGACGCTGCAGTTGCGTTCGTGCGGCGGGATCTGAGGTGTGCAGTGAGGCAAGGAGTTGGGCCATCACGGCGGTGGCGGTGGAGAGCGCCGACGTGGAGAGCCTGCCTGTCCACCATCCGGAGGCGGTGCGCCGGTCCAGCAGCTGTTGTCTGGCGTTGGTCAGCAGCTCCGCAGCATTCCCAACCGGCGTTGCGGCGGATTTCGGGGCGGCATGCGGTGCTGTGACTGCGATGTTTTCAGACGGAGGCGTCAATTGAGGGGTCCTCGGCCGGTGTTTCTCCGCTGGCTGGCCGTGGAGCGCTGGCAGCCGCTTCTTCGGCTTTGAGTTCTGCGAGTTGCCGGATGATGATGCGATTGAGTTCCGGGAGACCGCGACCGGTCACGGCGGAAATCAGCAGCACCTCGCGGCCGGTGGTTTCGCGGAGGAGTTCGGCGGCTGCTGTGGCATCCGGGAGCTCGGCTTTGGTGACGCAGAGAATTTCCGGGCGGGCGGCGAGCCCGGGGTCGTACAGGCGGAGCTCTTCGCGGATTTGCTGGTAGTTGTCGAGCGGGTCAGACTGGTCGGCAGGTGCAGGTTCCACCAGATGCACGAGCAGCCGGGTGCGTTCGACATGCCGCAGGAATTCGTGGCCCAGCCCCGCACCTGTATGAGCCCCCTCAATCAGTCCTGGAATATCAGCCAGCACGTACTCATGGTCGTACCCCACGTGCACCAGCCCGAGATTTGGATATTTGGTGGTGAATGGATAATCCGCAATTTCCGGAGTGGCTCGGGAGACACGGCTGAGAAGTGTCGATTTGCCTGCGTTGGGTTTGCCAACGAGTCCCACATCGGCGATGAGCTTCAGTTCCAGCTGGATTTCGCGGTATTCACCCGGATGACCATTTTCGGCTTCCCGCGGGGCACGATTCACCGAGTTGGCAAAACGCTTGTTGCCTTTGCCGCCACGTCCGCCCCTGGCCACAACAATCGAGTCCCCATGGTGGGCGAGGTCGCGGAGCAGATGGCCGTGCTGCAGATCGTGCACCAGCGTTCCCGGGGGCACAAGAATCACCGTGGTTTTGCCGCACTTCCCCGTGCACAGGGCACCCTGACCATGTTCACCACGCTCAGCCTTCCAGTGACGATGACCGATCAGATTTCCCAGTGACCCCAGATTGCGGTCCGCCTGAATAATCACATCGCCACCATCGCCGCCATCACCGCCGTCCGGTCCCCCGCGGGGCACAAAAGTCTCACGGCGGAAGCTGCTGCAACCGTTCCCGCCGTCACCTGCACGGCAATACAAAATCGCTCGATCTGCAAACATGCGGTCCCCGAAACTTCGGCTGGGCGATGGGCTGGAAAGGCATTGATCATGAGAAGGCGTTGATCAGGACCCGAATCATAGCAGGCCGCGGGTGCGGTGGGGAGTGCCCGGGCGACGCAGGACTTCACATTGCCGGAACTGCGTTAAAACCGGCAATTCTCCGGAAAATCTGCCTGGTCCCCCTGCGACACACGCCTAAAACGTTCAAAACGGGCAGTCGCCCGATTGCGTTAAATCGTCACATTTCCGGAGTTGACTCATGCGGGCTTTCGGCGTTCTTCTCGGTGTTTTCGCGTTAACCGCCATGGCGTCTGCGGGCGAACGGTCTGAATGGACCCAGTGGCGTGGAAATTCACGCACCTGCACCGCTACTGCCCCAGGGCCATGGCCTGAAAAACTGCAGCCCGAAAACCTGAAGGAACTCTACCGCGTGCCGCTTGGCCCCAGCTACTCCGGGCCCATCGTGACCAAAGATCAGGTTTTCGTCACGGAAACCGTCGACAAAAAGAACGAAGTGACTCGCGCTCTCGCTCGCGATACCGGGAAGGAACTCTGGAAGGTCGAATGGCCGGGCTCCATGACAGTTCCCTTCTTCGCCGCCTCCAACGGCAGCTGGATTCGCGCGACCCCCGTCTACAGCGAAGGGCGGCTGTTTGTCCCCGGCATCGAAGATGTACTCGTGGCCCTTGACGGAGCCAGCGGTAAGGAACTCTGGCGGGCTGATTTCAAACAGATGTTCGAGACCAAAGGGCAGACCTTTGGATTTGTCTGCTCGCCTCTGATCGATGGCGGATTTCTCTTCGTGCAGACGTCAGGCGGTCTGGTCAAGCTGAATTGCGCAACCGGCGAAATGGCCTGGCGCAGTCTGGATGAGTCGGGCGGCATGATGGGAGGCGCCTTCTCGTCGCCAATGCTGGGCGAACTGGTTGGCGTTAAACAACTCGTGGTCCAGACCCGCGCAAAGCTTTGCGGAGTTGACCCCGAGAACGGCAAGGAACTCTGGTCCGTCGCCATTCCCTCCTTCCGCGACATGAACATCCTCACTCCAACACTTCTGGGCGATCGAATCTTCACCAGCAGTTATGGTGGTGGTGCACTGATGTACGAGGTCACCAAAGCTGACACCGGGCTGGCTGTGAACGAAGTCTGGAAGAACACAACCGAAGCCTACATGTCCTCTCCTGTGGTGATCGAAGGCAAGATTTATCTGCATCTGCGAAATCAGCGTTTCTGCTGCCTGGACCCAGCCAACGGCGAATCGCTCTGGCGAACCACGCCGTTCGGCAAGTACTGGAGCATGGCAGTTAATGGCACACGCGTGCTCGCACTGGATGAAGTTGGGGATCTGATTCTGTTCGACGCCAATCCAGCCGAATACAAAGAGCTCGACCGTTTTCATGTGAGCGACACATCCACCTGGGCTCACCTTGCTGTCGTTGACGGACAGGTGTTCGTCCGGGCACTGGATGAACTGGTCGTCTACGAATGGAAATAGCCGGACACTCAGATCGTGCGGCTTTCATTCTTTTCGCGGAGTGGTCCTCAGTCAGACAAACGACCTTCATGTTTGGCGTAAATTCGAACCGGATGCCCCGGCGGAATTCATCGCACACAAATATGAAGGTCGCACTCGCGCTGTCCTGAGGGTTCAATTCGGACCACCAACACCGGTAAGTCCAGGCCCCGGCCAGCCGCAGGGACTGTCCCCGAACGCCCCACTTCACCAAACCGCCCTCCTGCAAGCGGCCGAATGGAGCGGTTGTGCCGAATTGGGGGGCCATACTGGATGTTGCGGTTGCACCGATGCGCTCGATTGCAATACCCGGGACTCGCGGACACTTCTCCGGACCTAGTCAGGGACTGTCCCCGCAGAGTTCGCGAGACGGCAATCACTTCCGACCAACAACAGCCGTAATTCGAGGACCCGTCCAGCCGCGGGGACAGTCCCCGAACGCCCCACTGCACCAAACCGCCCTCCTGAAAGCGGCCGAATGGAGCGGTCGTGCCGAATTGCAGGGCCATGCTGAATGTTGCGGTTGCACCGATGCGTTCGATTGCAATACCCGGGACTCGCGCACACTTCTCTGGACGTAGTCAGGGACAGTCCCCGCAGAGTCCGCGCTACGGCAATCACTTCGGACCAACAACAGCCGTAATTCGGCGTCCCGGCCAGCCGTGGGGACTGTCCCCGAACGCCCCACTTCACCAAACCGCCCTCCTGCAAGCGGCCGAATGGAGCGGTTGCGCCGAATTGGGGGGCCATACTGGATGTTGCGGTTGCACCGATGCGCTCGATTGCAATACCCGGGACGCGCGGACACTTCTCCGGACGTAGTCAGGGACTGTCCCCGCAGAGTTCGCGCTGCGGCAGTCACCTTGGACCGTCTGCACCCTTAATTCCGGGCCCCGGCAAGCCGCGGGGACAGTCCCCGAACATCCCACTTCACCAGACGGCCCACCTGACAGTGGCCGCATGGGACGGCCCCGCCAAACTCTCAGTCCAGTCAGACCAGAGCACTCCGGTCCGGCTGCTGAACAATGGAATTGCCGAATTCCAACGCTGCATCGCTGATGCTGGAATAGTGCGCTCAAGCCTGACTGGAACTGACACAGTTGCTTTCCCCGCAATTCCTCTTCATCATTCACCGGCAGACAGCAGTGCCTGTCCCGGAAACGGCCTCGACTGGAACGAAGCCGGGGACAGTGAACAGCCAGTGACTTTTCTCCAACGGTATCCCTCCATGGCACCCGTATCCTTCCGTCGCTCCCTTTTCCTGCCTGCGCTGCTGTGCCTCTTCAGCACCGCCCACCTGTCTGCTCAGGACGCCCAGCTCGGGCTCGCTGAAACGCTGGTGCCCGGCTACGCACGGTTCCGCACGGAACACCTGCAGTCTGTGGAAGCGGGCCGTCTGCTGATCGCGGAAATGAACTGCCAGTCCTGTCACGGGCAGTTCCCGGGAATCGCGGTGGCTGCACGTCAGGCCCCGATACTCACGGCGGCCGCCACACGCCTCAACCCGGACCACGTCCGCAAATTTCTGGCCAATCCTCAGCAACAGAAGCCCGGTACGGCAATGCCTGCAATCCCGGCAGTTGCTGACAGCCCTGAAACGCTGGATGCCCTGACGGCCTTCGTCACGGCTGGCAGTACATGGCGTCCGCAGGCCGTGTCCGCAGATGGCATTCGCCGGGGCGAAGAACTGTTTCATCGCGTGGGCTGTGCAGCCTGCCACGGTGATCAGCGATCGAATGAGGCCATCGTGGCCATTCGCCGTGGATTGACGCCGCCCAACCCGGACGAAGAAGACGAACCGCAGGATCCCACCGCTCCCGCTGTCGTGCGGCCGGACTTCCTGATGCCCCTCGGACCGCTCCACGAAAAATATAACCTCGGCGGACTGATTGCCTTCCTGCGGGAGCCTCACACGGTGCGACCTTCGGGGCGCATGCCTTCACTGGGGCTTTCGCCCGAGGACGCTCGCGATATCTCCAGCTATCTTCTGCGGGATGTCAAAGTGGAAGGCAGCATCCAGTACGAATACTTTGAAGGCGGCTGGGAGAAGCTGCCAGACTTCACAAAGCTCAAGCCTGTCAGCACCGGCACAACGACCGACTTTTCTGCTGGACCGGCTAACCGCGGCGACGACTACGCCCTGCGTTTCACAGGTTATCTGCAGATCGCCACGGCTGGCGACTATCGCATCCACGTGCGATCCGACGACGGTTCGCGAGTCATCATCAATGAGCAGGAAGTGGTCAACAATGACGGCATTCATCCGCCGGTTGGCCGTGATGGCGTGATCGCACTCAAGCCTGGCAGCCACACAGTGGTTGTTGAGTTCTTCGAGAAAGGTGGCGGTGAAGAGCTGACGGTGGAAATTGAGGGCCCGGGCCTTCCCCGACAGCCACTCTCCGGCAGCGTAACACTCACCCGTGATCCTCCCAAAGCTGAGCAGAAAACGGCCGCACCACCCAGCCCGGAACTGATCGCCAAAGGTCGCCTCCTGTTCGCGCAACTGGGTTGTGCAGCCTGCCATCAGCACGGCGATGGTGATCAGCGCGTGCAGCCACTGCCGTCACCAGCTCCTGTGTTCGCAGCTCTGAAGATGGATTCCGGATGCCTTGCCCCGACCGCCGGAAAGGCACCGGTGTTTGCTCTGAGCAGTCGGCAGCGGACCGACCTTGGTGCGGCCATCGCCGACGCCCGCAAGCCCAGGGAGACACCAGCGGCCCCGGCGGCCGAAGTGCGTTCTGTGATGCTTTCCCTGAACTGCTTCGCCTGCCATTCCCGCGGCGGCCTTGGCGGTCCCTCTGAACCGCTCAATCACGTCTTTACCGGCACGATCCCGGAAATGGGTGACGAAGGTCGCGTCCCGCCGCCACTCGATGGTGCCGGCGATAAGCTCAACGACGACTGGCTCCGCCGAATCCTCAGCGAAGGCGGCAAGGACCGCCCCTACATGCACACGCGAATGCCAGCGTTCGGCGCTCAGCACGCTGATGTGCTCCTGCCGCGACTGGCTGCGGATCGCGGGGCTGAGGTGCCGGTTCCGGAATTCGCTGAAGCGGATCATCGGATCAAGGCCGACGCCAGGCTGCTCATCGGTGACAAAGCGCTCTCCTGCATTAAATGTCACCGCTTCGACAACCTCGCCGCCACCGGTCTGCAGTCGCTTGATATGACCACGATGACTACCCGTCTGCGCCGCGACTGGTTTCACCGTTATCTCATGGACCCCCAGAAATATCGGCCGGGAACTCGGATGCCCGCAGCCTGGCCCGGCGGCAATTCCATCATCCCGCACGTCCTTGAAGGCGATTCTGTTCGGCAGATCGAGGCCATCTGGCGCTATCTTCTTGACGGCAAACGCGCGAAAGTCCCGTCGGGGCTGGAACGCCAGTCCATTGTGCTCACACCGGAACAGCGACCGCTGATTTATCGCAACTTTATCGAAGGGCTCTCGCCCCGGGGCATCGCGATTGGCTTTCCGGAAAAGGTGCATTTTGCGTGGGACGCGGAACACATGACGCCGCGACTGATCTGGCACGGTGCTTTTATTGATGCCGCGAAGCACTGGGTGGACCGTGGTCCGGGGTTCCAGTCACCGCTGGGAGATCACGTGATGACACTCCCGCAAGGCCCTCCGATGGCAACACTGGCTTCTCTTGATGAGGCCTGGCCCTCCGCAAACCCACGCGAACTGGGTTTCCAGTTCCGCGGCTATCGACTCAATCCCGCCGGGGTGCCCGCCTTCCGAACCACGTGGAAGGATCTGCAGTTCACCGATACCCTCGAACCACTCCCCAACACCCCCGATTTCGGGCTCAAACGTACACTGAATCTTGAGTCCGCTGCACCGATTCGGGGAGTTTGGCTGAGAATTGCCGCAGGCAGGATCACGGAAGAACAGGACGGGTTTGTCTGTGATGGGGTGAAGTATTTGGTCACAGGTGGACTGCCGATTGTACGTCAGGCCCAGGGGCGTCAGGAACTGCTGGTGCAGCTTCCCGATGGAGCCAGTGCGGCAAAAGTCATCGTCGAAATCCGCTGGTGATTCTTAGGGATTTTTGTTGACACAGGGGAAGTCACTGCATGTCGCGGCTGTTGCTGTGGATCGCATTTTTCTGGCTGACCGGGCCGGCTGGGTCGCCGGCAACGGCTCAGGAAACGCCCGACTGGAACACAGCTCGCGAACTGGCCCCCGGAATCCGCCTGCATCAGGACGCGCTCACCAGTCCCAGACCCATTCGTCGCCATGTGGTCCGTATTGATCTGCAACAGCCAGGACTTCGATTCACCACAACGCCCCGCCTTGAAGACTGGCAAAGCAACTCGAGGGAAACTCGTCGCCAGACTGCCCGCAACTTTATGCGTTCCGAAAGAGAACGTCAGCGACCGGTGATGCTGGCCTTCAATGCGGATGCTTTTTCTCCGTGGCCCGTCCCATTTGATCAGGAGACCGAGACGAATCTCCAGGGCTTTGCGGTCGAGGATGAGCAACTCGTGTCACTCGGGGCCGGCACGCCTTCGTTCATCCGCACCAAATCCGGAACGGGCAGGATGCAGGTGACCGTGGCTGCGACCGCAGCTGACGATATTGAAGTGGCCGTAAGTGGTTTTGCATTCTGTCTGGTGGACGGTGTCGTGCAGCCTTCCGGTGACGATCTGCACCCACGCACAGCGCTCGGGCTCTCGGCCAACGGGCGCTGGCTGGTGGTGCTTGTGGTGGACGGTCGCAGGCATTCCAGCGAGGGGGCCACGACAGCAGAGCTTGGCCAGTGGTTACTGGACCTGGGTGCGGACGACGGGATCAATATGGACGGAGGTGGCTCGTCCACGCTTTGCTGGTGGAACCCGCAGCTGCCCGGCGAAGACAAATCGGAACTGCTCAATCGCCCCGTCGGCAACGGCCTGAAACTGCTCAGCCCCATCGCTGATCAGCGCGGTGCTTCCGAACGCGCAAACGGGAATAATGTCGGCGTGTACTATCAGAGCCCGTAAGTTGGTGTCATCTGATTCAGCATCCCGGGCAGACAGGGGGCTGATCACTGCTAAGCGGCCGGCGAAGTCTTCAGGAGCGCACTGACGACGGTTCCCGGCTGTCCGTCCAGCAGACTGGCGGTGCCGTTGCCGCGGCGGAAGGCGAGTTGATCCGGGGTGAGTCCGAGGAGGTGCAGGAGCGTGGCGTGATAGTCGTAGTGGTTGACGACGTCGGTCACTGCTTTATGCCCAAGTTCATCCGTCGCGCCATGAATGTAACCACCACGGAATCCGCCACCGGCCATCCACTGGCTGAAGCCATAAGTGTTGTGATCGCGGCCGATGTTCTTCTCGTTCTGAATCACAGGCAGCCGGCCCATTTCTCCGCCCCAGTGAACGATGGTGGAATCGAGCAGACCACGTTGTTTGAGGTCCTTGACGAGGGCAGCAGCAGGAGGGATGGTGCGGGCGCAGACGGCAGGGAGTCCCTTGACGATGCCGCCGTGATGGTCCCACGTCTGGTTGCCGGTGTGCAGCTGCACAAACCGAACCCCGCGTTCCACCAGACGGCGGGCGATCAGGCAGCGAGTTCCGTAGTCGCGGGTTTCGTCGCGGTCGAGCCCGTAGAGTTGCTGCGTGGCCTGTGTTTCCTGTGTGATATCCAGTGCATCGCGGGCAGCTGTCTGCATGCCTGCCGCCAGCTCATAACTTTGCATCCGCGCACTCAGATCGCTTTCACCGGGAAGCCGATCGAGTTGTCGCTGATTCAGTTCCGAAATGAACCGCAGCATTTGTGACTGTGGCGTACCGGCCAGTTGCGGTGGAGGATCGAGATTCAGAATTCGCGGTTCCTGGGGCCGAACCACCGTGCCCTGGTAGATCGACGGCAACCAGCCATTCTGCCAGTTTTCGACACCGAGCACCGGGAGTCCCGAGGGATCCGTGAGCACAAGAAAGCCGGGGAGACGCGAATTGCGGGAACCCAGTGCAAACGTCAGCCACGCTCCAAGAGCCGGCCGACCGGACAACTGACGACCGGTGTTGAGGGCGTTGATCGATTCTCCGTGATTGTTGACACCCGTATGCATCGAACGGATCATGCAGAGATCATCCGCGACCGCTCCGAGGGCGGAAGCCGGTTCGCTGAAGTCCATGCCGCATTCGCCATAGCGTCGAAATCGCCATGGACACCCAAACAGACGACTGCTGGCTTCACCGGCATTATCGTATTTGATGGATCCCGTGTAAGTCTGCATGTGCAGCCGATTGAGTTCCGGTTTGGGATCAAACAGGTCAATGTGACTTGGGCCGCCCTGCATGAACATGGAGATCATCGCCGTGGCAACCGGCCGCTGTGTCGCCGGTTTGGGCTGCAGGTTCCAGACGACGGGTTCAAGTGCGGGTTTGGGAGGTTCGGCCGCTTTGGTCCGCTGCTGTACACAGGCAGCAGCAAGTCCTGCCAGCCCAAAAGCCTGCTGTTGAATCAGATGACGGCGAGTAAAGTGCGACATGAGAAACTCCATGCTGACATCGAAGCCGGATTTCAAGGCATGCAGACGCTGGTTGACTCTGAACTACTCAACGTAGAGAAATGCATTGCTGCAAAACATGGCGTGGCAGAGCTTTCCAAGTGGGGTGCTGGTGCCGGAGTTGCCGGAGGCGGCTTCGGTAAGGAATGTGGTGGCGGACTTGATATCTGCGTCTGTTGCCGGGTGGCCGAAGATGGTTTTCCAGGCAAGCTGAATCTGGGTGGTGGTGTCAGTGGCTGATGACTGCAGAAGTCTGGCGAGCGCTTCGGCCTGCTGTGCGGGGAATGGGTGATTGAGCATCAGCAGGGACTGGGAGGGAGACGTTGAGACGGCACGAGCTTCGCAGTTGGGGGACATGCGGGGCAGATCGAAGGGCTCCAGCACACCCAGAGGCATGCTGCGACGGTACTGGATGTAGATGCTGCGACGCAGGTCATCGCCATTCAGCGATTCCACTTTACCGGTCGGTCGCCCGGCGGAATCTCGGGTGTCCACCGCAATGACAATTTGCCCGATGTCATCAGGGCTGACCGGGGCAGGCATGCCGTACATGCGTGGGTTCAGTTGTCTGCTGACAGCCAGCAGCGAATCTCGGACGGTTTCCGCTTCCAGTCGACGGATGGACATGCGACCGAGAAGTCGATTGTCGGGGTCGGCGGCATCCAGCTCGGGGCGTCGGGCTGCAGACTGCTGCCAGGCGGTGGAACGCAGGATCAGGCGATGCAGGTGTTTGAGCGACCAGTTGTGGTTCATGAATTCTGCTGCGAGCCAGTCCAGCAGTTCAGGATGGGACGGGCGTTCGCCGCGAACACCGAAGTCGCCGGGAGTGGCAACCAGTCCGCGTCCAAAGTGATGCATCCAGAAGCGATTGACGAGCACTCGGGCCAGCAGCGGGTGGGAGCCATCGGTGAGTTGTCTGGCATAGGCGAGACGTCGTCCGGAGGTGGGCAGCGCGGGATCGTCGGCGGGGATGGAGAGGTCGCGGTGCAGGACTGTGAGTTCGCCTGGTTCGACGGCCTGTCGCGGCTGTTGGTGATCACCGCGGAAAAAGAGCTGCGTAGAGGGGATCTTTCCGGGCACTTCAGTGGTACACATGACGAGGTCGTCAGGAGGTCGTCTGGCCTTTGCAGTGGCGGTGGTTTCGTCCCATTTTTTGTTGAACCCGGTGAGCCGATCGGGGAGGTAGAGATAGACGGAACCGCGATCGACATTGAGAAACGGGAATTCACGGATCAGCGCCTGCTGTTCAGGGGAACGTTTGGCAGCCGGTGTTTCGCGGACTGCCCTGGCTTCTGCGTGTCGTTCAGGGGGCAGTTTCTGCAGTTCGCGTTCGAAGGTGTCCCGCACGATGCCATCCAGTTCTTCGGTGCGGCGACGGCTGATGTCGGCGAGCTCTTTGTCCACGTCGCTGGCGGCCTGCTGTGTTTCGGCAGACCAGAGGGACACAAGTCGGGCGGCGGGCGGGCGCCAGCTGGTGGTGTCGAAGGCAGGTTCAAAGATCGCGCGAAGGCGATAATAGTCTTCCTGGGAGATGGGATCGTAGCGGTGCTGGTGACACTGGGCGCAGCCCACAGAAAGTCCCAGCAGAGATGTGGAGACCGTCTTGAGTGTTTCTGCGATCACATCGTTGCGGGCGGTGGGCTGATCAACACCGCCGTCAGCCGTCCCGTCGGGTGCCATGCGGAGGAAGCCGGTGGCCGTGAGCAGATCGGCCTGTTCGGGGCTGAGATTCTGTAGGGGGGGCGTGAGCAATTCATCGCCGGCCAGCTGCTCGACAAGGAACTGGTTCCACGGTTTGTCCGCATTGATGGAGCGAATCACGTAGTCGCGGTATTTCCAGGCCCACTGGCGTTCAGGGTCCTTTTCGGTGTAGCCATCGCTGTCTGCGTAGCCGGCAGCATCCAGCCAGTGACGGCCCCAGCGTTCGCCATAGGCCGAGGAATTGAGCAGATTGTCGATAACCGTGTTCCATGCCTCGGGCGACTGGTCGGCCAGGAACTGGTCGATGGCAGCCGGGGTTGGCGGGAGTCCTGTGAGGTTGATGGTGACGCGTCGCAGGAGCGTTTCGCGGTCGGCGGCAGGTCCGAAGCTGAGCGATTGCTGTTCCAGTGTCTGCAGGAGGAAGGCATCGATGGGACTGCGGACGAGATCCGGGTGTGAGGTTTCGGGAACCGGGTGCCGAAGAATGGGTTGGAAGGCCCAGTGCAGACGGTCTTCATCGGCGATGAACGCCCCGGGGGGAGCGGTTTCAGGTTCGGGCCGCAGAGTTTTGGCACCGGCGTCGATCCAGCGGGCGAGCAGTTGCAGTTCGTGGGCGGGAACTTTTTTCTCTCCTGGCGGCATTTCTCCGGACTGAATACGCTGGTGCAGCAGGCTGGACGAGTGCATCCCCGGAACGACGGCAGGCCCGGATTCGCCACCCACCAGCAGCGTTCGGGCAAAGCGGGCGTCGAGTTTTCCCTGCAGCTCACTTTCCTCACCGTGGCAATGCCAGCAGTGGGCTTTGAGGATGGGCCGGATGTGGGTTTCAAAATGCAGCGGTTCGTCGGCGCGAGATAACGCGGCGACATACATGACCGTGAAGGCAGCGATCAGAGTGGTGGCCAGTCTGGCTGCGGGGAGCGACCGAAGCGGGCGAGGCAGGGCGACCATGGCGGGGTCCCTGAGAAGAACGGCGGGAAGGAGAGATGGCTGCTGGAGCCGGTTCGCCGGATTCTACCAGCCAATTTCGCGGGGGAAAACAACGATTGCGAGAAAACGGAGGTGGGATGGGGAACGGGGAATTCGCAGATTCCGAGGTGGACTGTTCTTGACAGAGATGAGCGAACCCGGCATGGTGACACTCAAAGCACCTGACCGTGTTCCGGTTTTCAATCATCCCCCCGTTCCTGCGGAAACAACTCCCATGCCCCAGCGACTGCTCTGCCGACTTCTCCCAGCTCTCCTGCTGCTTGCCGGCTGCAACGAAGGTCCCACCACCGGCCGACCACTTGGCGATGCGCCAGACGGCCCTGTGGAAATCCTTGTCGTGGATCAGGACGGGAAAATCCAGCACAAGCCCGGGACCTTTCTGGCAGCTGTGAAACGCTCGGATTCACGAATGGTCCTCGTGGACTGCTGGGCGGAATGGTGTGGTCCCTGCAAAAGACTGGGGCCCATCCTCGAAGAGGTCAAGAAATCCTGGGGCGACCAGCTGGAGATTGTCAAAGTGGATGTCGACCAGAATCTGGAAATTGCCCAGCATCTGGGGGCGCAGTCGATTCCGGACGTTCGCATCTACCGCAGTGGAGTTCAGATTGGCGAATTTGTGGGCCTGATGCCTCAGGCTGAAATTGAAGGCTACCTCAAGTCGCTGAAATGACTGCTGTCCCTGGATCCACTCCGCTGTCCGGCCGGCGGCGATTCTGTTTTCGCATCGCTGCCCTGCTCCTTTCGCTGCTTCCGCTGCTCGCCACGGAAGTATTCTGCCGCGTTTTCGGGTGGGGAGCGGCGGATCTGACCGTCGATCCGTTTGTGGGCTTCACGGCTGTGCGCCCTCTCTTTCGCAGAACCGCCGACGGCGCTCACTACCGTACAGCCCCTGAACGACTGCAGTATTTCCGGGAAGATCAGTTTGCCGCACGCAAACCGGCAAATGCGTTTCGAGTGTTTGTCTTTGGTGGTTCCACGGTGCAGGGGCACCCGTTCTCCATCGAAACCAGTTTTCCGACCTTTCTCCGGCTGTCACTCGAAACCGCTCAGCCGAACCGCACCTGGGAAGTGATTAACTGCGGCGGTGTGTCCTATGCCAGCTACCGACTGCTCCCGATTGTTGCGGAATGTCTTGACTACGAACCGGATTTATTCGTGTTCTGCAGTGGTCAGAACGAGTTCCTCGAAGACGTGACTTACTCGCGGAGGCGGCAGACAGCACCGCTGCTGGGTCCCCTCTGGTCGGCAGCTCAATCCCTGCAGTCCTTTCGGGCAGCCGTTCAACTGGCACAGCAACTGCAGAACCGCCGATCGCCCGACGCCCCGACTGGCTCCGGGCACCCTGCCACTCGGCCCGTGCTTCCCGCCGAAGTCCAGACACTGCTTGATCAGCACGGTGGTCTGGAACACTATCACCGGAATGATCAGCACGCTGCAGACGTTGTGGACCACTACGGCAGCAATGTCCGGCGGCTGATTGAGCTGTGCCGGCAGAATGGTGTACCGCTGCTGATCATCCAGCCGCCGGTAAACCTCAGCGACTGTCCGCCGTTCAAGTCCGAATTCTCCACCGCAACGACGGTGCAACAGCGTGAAAGGATTTCGGCCGGCCTGCGTGAAACCAGTCGGCTGTCAGCGAAGGACCCCACCGCCGCAGTCCTGCTGGCGGAACGTACCGCAAACATCGACCCCCGCTACGCGCTCAGCTGGTATCAGCTGGGTCAGCTGATGCTGAATACAGGCCGCTGGGACGACGCCCGACGCGCGTTTCAACGGGCGGTGGACGAGGACGTCTGTCCGCTGCGAATGACCAGCCCCCTGCACCGCTCGCTCCGGCAGGCGGTTGCCGACGCTGGTGCCCCGTTTCTGGATGCTCAGGAACTGCTGTCCGCTGGCTGCCGTGGGCAGATTCTTGGCGAACAGCGGCTGGTGGACCATGTGCACCCGTCGTTTCGTGGTCATGAGGATCTTGCGGTGGCGATTGCGGAGTGGATGGAACAGAAGGGACTGCTGCAACCCGATCGAGCTGGCTGGCAGGAATTCAGCCGGCAGCGATGTCGGCTGGCTGTGCAGCAGCTGGATGATTCCTATTTTCTTCAGGGGCGACGACGTCTGCAGGTGCTGAAAAACTGGGCCGCGGGCCGCGCAACCGCGCCGGATCTGGTGGAAGAATAGCAGGACGTATTCTGGACCACGTCGCCGCATGACGCGTTCCACGCACAGGATCGTTGCCGCGATTGAAATTGCGGAACAGCCGCAGCAGCATCACCAGATTGTCATTGTCAATCGAGCCACGACAGAATCATCATGCTGTCGAACCTGCATCAGCACACGCGAGGGATTTCGTTGGCAGGTGCATGTACGCGGATGTGGCGTGTAGCCACGACAGTGCGAGCGCGGCCGGAAATGCGGCAGAAAATGATGGCCAGTGGAGGCCCATCTCCAGTGGGAAGTTGTTTGCGGACTGCGTCGGCATCGGTGGGGATGCGTCGGCAGAGGATTTCATATTCGCGGGCCGGATGTTCGCGGAGGTAGCTTCTGAGTTCCCTTGGGTTCGCGCCGAGGACCGCGCGGACAGCGAATGCGGAAACA
Organism: Planctomycetaceae bacterium; assembly: GCA_040382995.1. Lineage (GTDB taxonomy): Bacteria > Planctomycetota > Planctomycetia > Planctomycetales > Planctomycetaceae > SXXK01. The sequence continues at coordinate 22,001 of JBEIEK010000004.1, forward strand.
AAATCGGTCTGGGGCACGGTGTCTGCCGTGAGATATTCTTCTTCGGGATCAAGTCGCTGCAGGTTGTGGCGTTCAGCGACGACATCAATGAGCCCGGAACGTACCAGTGCGGGGTCTGGATCGAGCAGGAAATCGCTGAGACTGTCTGCCTGCTGAGCCCATGCTGAGAGAGGATTGGCCGCGACGGTTTCTCCAGTGGGAAGCAGTGTGGCACGAAAGGGTTCCGGGCCAGCAAATGCACCGAACCACACGGTGGCCTCGCGGCATTCCCCATCAAGACTGATCAGTTCAATTTCACATCCAGGGAACTTCTGCTGAAAATTGGCGGCAGGACTGATTTTCAGGGCTCCCGCGCTGGCTGTTTGAGTGAGCCTCTGCATCCAGTCCAGTGCAGGCTGATATTGCTCAAGCCTTTTCACCGGTCGGTCGCGGCCAGAGCGACGGTCGGGATCTGCATGCACAACATGTCCGGCCCAGGTGTGCGTGGTCACATCCGCAGTAATTCCGGTGACTTCCCCGATGGCTCCAAGAATCTGCGCATTCCATTCGCAGCGCTGCACCATTGCGGCTGACAGATCGATCGCATCCACCGAGGCGTGGGCGGCGAGGGCTGCGGCATCAATCCCGATACCACAGCACAGGTCCGTGATCCGCGCACAGCCGGAAAACCGTTGCGCCTTGTGGACCGCCACAGGCCATGTCGTGGCCTGCTCGACACCAATACGAGTCACCCAGAGCTGGCTGGCTGACGGCAGCCTTGCGGCCGCTTTCAGACGTGCTTCATGCACGGCCAGGGCCGCTCGCACAAGTTCATCACCGAACGCACTTCGCAGCTGCTTTTGACTGCGAAGTTCAGCTTCGGTCGACCCGGCGATTGCAGCGAAGATTTCGGGGCAATTGCGGAGCTGGGTGAGGATTTGCAGTTCGTGCTGAGCTGCGGGATCGGGGGGCAGGGACGGAGGCAGCATCAGCCGGACTTCTTCTTCATGCGAACGACGCCGTCCCAGCCAGCCGGTGCGCGACGGTCGTGCTGGGTAATCAGCATGGAAAGGTAATCCTGCGCCCTGTCTTCGGCTGGCATGCGATGCAGAAAACTCCATGCATCTGCCCAGCGTCCCTCAAGGAATGCATCGACGCCACGTTCGAAGTCCGCGAGGTGCTGTGCGGTGAGCAGGGGCAGTTGCAGTTCACCGGCAACCAGTTCGCTCACAAACAACGGCCGATCCATGCCATAGGGTTGTACTTTCATGAGCCGCCGCACGCGACCTTCATCAGCAGGCAGTGATGAGCGGACACGAGTGTCGAGGCTTTCATCAATCAGAATGGAAACGTGCAGCTCGCGAGTCATGGCTTCGAGTCGGCTGGCAAGATTGACCACGGGACCGAAGACCGTGACCTTGACCTGTTCTCTGGTGCCGATCTTGCCAGCCACCGCACGGCCATGAGCGATGCCGATGCTGGTTTCAAAGTCCCGGAGTGGATGGTTTGGATCGGCCTGAGCGCGGGAGAATTCTTCGCGAATCGCGAGTGCCGCACGGCAGGCGTTGAGCGGTGATTCGGCCGAGGCGATTGGCCAGCCCCAGAACCCCAATGCTGCGTCTCCCTGAAAGTCGCCGGTCACACCCCCAAATCTCAGGATCCTGCTGGTCATCACTTCGAGCGCCACGCTGACGCGTTCGAGAATGCCGCGAAGATCGTGCGCCTGTTCTTCCATCTGCCGACTGAACCCCCGCAGATCACAGAAGAGCACTGTCACGTCGCATTCACGTGGCTCCAGCAGCGACGTATCGAGATCGCGACCGAGCGCTTCGAGGATGGGTGGGGAGAAAAACTGCCGCAAGCCGGACTGCTGGCGTTCCAGTCGCCGCTGCCGCTGCAGGGCACCAATCACATCCGCAACAAACTCTGTGAACTTAATGTCGGCCTGCACTCGCTCAAGCCCTGCCGGACCAGTCTCCCCCAGCGTTCGGCCAGCGATGTACAGGCCACGATCTCCGTGAAGGTCCGTGAAGGGCGTACAAAAGGCCCATGCAAATCCGGCGGCCTGAGTATATGCGGGACTGCCTGCGGCGTCGTCCCGAATGTGCAGAATGGTTTTCTGCTGCTGAATCGCGCGGGCGATCAGCCGTGAACTGGGCTGGAGTGGCAGTCCGCCGTCAAATCGCAGCTCCTGGTGATACACACGTGCCGCAGGCTGTTCTGACAAGCCCACAATCGCAACTCCGTCCGCGTTCTGAATTCCCGCAAGCAGCAATCCCGCCAGCCGCAGATGCAGGTCCCGCTCGACACTGGACTCGCGGATCACCGCCGGGAGGCTGGTGAGCACTTCAATGCGGCGGGATGCGTCGTCGTAACGCACACGCTGAAGCTGACGGCGATCAATCGCCAGTTGCTGGATCGGACGGCCGCCCGCAGGGCCGGGTGAATCGGTGAGCGTTAGCTGCTGAAGTTCAAAACGCGTATTGCCAATGACGAAACTTTGACCGCTGTTCAGCTGAGCAGAGTCAATTGACTGCCCGTCGGTAAAGATCCTGTTCACCGACCCGGGAAGCTGACGGAAGGAAACCTGCGAGCCGACCACGGACAGCTGCACGTGCCGACGGGAAATCTGGGAGTCCCATGCAGTGACGATGTCGCAGTCCTCGCTGCGGCCCAGCACGCAACTTTGCCCGTCCTCCAGGAAGTATTCCCGGTCCACTCTGCGGCCCTGATGAAATGCCAATAATCGAAACATAGCGTGCAGCCAGAGAATCGTGAACATCAACGGTGCGGGAGAATATCGAAAAGCGAGGGGGGCTGCCCGCGTGGAGTGGAAAAAAAACGGAATTGAGACGGAATCGACCAGCCTCCTGCCGTCTCCACAAACTTCTTTTCCGCTGTGATTCTGCAGTCCCTCGCCATTCGTCGGTCACCCCCATCACAACAAATTCGCGAACGTGCACTTGCTTTTCTTCTGTACCATTGTATTATTCATCTAGTACAAGATTCAGCAGAGGGGGGAAGCAGCGGCTGTGCAGATCCACATCAATGCCCGTGATAAAGTCCCAATCTACCAGCAGGTGGTCAACCAGATCCGCTACCTGGTGGCCTCCGGCCGGCTGTCTGCCGGCACCGAACTACCACCAATTCGATCGCTGGCACAGAAACTGCTGGTCAACCCCAACACCATCGCTCGCGCCTACCGCGAACTGGAATTGTGTGGCCTTGTTGAAAAACGACGCACTGCCGGCACTTATGTCACGGACAGTCACTCACCGCTCGCCCGCAGGGAACGCCTGAAGATTCTCACAGAACGCATTGATCAGCTGCTGGCAGAATCAGAACAACTGGGAATCAGCCAGGACACCGTTTTACAACTCGTGAAACAGCGATATTCCGTGATGACCTCATCCCCCCCGAAGGATTCGTCCAGTGACTGACGCCACTTCCGCGACTGACTGTCTCGTTTCCATCGAACGCCTCAGCCGACGCTTCGACGGCAAGCTGGCACTTGATGACATCACCCTGCACGTTCCCCGGGGTGGGGTCTTCGGGCTCATCGGGGGCAACGGAGCCGGAAAAACAACGCTCATCCGTCACCTGCTGGGAATGCTCAGGGCTCAGTCCGGATCCGTGCGGGTTTTTGGCTTCGATCCGGTCGCAAATCCCGTGGAAGTGCTCGGCCGAACCGGTTATCTGTCTGAAGATCGTGATCTGCCAAACTGGATGCGAGTCCACGAACTGATCCGGTATACCCGGGCATTCTATCCTGCCTGGGACCCCAATTATGCCGCGGAACTGCTGGATGCCTTTCAGCTGGACGCTCAGGCGCACGTCAAATCACTCTCTCGGGGGCAGCGGGCCCGCATGGGTCTGCTGATCGCGCTTGCTCACCGCCCTGAACTGCTCGTGCTCGACGAACCCTCCTCCGGACTCGATCCCTTGGTACGCAGGGATATTCTCGGGTCGATCATTCGCACGATCGCGGACGATGGGCGCACTGTGTTCTTTTCGTCACACCTGCTCGACGAAGTCGAACAGGTGGCAGACTACGTGGCCATCATTCACCAGGGCAGGCTCATGCTCAATTCCCCGATGGACTACATCAAAGCCACTCATCACCGGCTGACGCTCAGGTTCAGCAGTGCGTTGTCCAAAGCGCCTGCCTTGTCAGGAGCCCTGACGGTCGAGGGTGCTGGTCAGGAATGGACCTACACCTGTCACGGCGAATCCGCACGACTGCACCACGAAGCTGAAACCCTGGGAGCTCGGATCGTCGACGAAGCGTCACTGACACTGGACGAGATTTTCGTCAGTCAAGTCCTGCGGTAATTCAGGCCAACGATTCAGGCCATTTTCGCAACAGGAACATCGCATGAACTCCATTTCCAGCGCCATGCTGTGGGAATTGATGACTCGCGGTCGCTGGCAGATCCCCGGCTGGTTCCTCTTTGGAAATTTCCTGCCGTTTCTGCTGTACGCCGCTTTTCACCACTTTCAGGTGGACTTTGCCGACCCGGCGATGGTAGCCATGCACGTCGTCCTGCTGCAGCTCACGATGCTGATCTTCGGGCTGGGAATAGTTGCGGCTCAGGGCACACTCTCGCGATTGTTCCTGCTGCCGGTCTCGACACACCGCATCGTGGCATGGCATTTCCTGCCCGGCAGCCTGCTCCTCAGCCTGGAAGTGAGTGTTTCGCTGGGTGTTCAAAACGCTTATTTCGGCCTTAATCAGCCCATTCTCGGCCCTGCACTGTTTGCTGCTGCCGCCTGGGCCTGTGCGCAAAGACTTGTGGGCCAGGCACACCGCACGCTCCGCTCCGTTCTGCTCGCATCCGTGCCCTGCGTGCTCTCATTCTGCTGGTTCGGAGCCCGTTATGGTGGCTGGTTTCAACAGCCCGTGCACTACTGGCGTCATGTCACACCAACAGAATTCTGCACCATTCTGCTCGGGTCTGCAGCCTGTTATCTGCTGACCATCAAAGCCATTTCCCGAGACCGCTGTGGAGAACATCTGGCAGTGTTGCCGATCTGGAGAGCGATCGAAAGCGGCCTCGAGCAGTTCCTCGCAGGACTGTTCCATTCGAAGGCACAATTCGGTTCAGCAACCGAAGCGCAACTGTGGTTCGAGTGGCGTTCGAAGGGCTTTGCATTGCCCACCATCGTGCTGTTCGTCGCCCTGATCAACGCAATCGTGGTGGCCGTCAGAATGCTGGTGACCGGAAACTGGACAGAATCGCTCCAGGATTTTCAAAAGGTGACTCTCGCGGGCGGCTTCCTGCTGCCCGTCGTCGGCGGACTTTCAGGGCTGCTGCTGGGGACGACGTCCAGTGGCGTGCAGTCCCGGGACCACTCAGCGACCATTCGTGACCTGAATACCAGCGGACCGTTTGACCGTATGGGCAGCTTTCCTGCTTCGCGCCCCATCACAAACCGTCAATACGCCACGGTGATTCTGCAGGCCGCGGTCAGAAGTGTGGCGTTGAGCTGGGGACTGTGGGCCCTTATCACAATCATCGCCGCAATCGCCGGAGTGCTGACGGATGTGCCGCTGCTGCCTCAGGTGTCATCACCGATCCGCAACTGGTATGTTCCTGGCACACTGCTGGCTGCATGGATCGGCATGACCAGCGTGGCATCTGCGGCACTCACAGGTCGATTCGGAGTGTTTTCCATGACTTTTTTCACAGGGATACTCTCCCTGGCCATCTGCAATCTGCTTCTGGAGCACTACGCGTCCCAACAAATCCATCAGCTGATCACTGCGACCTTCTCTATTCTGATTGCTTTCTGCGTGACTGCGGGGACTGCGCTGACATTCCTTGTGGCTCTGCGAAGATCAGTGATCCTGCCGCGTCATGGCCTGCGCTGCCTGAGCTTCTCGGTCGCACTGACGCTGCTGGCACTGCTGCTGCGACCGCCCGGACTGGCAATTGCGGCCTATCCGTGGATCCCGGCCTTCGTCGCCCTCGTGATTCTTCCAGTCGCAACAACGCCGCTGGCCATTGAATGGAATCGCCACCGCTGAACCTGCGGTCGCATACTCCTTACCACACCAGCTCACCCCGGCCGTGGCTGACGACGTCCGAGTTGGGATCCTCGGGATCGACAACTTTGGATCAGTGGAAGCAGCAGCTTTTGAATCTGTATCAGAATCCAAAGGATCCCAAAGACACAGTGCCGGCTTCAGCGGCATGCGGAACCATCCGGAAGTTGGAAAAGTGCCTGGCTGTGACGTGTACGGTGGCTGGTCCGTCGATGCACCACCGTCCGATCAGTTCACGCGCCCGCTTCACAGCATTGAAACGATGTATGCAATCATGGGGCCCGGAGTCGTTTCGGTGAGCAGCACTGGCACTGCAACTGCGGCGACATCGGTGTCTCAACTGCCGGGATTTACGGGCACGGCGTACCGGTGAAAGGCGTGGTGCCTACCGACGATCGATACGTGGGCTACGAGGGCCTGGCCATCCAGATAGCTCGGTTCTTCAAAGGTGGACCTGCTCCAGTCACGCCGGCAGAGACCCTGGAAATCTTCGCGCTGCTGCAGGCCGCAGAAACCAGCCGAGCGCAAAACGGAGCGATGGTTCGCCTGCCGGATCTTGCCGCGCAGGCGAACGGTTCAACCGGGAATTGACTTTATGCCCAGCAGTTCCGTTCGGGCCGGGAACGCAGCGAATTGGCTTCAGCGTCATTAACGAATTCTTTTTTCACCGGGTCGAATGTCAGGCGGCGACCAAGAATCCAGGAGAACGATGCGGCAAAGCTGGCGATGTGCGAGTGCAGCATCACCTCGGGGTTGGTGATGGTTGGCTTGCGGGAACGGACACAGTCAAAAAAGTTGCGAGCGTGGATTTGGGCATCAATGCCGCGTGCCTTACGGATTTTCTCGGTTGAGGAAGGCACGCCTCCCAGTTGCACTTCAATGCCGTCGTCTCCCACCTCCACGGAACCCTCGCTGCCGACGAACTTCACCGGGCACAGGCCGAGTTTCGTGTTCCAGTTGGGGCTGCGATCGCCGAATGGAGTCTTCAGGAAGTCGAGAAACAGTTTGACGCCGTTCGCATAGCGACAGGTGATTCCAATCGGACTTGGATCGAACTCAATAGGCGTCGTTCCGTCGGCACTGTTGGCCCACTGGCAGAGATCGACCGTATGAGCACCCCAATCGAGCAGTCGGGCACCGGATTCGAAGTCGTACTGACCACGCCACTTGCCGGCGACGTACGCGGAGTTGTAGGGACGCCAGGGGGCCGGTCCCAGCCAGACGTTCCAGTCACACACGTCCGGGGCCGGAGTCGGTTCGCCGGGAAGCCAGGTGTTGCCCAGCTCCGGCGTGTAGACCGAGGCATGCAGAATGTCGAGCTTTCCGAGTTTGCCGGACTGAGCCATTTCAACGGCCGTTTGAAACTGCGGCACACTCCGCCGCTGTGTACCGGCCTGGAAAATGCGACCCGTGCGTTTCATGGCAGCAGCAAGATCCAGCACATTCTGAATGGAGAGGCCGCAGGGCTTTTCGCAGTAAACGTCCTTGCCAGCTTCGGCTGCCAGTATCGAAGCCGGCGTGTGCCAGCGATCGCCGGTCGCCACAATCACAGCGTCGATGTCCTTGCGCTCCAGCATTTCGCGCATGTCGCTGTACAGTGCGCAATCCGCGTTTCCGGCGAGCTTATCAACCAGCGTCTTGCCAGCCTCGCGGCGGCTTTTTTGAACGTCGGCAATTGCCACGCAGCGAACATCATCAAGTCCCAGCATTGACGTCAGCACGTAGGTACATCGCGGGCCAATGCCGATCACACCCAGATTGATCTTTTCGCTCGGCGGTACCGCACCGTTGCGGCCCAGCACGTGCGCTGGCACGACGGTCGGAAGAGCAACTGCAGCCCCCGCAACCATGCCGGCAACCACTTTACGCCGGGTCAGCTGACCTCTGTTCGTGATCGCCATCGGACTGCTGTCGTTCTGCGTTTGGTGGGTCAGTTCAAAATTGCGGTCAGCCATCTTGTATCCCCAGTATTCAGGACCAAACCACATGCCACGTCAAAAAAAGGACGTTAGTGGCGGAAGATGCTACCAGTCATCCCCAGCCGTCTGCAAGCTGAAACGCGCCTCTGATGGTGAACTTGAAGTGATCGAACTGCGGCACAAGCACTTGATTGACGTCCGGTATCGCCTGCCGAATATGATCCACGTTCCTGGCCGATTCCATTTGATGCAGGGAGTCATTCGGACAGTGCGTCGTCATCGACTGTGTTTGCTGGACTGGTTCAAGGCACGGGTGACATTCCGGGCGGGGCCATCAAGGACCTGAATGGCAACGCCAAACTGAACATGAAACAATCGCTCGGCTGGCAGTCTGCTGATGTCGCACGAATCGCGTTTTTGAAAAAGCGGGCAGTTACCAGCACCCGAACCTGCCCAAACATCCTGGTGAATTGACTAAATCCTGGCTCCGGCGTCTTGAAGAGACACTGTTTTTATGGATAGCATCCTTTTGTCGCCGGGCGTTGTGCTGCGCTGAATCTGGCTCGCAGCCGGGTGTGAATGGAGGGCGAATCCGTGGGAGACGACTGTTCACCGATTGCAATTCAGGCCAACACGAAATCCCCGGATGTCGCCTCCGGTTTCGCAAGTGTTGAAATCGAACCGCCGGCGACGGATCCTGATCCCGCAGGCTGCGCGGATGACCGCAACATGCCTGAAGCCCTGACGGAACTCCTCGATATGGGCGGTGCCGGGCAGATCGCTTCCCACTCTGGTGTTTTCACACCCTCTCCAGAAAATGAACCACCTTCCCCTGATCAACGGTCGTCGAGTGGTCATTCCAGAACGCTCGACCAGCAAGCTCAGTCATTCTCCGAGGGACTTGAAAAATTCCACTGCTTCAATGACCGATATGTAATTGGTGACGAGATCGGCAGCGGTGGTATGGGCGTTGTTTATCGGGGCTGGGACTTACAATTGCAGCGACACGTTGCCATCAAGCTGATCCGCAGGGAGTTGAATGGCAACGAGACATGCCTGAACCGCTTCCTGCGTGAAGCGCGGATTGCAAGTCAATTATGTCACCCCAGTGTTCTTGGGATACATGATTTTGGAAGTGGGCCGGCGGGCTCAGCCTACATTATCATGGATCTGATCATTGGAACACCAATGGAGCGCGTCATCGAAGACACCAGGGTCAGCGAATCGAAGCGTGAGTCGTTGCTGACAGCGTTTTTTCAGATTTGTCAGGCCATGGCCTTTGCACATGCCAGCGGAGTGGTCCATCGGGATCTGAAGCCAGCGAATATCATGCTCGGTGACTACGGTACCGTAACCGTTCTGGACTGGGGGCTGGCCAAGGTGGTTAGAACCGGCAGTGCGCCGTCATCAGAGCAGTTCTTTGACAGTGTTGGCCCCCTGAACCTGACAGACATCAACACGTCCGTTGAATATCCGTTGTCAGGTTTTGATACCCAGGTTGGGACGGTCATGGGTACCCCCCATTACCTGGCTCCGGAGCAGGCTCGGGGCGAACCAGTGGATTGCCGAGCTGATGTCTTTTCTCTGGGGGCGATTCTGTGCCACTTACTGACCGGCTCCCCACCTTTCGCCGGGAGTAAGATGATTGAGGTTTACCAGAAAAGTGTGGCCGGAGATCTGTCCTTTGCTTTTGCTGAACTCGACCGTTGCGGCGCACCGATGCCGCTTGTCCAGTTGGCAAAACAGTGCCTCGACGCCGATATAGCCAGTCGGCCGAAGGATGCGAGTTTTCTGGTTGAGACTCTCAGGACGTATCTGGAATCAGGACAGCGCAGAGCCGAAGAGGAACTTATTCGTTTTTTCGACCTGTCACTTGATCTTTTTTGCATCGCCAATGTCCGGGGCTACTTCTCGCGGCTCAATGAGAATTTTACGAGGACTCTTGGCTATTCTCATCGGGAACTGACGGCTCGACCTTTTCTCGATTTCGTGCATCCGGACGATCGTCCGAACAGTCTCAACGAGATCATCAGGCTCTCGCGTGGAGAACCGACGATTCAGTTCGTCAATCGTTATCGTCACAGGGACGGCCACTATGTTTCGCTTGAATGGACTGCTCGTTCGGTCAGTGAAGAGGGAGTGATTTACGCGGTGGCCCGCGACGTAAGTGATCGCCTGCGGCTTGAAGAGGACAAACGGCGACTGGATGCAGATTGTCGTCGGCTGTCGGAAATCGTCGATTCCGCCAGCGATGCGATCATCGGCAAAGACCTTGATGGAATTATCCAAAGCTGGAACTTTGCCGCTGAGATGCTGTTTGGATACACGTCTGAGGAAATGGTTGGGCAACCGATCAAAAGACTGATTCCAAACGACAGGCTGGATGAAGAAGCCAGCATCCTTCAGGTGCTTCGTCAGGGTGGCCGCATTGATCATTTTGAAACGATTCGACTTTGCAAATCGGGCGAATCAATCGACGTCTCTGTCAGCATTTCCCCGATTCATGACGCTTTGGGAAATACTATCGGTGCGTCGAAGATTGCCAGAAGTATCAAGAAGCAAAGGGCACTTGAGGCGGAACTCCGGAAGAGTCGCGAGGCACTTGTCGACTTCGCCGAGAACGCCAATGTGCCGCTGCATTGTGTGGACAAATCTGGAATCATTTTATGGGCAAATCGGGCCGAATTGACATTTCTGGGTTACCCCCCTGAAGAGTACATAGGTCAGCCCATCACGAAGTTCCATGTCAATCAGGCGGAGATTGGCAGTATTCTTGACCACCTGCTGCAGGGAGATTCACTCGCTCATCGACGTGCTCAGCTGATTGCGAAGGATGGCTCCACAAAGGACGTGGCGATCTATTCCAGCGGATACCGAGAAAACGGCGAGTTGCTCCATACTCGCTGCTTCACAATCGACGTTGCACGTCTTCCTGGAGAAGAAGCCAGCCGTTGAAACGATCCCACGACGACTGATCAGATTGCCTACGGGCGCCCAAAACCAGCCACCGGTTACAGAGGCTTAATTTTCGTGCACCCTTTAGCAGTCCCATTGCCAGAGGAGCAAACGCATGGCAAACGTACTCAAATGGCTATAATGTCGAATCAACGACGTCAGACCTTACTTCCCGACAACGGTACCGGGTGTTCTGGAATGAGCGAACTGGGGGAAGTCAAAGGTCAGCACCAGCGGTTCAGTGCCGGTGTTTTCGATCTCCACACCACCATTTGCCAGTGCCGCCTGGGTGATGAAACCGATCTCGGGATAGATCTCTCCGAGCAGCATGTTGTGGTGGTATCGCACTTCCAGTTGACCCACTCGGCCACGGCCACCATTTGTGTGGAACAGCGTGGGGCTTTCGGGACGGAACTTCGTCTTTCCGCCGGGCTGCACTGTGAGCCGCAGAATGGAACACTTCTGGTCCCCGAGGAAGTCTCCGTAAATGATCCACTTTGCATCCACACCGTCGCCTGCAAATTCGTGCGCGGGAATGGCCGGACGAGAATTCTTCAGCACAAAATCCGGATCCTGGTTGGCAGCAAAATCAAACTTGTCAACCAGGTAGTCCCAGTCTTCGTGGCGGTCTCGCGGGTAGTCCACTTCCCGACAAGCGTAAAACGCGTCCGCAGCACCAATGCGGCCATCCAGCGTCAGGTCTTCTGCCAGAAAGTGCTCGTCCATGGTCACGTGCAGTTCATGTGTGCACAGATTCGTTGGTGAATGCAGGACACCATTGGGCATCACAAATCCATTGTCAAGCTGCATCATCACGTGCGGCGCCAGGTGCCGAATCCCGTTGTATTCGGTTTTCCCAAACCGCTTCATGCAGGCCAGAAACTGATCCTTCGTCACGAAGGAGTACAAGCCCATGGCCGTGGTGTGATAATGCGACGCACTCACCCCGGGATTGTCAAATGAATTGATGTCGTAGACTTCCCATTTGGACCAGTGCAAATGGTCAGGGATGGGATTCAGATTGTCGAACTTCTTTGACACGATCGGCCATGTGGGGCGGCCGAACATCGCGTTCGCAAACGCGGTCACCTTTGGGCCCATGACAGCTTCAGGACTGGCAGCGATCAGATCCTGCAGCGAAATCACCTGCCCGTCCGGTGTCAGCACATGGGATTCACCCTCACGAAACGGGGCCTTGCCTGTGCGTGTGTCGATGACTCCGGTGACAATCGGCACCGTGCAGCACATCCAGATTTCGTCGAGCCCCGTGCCGTTCATGTAGTCCGGATAGTAGGACTCCGGAGAAAGTCTCAGCCGTTTGCCCGGGGTACAGAATGTTCGACCTGCGTAGCGATGCAACAGTTGCAACACCCCGCCGTGCCTGTTCAGGCAGTCATCCAGAGTCGCCGCCGCACGTCCGCCTGTCCCGTCGATGACTGCCTGTTTGGGGTACTCGTGCAGACGCTCTGCGAGAATTGACGTCGAAGCAACCATCAATGATCTACCTCAATGAATGAAGAGAGACAAATCGTCCGGACAGCGTAGCGTCGGGAAGACTGATCCCGTGTAAAAAACGCCAGACGGACCTGGCAAGCCCTGCCTCGGACCCGCCGATAAGCCGCAGTGTAAAAAAAAACACGGCGGAAGGGAACAGACATCCGGATCGGTCGGAAAACCCGTGCGATGATCCGGGTGTCGGAGCTTGTTCACACCCAGTTTTACTCATGAGTTCCGGTCAAAAGGCTATTTCTGAAGCGGCAGCAACGCCTCGGTGAACGCCTTGCCCATCTGAGCAAAGATTTTGGCACTGCCAAAGTAGTGGTAGCCACCATTGGACGCACCTTTCAGAGCCTCCCTGTCTTTGGGTGACAGGACTTCTTCGAGGGCGAGGTCGAGTTTCTGCTGGTCTGCCCTCGTGATTCCTTCAATCCACACATCGACAGCACCGTAGTGTTCCGGGGATTCAGGGCCATATTGGTCATTGGCATAGACAGCAAGGACATTCTTTCCCTTCTTCAGATGCTGGATCTGTTCTGCTTCGAGGACGATGGAACGGTATTGCGGTTTGTCCAGCCACCAGATGTAGGTGTGTATCTTCTCTCCGTTCAGGTAGACATGGAAGCCCTGTCTGGCCAACACTGCGATGCGGTACGACTCGCAGTTGAGATCTTCAACTTCAAAAGAGGTGCGCATCAACAGAAACTCACCCTGCTCCCATTGTGATGGGAAGCTGCTCAATTTGATTCCGCTGTGATCCCAGACACCTTTGCCAACGGGCGCTTTCCCGGCCGTCCAACTGCGATCATCGAATTCAGGTTTGTACCAGTTCTCAAGAGTGGCTGGTAAACTGATGTCTCGAAATCGCCTGGCCTCATACGATTGCAGTTGGTCTTTTTTTTCGGTTGCATCCAACGTCAAGAAACGCCAGATCCGTTGCTCTGGCAGGGGTTGACCGATCGGCTTCCAGTAATTCGTCCATTTCCATTCACGGTTAATCGTTCCACCCGATATGAGTGTCTGCGCGGTGCCCACGATATCGTCATACTCACGCTTCCTCGGCTCGGCACCAGCAATATCATGATCCCAGAAAGGCGCTGTTTCCACAGCAATCACATTGCCCATAAACTCCGGCATGGTGGCCGGAGCTGCCATTGCCCTGCGAAACGACTCATTTTCACTTTCACCGCCAACTCCCAGCACGCCGATCACAAATGGCATCTTTGGGGCTGACAGATCTTTGCGAACGTCGCGAATGAAGTGCGACAGCAGGCGTGAGTATTCGTCATAGTTGCCATTGGGGTAGGTCTGGCCATCAACCAGATCATTAAACCCCTGCAGCCAGACAAAACCGGCTAACTCGTAACCGGCCTTCTCGTCGTAGTCCGGACAGACCCGCCGCGGATCTGCCAGGACCTTTTTCACGTGTTCAACCATCATCCGGTAGAACACACCTGACGCAGCATCCTTTGCATCCTGCCACTTTTTTCGGTCTTCGAGTTTGGGGATCCCGTGGGCACCCTGTGGATGCCGATCCCACAGTTCCTGAGTCTCTCCTGGCAGCTTGTATGGCCCGGCACTGGGCGGCCGAAATTCGGTGTTGAGTGACCTGCCGCCCCACGCCGTCTTGATAATCAGGATCGGTTGCGCGAGCGTTTTCTGCATGTAGATACCAAACGTGAACTCTGGTCCGATCTTGCCGCAGTCCCTGGTAGGCTGATCTCCGCGTGCGCCAAATCCCGTGGTCAATTTCCCAAGTCCCTCGCCATTGGCACTGCCATCATACGGGCCTGTCAAATAGGACATCCAGACTTTGTCACAGACCCGTGGCGTTCCATCGGGATTGCGCATTTCGCTGAGCATGGGTGCCGTGAGCGGATCCTTGCCGATATAGTCAAAAGTGCTGATTGCTGCATGTCCTTCCATGTTCGACTGGCCGGCCAGAATAAAGACCTTGAGCGGCTTACCCTGTGCCAGGGCAATCGTGGGTGAGCAGCAGCAGACGAAAGCAAGCAATGTCGGCAGGATCAAAAGCGGCTTTATTATTTTCGGGGTCGTCATGGAACGCTCCTTGTAGTGCCCTGGTCGGTTGCAGGTCCACGGTAACCAAATGCCTCGTCCACCAGACCTGCGTGAACGCTGCGCCGTGCCGACAGGAGTTTGTCGACTGGTCGTGAGATGATGCTGACAACCGTTAGGTTACACGCACGAGGCATGTTTGGCGAGGCCCTGGTGCAGGGAAACTTGGCCAGCATGAGTGATATGCGGCAGGCTGAAGGATTCTGCGACGGGGGGGAGGCGTTGTGGCAACCGCCGATAAGGAAAAGAGCCGCAAAGTGGAGAAGGAACGGAGTCACTCTCGACTTGCCTGTGAAATTCGGCCGTCGCCTTCCCCCAGCACTCCTGGTAACAGTCATGTCATGCCAGGATAACACCGTCCGACCGCACCTCAAACAATCGATCCGAAATACTGTGGCTGCTGGTACGATAATCGGCCCCCAGCTGTTGCTGCAGTCCGGCCCGCAGGGCGGGATTGGCACTGAATGCCATCAGAGAATCGCGCGCCGGTACCGCAACCCACGCCGGACCCCGAAAAATACGAGCCAGTGACTTGTGCAGTTCCGGATGCAGAATCCAGCACGACCGCGCCGGAAGATGATTGTCGGTGACTTCAGCCACCTGAAACTGAGCATCCTTGACGCGCATCGTGCTGAAGGTCGGCCCCCGCACCTTTGCAAGGTTCTGCATCGCCTGCCGCTTTACAACATCCGCATTCAGGCCCCAGCGTTCCAGATCATGGTTCTGCACAAAACGCAGCGTCTTCGCGCTGTCGATCGCATAGCAAATGACGAGGTCCGCAAGCCACGGTGTGGACATGACCTGCAACCGCACCCTGTCGGCCGCTGACAGGTCCTCTACATCCTGCGGCATCGTCTGCTGCAGAATGGATTTCGGCCGCACCATGGGAAAAATCGAGTTGCGAACGAGCCGCCACGGTTCCTGTGCCAGCGTGGAACTGGATTTGAAAGTCGACACCGTCGTCTGGATAAATTCACGAATCAGCCGTGCTCGCTGGTCCGGCAGTCTGCGAATCGACGCCGCCAGATTATCCACGCGGACCTGCAGCGCGCCCATTTCAATATGATCACCGGCAAACTTCGGATTCGACTGAGGCAAAGCGGCAACCAGTTCTTTCAGAACATCACCCAGCAACATCGCAACCTCAGAGTCCGTGGAGAGGTGGAACCGAAACGACTGCAGCATCCGATTGAACACCGGAAGAAAATACTGGGCGCGGCTGGAATTGCCGCCGGTCTGGAAAATAACCACTCTGTCCATGTGCATCGTGGCCCATGTCAGAGCCCCGTCAGGTGTGCGCGCTGAACTGGAGGGATACGCGAAATGATCGCTACGTCCCAGCAATCGCGAGCTGGGCGAATACTGGACTGTTCGATCCAGCAGCGCCAACACTTCGGACTCACCGTTGTACAGCGATGATGGAACAGAGAATGGCATGAATATCAGCTCAAGCCAGACACCATCGTCCTGCGGCGATGAAAATCGAACTGCGGTACCCTGAGGAGACTGAGTGCTGGCCATCCAGTGTGTTGGGACATCCATCGCAGCCGTGCGGTCTTTGGACTTCCAGTTCCGAAACACCATGCCTTCCACAAGACTCATTGAACAATCTCCCGGACTGCGGATCGAAAGCAAACCAGTGACACCAGGGTGGACTATGTTAATGCCTTTAGTTTGGTAATCTACGACCCATTTGCAATGCTGATGCAAATCCATCGTTCCCGATGTTTCCAGGCTGCGCAGCTGGCAGAATCGTTACGATCCGCAGGCCACACTTCCCGCAACTCGCTAACACCTGCTCGACAACGCCGAATCCTGGAACACTCCAGCATCTTCCCTTCGCGTCGCCCGGGGCAAACGTATCCACCGGTACAGGCCCCTGCGGAACTGTCGTCACAATTTCCGGCAGCCACTGGTTTGGGATTTGAGTTTCGCCCAGGAAACTGGCAGACTTCGCTTCAGTCGCCCATCCGCACAGCTCTGCAGCCGAATGACACCAAAACAAAACTGTAGTTCCGGAGTCCATGTCCCGCATGTGCATGAAGCAGGGAGTCAAGCGTTGCCGTCTGGTCGCGATCTGGCTGCTGCTGCCGGGCCTCGTGGCCGCAGCACCAATTCCGCAGAGTCGGCCTGACGGGGTGCCGGAGACCGCAGCGGTAGCTCCGTTTCTGCGTGAACACTGCGAGCGGTGTCATTCCGGGCCCGCCCCCGAGGGACAATTCACGCTGCCAACGCTGACACCGTCGCGGCAGTCTGACTTCAGCCTGTGGCTCAAGGTTCGCAATCAGCTGCGGCATGGCACAATGCCACCGGCAGCGGAACCGCAGCCTCAGACAGAACCGCGGACGCAGGTCGTCGCGGAGATCAGTCACTGGCTTGCGGACTGGCAGGCGGCTGTGAATCGGCAGCAGGGCCGCACGGTGCTGCGGCGACTGAACCGTTCCGAATATGTGAATACGATTCGAGATCTGCTGGAGGTGGACATTGAGTTGAAGGATCTGCTTCCGGAGAATCCGGCGGAACCGGGTTTCGACACGACGTCTCAGGAACAGCACGTTTCGCCGTATCTGATGCAGAATTATCTGAATGCCGCCGAGCGGGCGATCGACGCGGCGATCGCCTCGAGGCCACGACCGGACGTTCAAAACAAGCGTTTTGACATCCGTGACGAACGAACAGTCAAACCCAAAGGCAGCGTCTATCGTCATCTGGAAGACGGCGTGGCGATCTTCAGTTCGTGGGTGTCCGCCAACATTCAGGTGACTTTGTGGCAGTTTCAAAGTCGAGTGCGTGGCCGTTACAGATTTCGCATTTCGGGTTACGGCTTTCAGACTGAGAAGCCAGTGGTGTTTCATGTCATGGTCGGACCGATGAATGCCGCTGCACAGCAGGATCTGGTGGGCTACTTTGATGTAGCGGCAAATGAGCCGGAGGTGGTTGAATTCGAGCTGTCGATGGAGCCGGCGCACACCATTCGGATCATTGCAGATAAACTCGGCGCAATTCCTCCGGACGTCGAAAAGGTGGGTGCTGAGAACTACAAAGGGCCGGGCCTGGTGATCCAGTGGGTTGACATCGAGGGCCCGCTGCTTTCGGACTGGCCACCCTCCAGCCACACCCGATTGTTCGGAACGCTGCCACAGCACCGCCTGCCCGGGAATCCTGCCCGCTACGAAGTGGTCTCTGAAAAGCCGATCGAGGATGCCGAACAGATTCTGCGACGATTTATGAAACGTGCCTTTCGTCGACCGGTCACTGAACCTGAGGTGGAACAGTGTCTGACGCGGGTGCGTGCGGAGTTGTCTGCGGGGGCGTCCTTCGAGACAGCAGTGCGGGCTGGTCTTAAGTCTGTCCTGATGTCTCCGCAGTTCCTCTTTCTGCAGGAACAGCCGGGACGACTGGACGATTACGCACTGGCCTCACGACTGTCGTACTTCCTTTGGAGCTCCATGCCTGACGACACGTTGCTGGAACTGGCTGCACAGAATCGGCTCCGTGAACCTGCCGTTCTGCAGCAGCAGACCGAACGTCTGCTGAATGACCCGAGGGCCAGGGCATTCACGGACAGTTTTACCGGTCAGTGGCTGGGGCTGCGCGCCATTGATGCGACGATGCCCGACCCGATGCTGTACCCCGAATATGACGACATTCTGAAAGTCTCAAGCGTTCAGGAGTCGCGACTGTTCTTTGATACCGTGCTGCGTGAGAACCTGAGTGTCACAAATTTTGTCAGGTCCGACTTTGCGATGCTGAACGGTCGGCTGGCGGAGCATTATGGGATTACCGGTGTGCAGGGCATGGATTTCCGGAAAGTCCCGCTGCCCGCTGACAGCCATCGGGGTGGCGTGTTGACGATGGCCAGTGTCCTGAAGGTCACCGCCAACGGAACAACAACCTCTCCGATCCTGCGGGGCGCATGGGTGCTGGACCGAATTCTGGGAACTCCACCTCCGCGTCCCAATGTGGCAGTGGAGGCGATTGAACCGGACATTCGCGGGGCCACGACAATTCGCCAGCAGTTGGCTCGACATCGTGACACACCAGCCTGTGCGGGTTGCCATCGCCTTATCGATC
Source organism: Planctomycetaceae bacterium (assembly GCA_040382995.1). GTDB lineage: Bacteria > Planctomycetota > Planctomycetia > Planctomycetales > Planctomycetaceae > SXXK01. The sequence continues at coordinate 40,550 of JBEIEK010000004.1, forward strand.
CGCCCGGGTTTGCGCTCGAAAATTTCGATGTGATCGGTGGCTGGCGTGACCAGTATCGAAGTCTTGGAACCGGTGAACCGGCGGTGGTGAATGGACGCCGTCAAAGGTTTCTGCATGGACCGGTGGTCGAATCAGCGGACCAACTGTCGGACGGCCGTGCGTTTTCGAGCCTGAATGAATTTCGCGGCCTGCTGCTGCAAAATCCCCAGCAGCTGGCCCGTGCGATGGCGGAAAAACTGCTCGCTTATGGAACAGGTGCCGAAGTTGGCGAAGCCGACCAGCGCGAGCTGGACCGGATCGTCAGTCGCCTCGCAGAACAGAATTTTGGCTTTCGCTCATTGATTCACGAAATGGTGCAGAGTGAGATTTTCCAGCACAAGTAGAGCCGTTTTTCCTCCCGGGAGTTTCGCATGAGATTCAATCGTCGTCGGGTGCTGCGAGCCAGTGGAGTGGCCCTGGTACTGCCGTGGCTGGACGCATTTCATGCCGAGGCAGCCACAGGGCGATTGCAGCAGCCGATTCGCAGGATGGTCTGCATCTGTGCCCCCCTCGGTTTCTATGCTCCGGATTTCTTTCCCCAACAGACCGGACGCGACTATGAAGTGACACCGCATCTGCAGACTTTACAGCAGCATCGTGACAACTTCACAGTCATCTCCGGACTGATGCACACCGGAGGCAGTCCGGGGTTTGCGCATCAGGCAACCGCCAGTTTTCTGACGGGGGCCGAGGGCGCAGGACGGCCCGGATTTCGAAACTCCATTTCTCTCGATCAAATCGCTGCAGAACAGATCGGTGAACAAACGAGATTTCCGACACTGACGCTTTCCGGAGAAGGACTGGGGCTGGCATGGACTCGTACCGGAGCCCAGATCCCGGCCGACAATTCTCCGTCAAAGGTGTTTGCGAGAATGTTCTTGAAGGGCGCGCAGGACGAAGTACGTGCGCAGCAGCAGAAGCTGCAGCTTGGACGCAGCATTCTTGATGATGTGCGTGCTCAGGCCGCTCGACTGCAGGGAACACTCGGCAGCAGTGACCGCGACAAGCTGGAAGAGTACCTCACCAGCGTGCGGGATCTGGAGCGCCGACTGCAGATTGAAGAGCAGTGGCTGACCCGCCCGTTGCCAATCGTAGCAGCAACTCCCCCCGTCGATATTTCAAACCCCTCAGACCTGATCGGCCGTACCCGGTTACTCTTTGAACTGACACAGCTCGCACTGCAGACAGATTCCACTCGACTGGTCACCATCATGATGCAGGGCGGAACTGCAGCACCACCCATTCCCGGCGTCTCGCTGGGACACCACGACCTGTCACACCATGGCCGGGACCCGCAAAAACTTGAGCAGCTGAGACTGATCGAACAGGAAACGCTCAAAACCGTCGGGCAGTTGCTGACAAAGCTGCGGGGCACGCAGGAGCAGGACTCGAATCTGCTGGAACGAACAACGGTGTTCCTCGGCAGCAATCTCGGAGATGCCAGCAGTCATTCGGTCCGCAACCTGCCCGTGCTGCTGGCGGGGGGCGGTTTCCGGCACGGACAACATCTGGCCTTTGATCCCGATAACCCGCCACCCCTGTGCAATCTGTTTGTCAGTATGCTGCAGCGACTGGGTCTGGAGACAACGACCTTCGGCAACGCAACGGGAACTCTCACAGGACTTGAGCTGGCCTGAAGATTCTGCTGCCAGTGCCACGCCCAACGCGTTGAAGTTCACTGGAATCCTGTGAAATATGGGTTAAAATACCACTGGACTCCTGCCGAGTCGCCAAACGCTGGTCCCTGCTGTCAGCGATTGCCGGCGTTTTTGCGGAGCCGCGGGGATCGTCGCAGTGCTTGTGGCAGGGATGTGGCTCAGCAGGAGCTTCGCCCTCCCGGCACCGCCTCCTGCCAGAAAGTCAACGCCACTGGGCCCATGGCCAGAGCGAGTGTCCGCGCGGCAGGCACCACCGCCAAAACGCAAGTTCAGGAGGATCGGCCGTGCAGGTTGTCGCCGGATCCTCGTCCGCGATCCGCCGTTGCGCGGGGGTCTCTGGTGTCAGCCGTCGGTGGCGATGGCATCCAGAAACTGATCGATCAGTCCCTCAGGGGTTTTAACAATGTGTTCAGGACCCGGAAAATCTCCGCTTTGCACATCCCTGATGAAATCGCGAAAACCCTCGATTCGCTCGGCCTGCAATGCCTGCTCCATCCGGAACAGGTTGCGATACTGTTTTGTGTGCCGCGGAAAAGGCGGGGCGTGATTGCCCAGAATGTCTTCTGCAAACAGAAACTGAATGTCTCCGCCACTGCCCGCGCCGATGGATGAGGTCACGAGGCGAGTGCGACTGGAGAGCTCTTTCAGGAGTTCCGCCGGGATGACCTCAACTTCGACCGCCCACGCACCGGCCTCCTCGAAGGACTGAATCTGTCTGTGGATCCAGACTGCCTCCTCCAGGGTTTTCCCAACGGCTTTCAGGCCTCCGGTCCAGGTGGAAAGTCGCGGCACAAGTCCAGCATGAGCCTGCACGGGAATTCCGACACGGGACACAGCCCGAATGAAATCCGGCCCCCACTGGCACATCACGCCATCAGCACCAGCTTCCATCGCATCAAAACCCGCGCGAACTGCTTCGTCCACCGTCGCGACCTTTGTCAATCCGATGCAAAAGGTCATGAAGGTATTCGGAGCAGCCTTGCGGAGGGCGATGGCGCTGGCGGGATTCTTTGGATCAAACCGGACCTTCAGCGTATCAATCCCCGCCTCTTCGGCCGCTGCAGCCTCGTTGATCGTGAATGGCATGGTCTCTGTGAGCACCGCCTTGCCCTTCAGATCCTGCAGGTGCCGGATGGTGTAATTGCGCGTTGCATACTGGCCACCGAGTGTCATCGTCCGGTGCAGGCCTCGTTTGTGCGCATCCCGTGGCGGCAACTGGTTGGCCGGAGTTCCGTCTGGATTCATGTTCGGATGTTTCTGTTCGGAGTGAATTTCAAGGGGAAATGGGCCGGGCGAAGCGGACTCCACACGCGCTCGCAGGGTGCGCTTCCGTTCCGCAGGCGTCTTCTGGCAGCATATCAAAGACGTGAAAAAGTGGAATCGGCCCTGCTGCGTGGCCGGTTGGCACAAACAGTTGAGTTTGCAATAGCCGTGCCTTCCCGCCACCGCCCAACAATCCCCCATACGCCGAACCTTACGCTGGTTTTCCTGCGGATTTCTTAATACGCTGAAGTGATTACGGGGGCCGAGGCACGACTGACGGGTTGTGGAGAGAGCGTCCGGCAGGCCCCGAATCACAGGCGTGCGCGTAACTACAGGATGCCGCAATGAATGCCCCCAAAACAAAACCCATTGTTGTGCCATTGGCGGTCGTCACATTGCTGCTCACAGTCGTTGTTTTCTGCAGCATCGAGCGTCCGCAGCCAGACAGCCGAACATCGCAACTTGAACCTGCCGCTGGACTCAGTAACGAGACAAAGACCACACCCGAACCTGATTCCTCCACCGCGTCCGTTCGCACCGCAGTTCCAGCAAGCTATGAGAACGTTGTCACCAACAGTATCGGGATGCAGCTGATTCGAATTCCGATCGGAGAATTCTGGATGGGCTCTCCGACCGGCGAATCCGGTCGCTGGGAGGGCGAACACCGGCATCGGGTCGGGATTACAAAGTCGTTTTACATGGGGCTGCATGAAGTCACCATCGGCCAGTTTCAGCAATTCGTGAATGCCACGGCATACAGGACCGAAGCCGAGCACGACAAAACTGGCGGCTTCGGCTTTGACATCTCGCAAAGTCCGATCAGGGGCCGTTATGACAGAGCCTTCAACTGGAAGTCGACGGGCTATGCACAGACCGAGCAGCACCCCGTTGCAAATCTCACATGGAATGATGCCAGTGCATTTCTGCAGTGGCTAAGTCGCGAGGAATCAGTCCGGTATCGGCTGCCTACGGAAGCGGAGTGGGAGTACGCGTGTCGTGCCGGAACCGACACCACGTTTCAGCAAGGGCTCGGTTCAGAGGAAGTCACAACAATCGGTAATGTGGCGGACCTGAGTCTCAAGGTGGCCGGAGTGGAGCTTGATGAAGACGCGGGCTTTACCTTCGTGACGACGGATGATGGCTATGTCTTCACGGCACCAGTTGGAAGTTTCCAGCCCAACTCATTCGGTCTTTTTGATATGACGGGCAACGTCTGTGAATGGTGCAGTGACTGGTTCCAAGAAAATTACTACCTGAACTCTCCAGCGGTTGACCCCCAGGGCCCGGAGGACGGCGTTTTCCGCGTCTTCCGCGGTGGCGGATGGCAGGCCTGGTCCCGACAACTTCGCTCGGCCAACCGCGCACGCTTTGGACCCGATTTTCGGGCGGGGTTCCTTGGAATGCGAGTCGTGCGGGAAGAAGCCCCGACCGTCACCACTGCCGATGCCGTTGTCGCACCACCGCAACCGACCTCAGTCACCTGGAGCCAGCAGAACTTCACAAATTCGCTGGGTATTCGGTTCACTCGAATTGCCCCAGGAAAATTTCTGATGGGAACGACAAACGCAAAGCCCGACCATGAAGAATTCCAGCACACGGTTCAGATCACCCGCCCGTTCTATCTCGGTACTCACGAAGTCACCGTGGGACAGTTTCGCAGATTCGCAAACGAGACTGGCTACAGGACGACGGCAGAAACGGATCAGCAGGGTGGCAATGGTTACGATGACCAGCGAAAAAGCATCTATGCCTCCGGATTCAACTGGATGAATACGGGGTTTCGCCAGAGCGATCAGCACCCCGTCACGAACCTCACACGCGAGGATGTGGATGCGTTTCTGCAATGGTTAAGCGACAAGGAGTCTCGGGAGTACCGGCTGCCCACTGAGGCGGAATGGGAATATGCGTGCCGCGCTGACACACCGCAGGAAACGCAGGGTCAGGGTGAGGCGAATGTAGCAGACGGTGCATTCTTTGAAGGCCGTGTTCAGCTGCATACCACGGATGGAAATCTGGCTCCGTTCAAAGACGGATATGTGTATACGGCACCTGTCGGAAGTTTTGCGGCAAATGCCTTCGGTCTGTTTGACATGACCGGCAACGTGGCCGAGTGGTGTGCCGACTGGTTCGATGGGCAGTCTTATCAGCAGTCATCAACGAATGATCCACAGGGGCCCGCGGCTGGAACCGAACGCGTTGTGCGGGGAGGCAGCTGGAGATCAACGTTGCCGCAATATCGGCGTTCAAAGCGCGATCACCACGATCCCTTATTCCGTTCCACGGGTGTCGGACTGCGAGTGGCAATGACGGCACCCGCTGAAGTCGAAGCTGAAGGTGGCGGCAAAAGTGCGGAAATGACGGCAAAATCCACGGCCGTGCCAGAACCGCCACACGCTCCTTCCAACGTGGGCTCGGAGCCCGTCCCAGGAACAACGCCACTGGCAGAAGGTCTGGAAGGGCCTGTCATCGTTCGTCTGAACGAACCCTGGTCGCACTTTTCGGTCGGCGGCGGCGGACGCTACTTTATCTTTTATCAGCCAAACGCCGGAAGCCTCGTGATCGTGGATATTGCCAGCGGCAGCGTGGTGCATGAAGTGAAGCCGGTTCTTAAAGACGTGTTGTTTGCCGCTGGTAAAGAGGCGCTGTTTGTTGCAAGGCCAGCACAGGGGACTCTGGAACGAATTGAACTGGAATCATTTCGCAGAGAGAAGCTGTCCAGCCTGCCCGTGGCATCTCCGCCCTATGCACTCAAAATTGGCACCAATGCAGTCTCGCCACTCTTTCTGGCGTGTGAAGCAGATGCCTGTCTGATCGATGGCAGAACGCTGGAGCGGATTGGCGACTCGATCGGTGCACGAGGTCAGTACGGATACGAGTTTCAGCTGTCTGCAGACGGCCAGACAGCACTTGGTGTTGTCACCGGACTGAGCCCGGTTTCATGGGAGCGGATGATTGTCGGCGAACCTGGAACTCAGTTGGTCGGGTCGACCAGCAATCACGCGAAAAACTGGTCCGGACCGACCGCGGACGGAAGCCTGATTCTAATCAAATCTCAGGAATGCGATCGGAACCTGCGCAGAATTGCGATGGGTTTGTTCGAGAAGGATCGGTTACTGCCGACCGTCGATCCCCGATACTTTCTGGCGGTGCAGTTCGGTAGCGGGAAAGTGCAATGCCAAATCTGCAACGTGGCCGATCGCCGCACGATCTATACGATCCGTAACTTCGAAGACATGGGACTGACTGGAGCCACTCAACAGCAGCAGTCCATCCGTGACCGCCTGGAAACGGATCGAGACTCGTACTTCTGGTTGCTGCCCGATTTGAGATCGTTCGTCACCCTCAACTGGGATCGACAGCGAATTTCGATTTATCCGTTTGACATGGAAGTGGCCCTGAAGAAGAAGGGCGATCCGTGGCTGTACGTGACATCGATTCCACCACTAAAAGCCGTGCGGGGCTCAGAACTCTCTCATCAGTTCCAGGCGTTGTCGAGCTTTGACATTGTCACATACAGCCTTGAATCCCCCGTGGAAGGGATGTCAATTTCTCCGCAGGGTGAACTGCAATGGAAAGTTCCCATCGACTTTGAGCAGGATTCTGTCCGCATCCTGATACGAGCGATGTCGGGTGACAGCGAGGCGTTCGCTCAGTTTGAACTGAGCGTGCAGGATCCCCCGGCAACACCGAAACCTGAAAAGAGCGAGCCGGCAAAGGATTGAGTGGACCGGTAAATCGTGCACGACAGCGTACGGTTAACTCAGGTGGCTGAACTTAACGCGTCCATCGTGGCGTGCCTTGACGCCCGCTGGCAGGGACAGCCACAGTCGTCGGCGAGCTTCGCTCACTGCGCAGGTGACGTGCCGTCCCGTTCCTGTTCCTGTTCAGCAACCCGTAAAAACACTGGTTCAGCTTCGGTACGTGGCATGTGCATCAATTCAAAATGCTCTTCACACGAAAGGCCGACTCGTAAAACGATCTGAGAAGTTCCAGGAAATCGTGTATCATTCTCATACAGATTCCTTCAGGCCGAATGTTCTTTCCGGCATGGGCAGCGACAGGCGGGAATCACTACAGGCACAGGGGAGCCCCATCATGAATGACCCATCGATTCGCTGGTACAATTCAAAAGTCGATTGGTGGATCGCCCTGCTGCTCTGTGTGCCTCCGACTGTTTCACTGATCGTTGTTGTGTCCTTGTTCGTCGATGGCAAACAATCCGAGATCCCTGCAGCCATCGTTGCAGCATTACTTGTCGGCGGGATTTACGTCGGGTTAATTTTTCCCATGCGTTATGGTCTGGACGATCACCAACTGGTTGTCCGATTCGGACTTTGCCGCCAGCGCATCCCGTTCGAAAGCATTCTGGAGGTGCGTCGGACGAGGAATCCTCTGAGTTCCCCGGCTCTGTCACTGGATCGGCTGCATGTGAGATTTGGCGAGGGTCTCTTCAAAGCTGTCATGATATCGCCCGCTGCCAGGGAGCAATTCGTGGCAGATCTGGCGAAGAATTCCGGACTGCAACGAGCCGGAGAGCGACTGTTCCGGTGACAGTAATCCGTGAGCGTCCGACGATTCCCCCCCCTGTCAGTGGGCGCGTTAACCCAGCCAGGAGTCCGGAACGGCGGATTGAATTCCGCTGCCCCCGACCTACAAATCAGCAAGGGGTCTCACTGCAGACAGTCAGCGCGGGAATCTGCACATGTCGCGTCGCGAAAAGCCACCAAACCAGCCCAAACTGTCCATGGAAGACGAAAATCGCATCGTGCGAATGGCCTGGGAAGATCGGACTTCCTTTGATGCCATCGAACGTCAGTTCGGCCTTTCCAATGGTCAGGTCATCGCTCTGATGCGGCGCCTGCTGCATCGATCAGCATTCGTCCGCTGGCGTAAACGAACGGCCGGTCGACATACCAAGCACGACCAGCTTCGCGGCTATGAATTCGGTCGGTTCCGTTCACCCGGGCAGCGCGGCGATTAATGGGTGTACTGGTCAGACGGGACTCAGAGTTTGGCGTGTTGAGAGAGCTTCAAAAACGGACACAGATTTTAGGGAGATCTTTGGAGGGATGCTGGGGGCCAGCCCCCAGAC
>JBEIEK010000005.1:0-47347 GCA_040382995.1 Planctomycetaceae bacterium
ACTGTCCCCAACGGTTTCAGAAACGCAGTCGAATGCGGGCGTCTGAAAATTCAGATCTCAACGACTCTGACGATCACCACACATCTGCCGATTGCATCAGATCCTCCAACGCTCATCAAACACGGACACGCTGCCAAACCGCTCGCCCAACACCAATGGGCTCTTCGCCAAATGGGACGATCGAGGCGGATAGAGGGACGCACGTGGCTGTGGGGATGTGCGGGGCCGTAATATTCCAGGGACTGTTCAGGCGCGATTCGCAGGGAAGGGGAGTACATCCTGAATTTCCTGAACGCCAGTCGCCAGCATGACCAGACGGTCGAAGCCCAATGCCACGCCGGAACAGGATGGAAGACCTGACGCCATAGCTTTCCTAAGTCGTGGCGCTCCGGGCAGGGTGTCCGCACCAGACTGCTGACAACGCTGGCTCATCTGCTGCTGTTCGCGCCGCCGTAATTCCTCGGCGTCCGTGAGTTCCTGATAGCCATTACAGAGCTCGAGTCCGCGGATATAGAGCTCGAATCGTCTTGCGACCGGCGGAGCGGTGGGTGCAACTACCGCCAGTGCCGCCTGGCTGGGTGGGTAATCGCAGAGAAAGACCGGCGTTTCGGCGCCGAGTCGCCCTCCCAGTTGCGGTTCAATCACGAGCCCAAGCATCAGATTGAGAAGGTCATCACGCTGCAATTGGTGGCCGCCTTCGGGAATTGCCACTTCCGCACTCACGGCGGCCCGCTGCAAATCGACAACGCTTGCGGCATGCACATCCAGGCCAAACGCTCTTGCGAAAGCCTCAGCATAGGTCAGCTTGGGGAACTTGATATCCGGCCACGACGGCACACAACTTCCACTCAGACTCTTCACGGCCTCCAGGCAGTACCGCAGCAGCCCCTCCGTGAACTCCAGTTGGTCTTCCCAGCTATCCCCCACTCCATACCACTCGACCATCGTAAACTCGGGATTATGTCGCTCTCCGGACTCACCACGTCGAAATACCCGTGCAACCTGGTAGATGGACCCGCTGCCGGCCGCCAGCAGTCGCTTCATGAATGCCTCTGGAGAAGTCTGCAGGAATCGTTCCGGCTCTGGTCCTACTCCCGGCACTCGAAAGGGTTCAATCCACGCGTCAAGAACGACGTCCTGAGAAAGACAGGGGGTTTCCACTTCAAGATATCCACGAACGGCGAAGAACTCGCGGATGGCCCGCAGCAGCCCCGCGCGGATTCGCAGGATGTCCCGTGAGCAACTCGGCTGCCAGTCATCGCGATCCATCTCATCACTCCGCAGTGATCCCGGAGATCTGCCGGATGACCGCACGCACGGCACTTGCGAGGCGCCGAATACCTTCTTCGATACCCGCCTCCGACTGGACACCAAAACTCAACCGCATCTCGCACCGCGGGCGATCGCGCCACGACACGGGGTAGCAAAGTTCGCCTGGCACGTACATCACACGATCCACTTTTGTTGCCTGCTGAAACAGGGGGCTGTCAAAGCCAGTCTGAATCATCGGCGGGAGCCGCATCCAGACATACATGCCCCCCGCCGGGCGCACCCAGGTCACTCCATGGAGTCCCGCAAACTCCCGGTCGATGGCCCTGAGCATCGCGTCACGCTTACTGCGATAACTGGCGACCACTGATTCCACATGATGCCGATAGCTGCCGTTCCTGAGCACCCGTGCAACAATGTGTTGGTTGAGGTGTGCTGAGCCGAAGTCTTCGTTGCCTTTCAAATCTGAGACAGGTTTGATGAGCATTTCGGGAAGGACTCCGAGCCCCACACGAATTCCGGGCGAGAAACTTTTGGAAAACGTCTGTGCCAGAATCACGGTTTTGCCGCCGTGGTCAAGCGACCAGATGCTCGGCGGTGCAGCCCCCTCAAACCGCAGCTCTCGATACGCCGCATCTTCAAGGAGGTAAATCCTGGACTCCCGAGACCATGACTCTGCCAGTTTCAACAGCTCAGAACGACGTTCCGCGGATACACTGACGCCGCTTGGATTCTCAAAATCACTCACGACATAAATCAGCCGGACTCGACCCAGCCGGCCTTCAGCAGCCAGACGCTCCAGTGTTGCCTGCAGGGCCTGAGGACGCATGCCATCACTGTCCGCCTCGATCGGGATCACCTCAGCCCCGGCCGCCTGAAGCACTCCCAAAAACACAAAATACGTCGGCGCAGCAGCCAGACAAATATCACCCGGGTCAAATAATGCCTGGACCACCAGCGACAGCAATTGCTGGGAGCCCGTGGTGAGCATAAGTCGGGAGAGAGGCAGATCGGCGAGCGAGTCAGTACGTCCTTCAAGTTCCGCAAGGTAGTTTCGGTACACCCGCCGCAGCGGCTCAGGGCCCTGAGTCGTTCCGTACTGGAGCAGTCGCCGTCCGGCGTCGTCATCCGCCAACAGTTCGTCGACGGCGTCGCGGACGAGACTTGCTGGCAGCGACCGCTCGTCCACCAGCCCGGCAGCCAGTGAAATGCAGCCAGGGTTCTCTACGGCCTGCTGCATCAGATATCCGATCGCCTGATCGGACGAGCGCTGAGACCACTGACTAAGATGTGTGGGAACGTTCATAAATTCAGAACCCGGCTGAGAGCAATTGTTCAGCGTGAGACAACGACAAACCGGACGATCCATCGGTTCTCGGTCGGTATTTCGAGACGGCAGATTACTTCTACGCAAACCGGGGCTACGGTCAATGCTGATTCGTACCAATCCAATCGAAACACCGATCAGCCGACATCACCAGCTGCGTCTGAGGGAGGTGCCCCGGGTGCCGGAAGTGCAGAGGGGGCGGGAACGACAGCCTGGGCAGCACGTGCAGCGGCTTCTTCAATCGAATCCCCCGGAATCACGGCACATGACACCAGAGAATCGCCTTCATCCAGCCGAATAATCCGTACACCCTGTGTATTGCGGCCAATGGTGTTGATATCTGCAGCCCGGATGCGCTGGATTTTGCCGCGGGACGTCACCATCAGGACCTGATCGTCATCGCAAACGGAGAGGACGTCTACAACGCGACCGTTGCGAGCCGTCGTCTTGATGTCTCGGAGTCCCTTGCCACCGCGGCGCTGCCGCCGGTATTTCATATTGCTGCCCGGAGCTGCATCCTCGCCGACCTCTTCCAGAGACTCCTCGGCAACCACCTCCTCGGCCACTACCATAGATCCATCATCGGCCGGTGGGGCTTCGTCGGGGGTTGCCTCAGCGGGGCCGAAAGGTGTGCGTTTTCCGTAGCCAAATTCACAAATGCTCAACAGCGTTCGCTCAGGATCAGCCACCACCATCCCAACGACAGTTTCACCTCGGGTAAGGGTGATGCCTTTGACGCCACGAGTTGCGCGCCCCATGGGACGAGCATCTTCGTGGTTGAAGCGGATCGCCATACCGCCAGATGTGGATAACACAAGATCCTGGTCGCTGGAAACGATGCGCACGTCAACGAGCGCATCACCGTCATCGAGCCGGATGGCGATAATCCCCCCCTTCATCGGGCGGCCGTAAGCTGAGAGCGAAGTCTTTTTGATGATCCCCTGGCGAGTGGCGATCACAAGGTATTGATCATCAGGAAAATGTCGCACATTGAAACAGTTGGCGATGCCCTCGCCCTCTTCGAGGGTGATTAGATTGGCGAGTGCACGGCCTTTTCCGGTACGTGGCTGGAGCGGCAGGTCGTAGACCTTGAGCCAATGCACGCGGCCGCGATTGGTGAAGAAGAGCAGGTAGTCGTGGGTGCTGGAGACGAACAAATGAGCAATGGGGTCTTCCTCATCGGCCGCCGCCCCCTTGATGCCCTTGCCACCACGGTGCTGGGCTTCATAGACCTCAAGCGGTGTGCGTTTGATGTATCCACGTTGCGACAGCGTAACCACCATGGGCTGTTCGGCAATCAGGGCTTCCTTGTCGTAATCGCCAAGTTCCTCTTCGGAGATTGTGGTACGGCGTTTGTCTGGGAAACGTGCACGGAGTTCTTCCATGTCACTGCGTACAAGTGCCCGCAGGTGGGCTTCGTCGGAGAGCAGCCGCAGATATTCGGCGATGTTCTGCAGGAGGGTCTGGTACTCGGTTGCCAGTTTTTCGCGTTCGAGTCCGGCAAGGGATCCGAGCTGCATGGAGACGATCGCTTCGGCCTGATTGGGCGACAGGAAGTATTCCGGGGCCTCACCGTTTTCCGAGGTGAAGGCTGCGTAGCCGATTTCGCCCAGCGCACGGGCCACGAGCGGTGCAGGAACGCCAATCTGCTGCAGAGCCTCTTTTGCAGCAGCACGACTGGAGGCCTGCCGAATGGTCTGTATGATTCGATCGATGTCTGTCTGCGCCAGCAGCAGACCTTCGACGGTATGTCTGCGTTTGCGAGCCTCTCTGAGGAGGTATTCCGTGCGGCGACGGATGACATCCACGCGGTGCCGGATGAAGGCATCCAGCAGCATTCGCAGGGTCATCAGCCGAGGGCGGTTGCCGTCAAGTGCCAGCAGGATCACGCTGACAGTGGATTGCAGCGGCGAATACTCGAAGAGCTGATTGAGCACGACATCGCGATCAGCGTCACGTTTGAGCACGATGTGCAGGCGAACCTGCCATGGCGGCACATTGCGGTCTGTGAGGTCGACAATGCGGGCGATGCCTTTAATACGTTCTTCGGCCACGAGCACTTCAAGTTTTTCGCGGATGCGGTCTCGAGTCTCCATGTAGGGGATTTCGGTCACCACGATCACATCGGCGTTCTTTTCAGTTTCGAAGTGTGTCCGCGATCGCAGCGTCAGAGTGGAGCGGCCAGTGAGGTAGGCCTGGCGAATTCCGAGTGTGCCGCAAATCACGCCACCTGTTGGAAAATCAGGCCCAGGCAACACTTCGAGGAGCTCTTCGAATCCCGCATCCGGGTAGTCGATCACCCGAATCACAGCCTCGCAAACCTCAGCCATGTTGTGAGGTGGGATACTGGTGGCCATCCCCACGGCAATACCGCTGGAGCCGTTAACCAGCAGGTTCGGAAACCGTGCCGGGAGCACCACTGGTTCGAGTCGATCATTGTCGTAGGTCGGCACGAAGTCCACAGTCTCTCGGTCGATGTCCCGCATCATTTCTGCGGAAGCCTGCGAGAGACGTGCTTCGGTGTAACGCATGGCTGCGGGAGGAAGCCCGGCAAGCGATCCGAAATTTCCCTGCTTGTCAATCAGGACCTCGCGCATGACCCAGTCCTGAGCCATACGAACAAGGGCCGGATAGATTGCCTGTTCGCCATGCGGGTGATAGTTACCGCTGGTGTCGCCCGCGATCTTCGCACATTTTTTTCTTCCGGAACCCGGGCTGAGGCTGAGGTCATTCATGGCAACGAGAATTCGTCGCTGGGAGGGCTTGAGCCCATCGCGGACGTCGGGCAGCGCACGGCTGATGATCACGCTCATCGCGTACGTCAGGTAACTTGTCCGCATTTCCGCCTGAATGTCCGTGCGCAGGACGCGAGGATCGGAAAGAGCGCCGGAATCGTTCTGACTGCTGTCGGTTGACAATGCACTGCTCCTTGTGACCCAACCTGCCCGGACACGCCGTTTTCAGAACACTTGTGAAACGACGCAAGACGTTTCCCGGCAAGCTGTTTGGTATGCTCAACAGGTGTCTCGGATTGTAGCAGATCAGCCAGCGGACTCCAGCCACCCGCAGGAAGCGAATCGACCGTGTAAAAGGGGGAGGATTTCAGCTGCGGCGAGCCGGGATTGTCACCAGAAACTCCGTCCCCCGTGCATCCGACTGCACCAGCTCAATATCCCCCCCAAGGGATTGCCGGGTGATGTAGCGACAAACGAACAATCCCAGCCCGGTGCCATGGTCCTTGGTCGTGAAGTACGCCTGAAAAATCTGCTTTTGCGCTTGTGCCGAAATGCCATGGCCCTCGTCTCGCACGCGAATGCCGATCCGCTCGGGAAGGCTTCCCTCCGCCGCAATGAGTTCCGTCGAAATCTCCATCGACGCGCCCTCGGACATGGCGTCGAGCGCATTCAGAATCAGGTTCAGCATCACCTGCACCAGTTGATCGTACACCGTGCGGATGTTTGGCAGTCCGGGTGCAAAACAAGTTGTCGCGGATTTGCCTTTCCATCGTTTGTAGTACTTCGCAATATTCAGTGCGTCGTTGATCGCAGCATGTACATCGACCGACGACAACTGCTGATTCGCGGGGCGACTGAATGTTGTCAGCTCCCGCAGGGTGCGCTGGATTCGCTGAAGCTGACCGTCAACAAGGTCCAGACGCTCCTTGACGTATTCGTCCGTATTCTTTCTCCCCAGCATCTGCACGATGGAACTGATGGACGCCAGCGGATTGCCGACTTCATGAGCAATGCCGGCTGCGAGCAGACCGAAGGCCGCCTGTTTCTCCTGCTGCACGAGCATCGCCTGCGACTCCTGCAGATCGCGTGTGCGAGCGGCGATGCGTCGTTCGAGGTGTTGCTGGTTGGATTTGAGTTCTTCATTGAGCAGAGCCAGACGCTGACCGGATTTTTTCAGCAGGCCGGTCAGGGAGATGATGGCCCACGCGGCCCAGCCAAGAAACACGAGCGTCAGGAGTACGGTGACCACCTGATGATGCCGCTGCTCAGGGCTCACCAAAGACGCCCCCTGCACCCGCTCTCCCAGCAGCCCCAGCAGAATGTAACTCATCGAATGCAGACAAAACGTGGAGAAGGTCAGCGACGGTGAATGCCGAATCGCGCACACCAGCAGCGACAAAAAATAGTAAAAGCGGAAAGGGCTGCTGAGTCCTTCATCGAAATGACACAGCAGCCCGATGAATAATGCCTCCATCACCGATATGCCGATGCGGTAGTTCGTGAGCAGCAGTTTGCCGCGCCAGCTGGCCAGAGTGTCCACGAGCGCATAGGCAGCTCCGAGGGCCAGCATTGCATTGAGTTCCCGCGGACTGCCGCTCTGCGAGCCGAAGTTCACGTAGAGTGCCCCGACACAAAGTCCGAACCAGCGAATCCGCACCGTGATTGACTCCGCCTCAAGTTCCCGACCGACAGGGTCGAAGAGCCTTGCTGCAGCCGCTGCGCGGAGGGTGGAGGGCAGGCGAAAAATTCCGGAGGGAGTATCCTGGCCGTGCCGTGAACCCGAGGGGTTTGATTGAAAAGAGCTCATGGGATTGAAATCGCCTGCAGATGGTTTCGCATTTCAGAAATTCTGGCGGCCACGAAGTGCGTCCGCCAGCATTTCGCGGTTGGCAAACTCGAGCACACTTCCGGATGCGATACCCCGCGCCAGGCGCGTGATTCTGACGGGATCATTCTGCAGCAGATTGGTGATAAACAGCGCGGTGCCATCACCCTCCAGCGTGGGATTGGTGGCCATGACGACCTCGCGAATTCCCAGCTTGCGAATGCGATGCACAAGCTGATGAATCGTGAGATCCTCCGGGCCGATGCCCTCCAGCGGAGCAATGCGGCCACCAAGAACATGGTACAGCCCGCCCCACGCCCCTGACGCCTCCAGGGCCACCACGTCCTTCGGCTGCTCCACCACACAGACACTCTGCTGATCCCTTCGCGGATCCCTGCAGATCCGACAAACAGGTTCTTCGGTCAGATTGAAACACACCGAACACCGGCGTACGGACGTTCGCACATCACGAATGGCGTCGGCAAGTCCCTGTGCGTCTCCTGCGGGACACGAGAGCACGTAATTTGCCAATCGCTCAGCGGATTTTCGCCCGATGCCCGGAAGCTTCGCGAATTCGTCGATCAACCGCCCCACCGCCGGTCCATAGGGGTGCTCGGACGGTTCCTGTTTCTGCCTGCTCATCCGTGTGTTTCCTGTTGGGGCTGAGATCAGCCGAATCCGAGCCGGCTGAAGGCATCCTTCATGCCGGGCATGTCCATCTCTTCCGCAAGCTTTGCCATTTCCTCCGCCGCAAGGTCACGTGCGCGCTGCATCGCGGAGTTGAAGGCTTCCCGGGTGAGTTGCTGCAGAAGCGATTGATTACGAGCCTCCACCAGCCAGTGGTGGATCTGCACATCGATCACCCGGAAGTCACCGGTCATGCGAACGAGCACTGCGTCGCCTCCGCCGAAACCTTCCACTTCCATCCGGCCGATGCGTTCCTTGAGTTCCGCAACCTTCTTCTGCAAATCACCGGCCTGCCGCGCCATGTTTGCCATGCCAGCAAGATTCTTGAGTCCCTCAAACATTTGCTGCTCCCTGTTATCCGTGTTATCCGTGCTTCGCTGAAGTCAGACGGCCGTCGTTTCCTGTTCCACCACGGATCCGGCTCGCGACGCCGGCGCCTTGGTAACCTTCACCACGGTCGCTCCAAACGCTGCCACCACCTGTTGCACAAAGGCATCCTGAGCCGGATCCACGTCCCCCAACAAGTTCGCTGCGGGGACCTCAGCCGCCACCGGAGCATTTCGGCGGGCAGGCGCTGCAGTACCCTGGGCAGTGCCCGAAGATTCAGCGGCGGTGGCAGCATGGGCATTGGGAGTGGATGTTCTGGTACTTTGAGCTGCCGTCGCTTTTTTTTCTGCCCCCGATGAGTGCGAAGACTCTGGTGCCGCTGCTTCGACAGGAGCACGCTCAGCGCGTACCAGACGCAGGCCGATGGCCGCCGTGCAGCCAGTCAGTCGCAGCACTTCCTGTTCAATCCGCGTGCGGTTGTCCGGAAGATCCAGTACACGACGGGCGAAGTCGGCGGTGTCTTCCAGGAGCAGTTCAAGACGTGCCGATCCAACCAGCTGGATCTCTTTCACCATTTTGAGTCCGGCTGCAATGGTCAGTCCGCAGGAACGTGTCAGTTCGGGAAGCAGTTTGGCAACGAGTTCGGAGGTGAGTACCGAGGGGGTGGCCGGAGTCACGGCGGTGGGAGCAGCAGGCGTCGAGATGGTTGCAGGGTTTGCGGCTATCGCATTCTGTGGCCGCAAATGATGAGCGGTTTCGGAATCGGCACCAGGGTCAGTTGACCTTATCTGCTGCAAAGAGACGGCATTTGTTATGCCGGCGGGCAGCAGCGGCTGAGTGGCGTTCAGGGGGGATTCGTCAGAGTTTTTTTTTTCGCCGCCAGCTTCGCCGGACGCAGTCATCTCAGCTGGTGCGGGCAGTCTTCCCGAGAGCAGTTCGCTGAGAGCGCTGAGGTTTTCAAGGAGGCTGAGTTGTACGAGGGCCATTTCGAGTACAGTGCGGGCAAAAGTGCTGCGGAACATCTGCATTTTTGCGTCGGACAGAATCTGAAACGCCGCCATGACCGTTTGCATGCCGAGCTTTTGCCCCTGAGCCATCAGGTCGCTGCGGTGGCGGGACGCAACGGCGCAGAGAGCCACGCTGGTGCCCCCCGAGAGCACGACCATCATGTCCCGCACATAGCCGATCACCTGATCCATGAACTCACCCGGCTGCACTCCTGCGGTAAAGCAGGCATCGAGCAGACTGAGTACCTCACCGGGGCGGTGCTCGACAATCGCAGTGAACAGCTCCAGCAGGCGGTCATCACCCGCGGTTCCCAGCATGCGATGGACGTCGTCTGCAGAAACGGTCCCGTCACTGAAGGCCAGCAGCTGATCAAAGAGTGACTGGCTGTCGCGCATGGACCCTCGGGCTCTGCGGGAAACCAGCTCCAGAGCATCCTCGGCGACCTCGAACCCCTCGATCTTCGCGATCTGCCGCAGGCGTTCGGCGATGGATGTTTCCGCGATGCTGGAAAAATCGAACCGTTGACAGCGGGAAAGAATGGTATCAGGAACTTTGTTGGGTTCGGTGGTGCAGAAAACAAATTTCACATTCGGTGGCGGTTCTTCCAGCGTTTTCAGGAGAGCATTGAAGGCTTCCCGAGTCAGCATGTGAACTTCGTCGATGATGTAGACCTTGAACTGTGTCCGCATGGATCGCACGCCGACATTGGCCCGCAGCGATCGAATGTCGTCGATGCCGCGATTGGAGGCGCCGTCGATTTCCAGAACATCCACGTCATTTCCGGCGGAAATCCCCTGACAGATCTCGCACTCATTACATGGGACACCATCCACAACATGCGGACAGTTCAGTGCTTTGGCGAGAATTCGAGCGGTGGAAGTTTTGCCAACACCTCGAGCCCCGGTGAACATGTAGGCGTGCGCGACACGACCTGCACGGATTGCGTTTCTGAGCGCCCGTGCGACGTGTTCCTGCCCCACCACTTCGTCGAATGCCTGCGGCCGAAAGCGACGGGCAAGAACTGTGTAATGAGAACCTGTGGTCGTCACTCACAACTCCGTTTTTACTGGTATGGACACGCGTGTGGATCTGGCATTTTTCGTGTAGGGCAGCGAATCGCTCCCATGGATTGTAGGAATTGCGAACGCCGGGGTCCAATGAACACGGAGGCAGGAAGCCATTTTACAGGACTGAGCACGGGCCCACTGTCTTGCATTCCCCGGCTTTGCAAACCATGATGTCGCCAGTGACATCCACTGCATTACCTCAGCGTCCTCGCCCGATCGGAGCCTCTGCCATGCTGTCTGCCTCCGGAATCCTGCCGTTTCTCAGGTGCGCTCGATCACTGATTATCCCTGCAGCTTGCTGCTCTCTCGTTTTTTTCTCAGGTCGGCTGACAGCACAGGACCGGGATACCCCACGTTTCATCGACTGCTCACTGCTCGTATCACCCGACTACCCGGCGACGTGGCCGACGGCACCATTTCCACGGTTCCAGCGAATTGCAGAACGTTCCATCGGCCCGCAAAGCCCATACAACCTCGATGTTTTGCTGATGGACGGAAACACAGGCACACAAATGGATGTGCCTCCCCATTCGGTGCTCCGCCCAGAACTCAATCGGGAGAAATCGGGGCCCTTTGGGCTGGCGTGGACGCACGTGATCTCCCCATGGCAATTTGGGGGTGAAGCCTGCATCGTCGACTGCAGACATCTTCTGGATCAGGCGGCAAATGGAGTCAGTCCGCTGGTGCAGCCGGGCGACATCGAACGTTTCGAGAAGCAGTATCGCCGACTGGGTCCCGGAGACGTCGTGCTGTTCCACAGTGGCTACTCAGACCGTTACTACCGCCCACTTCCGGAAGGCGATCGCTACATCGCTGATGTCGTGGACCGCCGGGCCCCTGGCTACCCGGACCCGGGTCCTGAGACCATGGAGTTTCTGGCGACTCGCGGAGTGCTCACCCTTGGCACCGACAGCGCCAGCATGGGGCCACTGCCCAACCTTGCTGAACCCACACACTACGCCGGTCTGCGGCATGGAATGATCTGGACCGAAGGCGCAACCAATCTCGCAAGCCTGCCCCCTACGGGAGCGTTTTACGTGATGTTGTCACCACGGCACAAGGACGGCATGTACTCCGAGACTCGCGCGTTCGCGATTACCGGCGGCAGGCTTCCACAACGACTCATTGAGGGCATGCGAAATCGCCGGGTCGCGGATCTGTCACCTGTGCTGGACATGAAACTGCCGTTAACCCACCCCGGCAGCCGCACTGGCCGCCATCGGCAATCTTACGTGAAAGTTGACTTTCTTTACTCGCCCGATCTCGACCTCTGGCACCACACACACCTCATGGATGCAACCACCGGAACCCACCTGATTCCGCCGGCCTTTTCGCTCCCAGCCCCCGGCGAGGAAGTTGAGTATTCTCCAGAGGTTCGTGGCTGGCTTGCAGAGTTTGAGGGGAAGTACGGACAACGCGGCACCAGTAGTCGCACCGTTGATCAGGTGCCACTCGACTGGACCTGTGGAACCGCTCGCGTCATTGACGTACGCGGCCTCGTCGACCCTCAACCCAATTCTGTCCTGCCGCGTTCCCCGGTGATCACACCGGCACACGTCGCGGAGTACGAGAAGTCAAGTGGCCCCCTCCGCCCCGGCGATGTGGTTCTGTTCCAAACCAGCTTTGTGGATCGCTTCCTGAAGCCAGCACCCGACGACCAGGATTTGTGGGTGAGGCCACTTGCGGGTAAGACTGCAGGCTGGCCGGCACCGTCAGCTGATACTATTAAGTACATTGCTGAGAAAGGTGTTCGCTGCATCGCCACTGACGCT
Source organism: Planctomycetaceae bacterium (assembly GCA_040382995.1). Classification (GTDB taxonomy): domain Bacteria; phylum Planctomycetota; class Planctomycetia; order Planctomycetales; family Planctomycetaceae; genus SXXK01. The sequence goes on from JBEIEK010000005.1 coordinate 12,018, forward strand.
CCGGACCTGGGTGGTGCCGATCCCCGTGAAGCCTGCATGACTTACTGGATGCTTGGCAAACAGGACGTCGCCGGTGTGGAGTTTCTGCAGCAGCTTGACCAGATTCGTCCCCAGTGCATCTTCCTGTTCGCAGCGATCCGCATCGAGGGTGGCCACGCAGCACCGGGCCGAGCGATCGCGGTGTGGTAGTCCCATGACAGCTCAGGTATTCCAATGACTATGGTAACCATCCCCATCCAACAGGATCTGCTGGCGGAGAAAAAAAGGCTTGCCGCCAACTTCCGCAGCGACTGTGCGAAGGCCGGTACTCTCGTTGTGAATCTTGTTTCCTCCCCAGGCGCCGGGAAAACCAGCCTGCTGGAGGCCACCGCGCGATATTGGTCGGGCAAAGTATCCGCTGGAGTGCTCGTCGGAGACATTGCGACGGAACGCGATGCCGACCGTTTGCGACCGTTGCTTCCTGTCCACCAGCTCACCACAGGCGGCGCCTGCCATCTGGACGTCAGCCTTGTCCAGCGCGGGCTTGCTCAGCTTCCTGAAACAACCTTCGACGTCCTGTTTATCGAAAACGTCGGCAATCTCGTCTGTCCAGCCTCGCACGATCTGGGGGAACATCTTCGAGTGGTGCTGCTGAGCGTACCTGAGGGTGACGACAAGCCGGGAAAGTACCCCAAGATGTTCCGTACAAGCCATGCACTGCTGATCACCAAAACAGACCTCCTGCCCTACGTACCATTTTCACCTGCCGCTGCCATCGCGGACGCGCGGCTGGTTCAACCGGAGTTGCAGGCTCTTCAGGTCAGTTCCCTGCAGGGCACCGGCATTGAAGCGTGGTCGCAGTTTCTGCTGGCAGCGCGGCAAAGGCTGACGACAGCAGGGCAGGGTGGCTAATGCCCCGAGCGTTGCCTCCCGTCGCAGATGGCTGGTGGCTGTTGCAGGGAAGCGTTCAGGGATGCGGATTGCGTCCCGCTGTCGCTCACTACGCGGGTATGCACCAAATCGGTGGCTGGATCTGCAACACAGATGCGGGAGTCCTTGTGCATCTGCGGGCAGCACCGGTAGCTCAGCAGCAACTGATCGAATGGATCATCAGGCGGTTTCGAGGCACCGCGGTGCAGTTGTCGGCTCCGATTTCGTTCCCGAATGGTGGCCCAGGGGACCACGGCGGAACGTTAGCAGAATCAATGGCGTCATTCCGGATTTCAGAGAGTTCAAGGCTGCCCCCCGGCTTGCAGCGGTGGTTAAGTGATGCCTGCGGGCAGCTTCCCAGAGGGGCCGTTTCCGGCCCGGATATTCCTCGCGATCTTGCAATCTGCCATGAATGCCTGGTTGAAGTCCGCAATCCCTCTGCACATCGCGGAGGCTATGTGCTCAACAGCTGCGTTCACTGCGGGCCTCGCTACAGCGTGCTGGCGTCCATGCCATGGGATCGCAGCCGCTCAGCTTTGGCCGCATGGTCGTTCTGCAATCGCTGTGACGAAGAATATCAACTGCTGGAAGGCAGGCGAGGACACGCGGAAATCATCAGCTGCCCGAGCTGCGGACCACGGCTGTGGCTGCGACAGAGACAGACGGACGCGACGGTCGCTTCGGGGGTGTCGGGGTTCCGGATGGACCAGGCGGAGACCGCAGACGAGGAGCATCGGCTGCTGGTGCGTGCAGCAGAGTGCATCGCCACGGGGGGCCTGATCGCACTGCAGGGAATCGGCGGCTGGCAATTGGTCTGCGATGCTGCGGATTGCTCGGCCGTAAGACGTTTGCGGCAACTCAAACAACGTCCCCATAAGCCGCTCGCAGTCATGATCCCTGCATTGGAAAGCCTCGATACACCACCGGAAGCAGCCGAAACCGAACTTCTGCAATCCCTCGAGAACCCGATTCTGCTGTGTCGATCTCAATTAGGGATCCCCCTGTCTCCGGAGATCTCCGGCCCGCTGAATTCCATCGGCATTTTTCTGCCCACAACGGCCCTCCACGACGGGCTGCTGCAGCAACTGAAGAGACCGCTGGTTGTGTCCAGCGCTAATGTTGAAGGCGCCCCCATTCTCACCGACTTCGCCACCGTACTTGATGAACTGGGCGATGGCGTCGATCTGCTGCTCGGTCACCAGCGTCCGATTCTGCGTCCGATCGACGATAGTGTCGTCCGGATCATGGCAGGTCGCACCGCAGTGCTGAGGCTCGGACGTGGATTCGCGCCGCTCCCGCTTTCGCTGTCACTTGATTCCCCTGGCGTGATTGTGGCACTGGGGGGCCACCAGAAATCCAGTTTTGCATTTGCGGGGAATGGCCGCGCGATGTTGGGGCCACACTGTGGTGACCTTCACTCCGAAGACGCCCGCGAGCGCTTCCTGCAGCAGCTCAACGCAACGCTCGCACTCTACCAGCTCACACCCACCGTCTTTGTGCATGACATGCATCCTGACTATTTCACCAGCATTTGGGCGCGCGGTCAGAACGTGCCAACGATTGCAGTTCAGCATCACCATGCCCACGCCGCTGCTGCGTTGCTGGAAGCAAAAATCGACGGCCCGGCTCTGGCTGTCACCTTTGATGGCGCTGGCTATTCCCCCGACGGCGTGATCCGTGGAGGCGAATTCCTCCTCGCCAGCCGCAGCAGCTGCCAGCGCGTGGCCAGCCTGTTGAACTTCCAGCTGCCGGCAGCCGAGCTTGCAGCCCGCTCTCCATGGCGTTCCGCTGTGGCTGTGCTGCAGCTTGCGATGCCCGAGTGGGACCCAGGCAGAGTTGCCAGCTGGATAGCCGGGCGACCGGCCGCTTACCTGAGCGGACACCCTCCGTCCGCAGCGCAAATCCAACAGGTGCAGCAGGCTATTGCCGCAAACGCCGGTTCTCCCTGTTCAAGCATGGGGCGAATCTTCGACGCACTCGCCTGTCTGATCCTTGGAGTCCACACGGTGGGCTATGAGGCGGCCGCTGCGACGCTGCTCGAGGAGCACGCAACTGCCACAGCGGAGGCCGGGGAAAAAGTCCAGCAACCTACGCAGGACTTCCTGCAGACCCTCCTGCCAATCCTCGAAACGGATCCTCTGACAGTCGACTGGCGACCGCTGGTCCGTACCGTGCTGGCTGCCGCGGAGCAGGGCAGACCGGTGCAATCCGTGGCCCGACTTGTGCACTTCGCAATCACTGCTGGAGTACTCAGCGTTGCCCGTCGTTTTCCAACACTGCCGGTCGTGCTGACAGGTGGCTGCTTTCAAAATCGTGTTCTCACAGAATGTACCGCAGCCGCTCTTCAGTCTGCAGGCCACACGTGCATCCTGCCCGGGCTGATCCCGGTCAACGACGGTGGCCTCGCGGCTGGCCAACTGGCGGTCGCGGCAGCACTGCTGGAAACCGCAGATAGGCAGAGGCCCATGAATTCTGACATCCCCTGATCCTCGGTCCCGCCTGGGCAAAACTCGTGCTGAGTGACATCCGCCGCGCGAGCACTGAGGCAGTCGATCCCGCCCAGCGAAAACTTCTGCGGTCTCATATGGGCATTTTTCAAGACACCACAGTGTGCCCCGAAGACGACTGACACACATGTGAAACGTGGCCACATGCAGAATGGGGGTCCTGTGCTGACTTTGCCAATTCAAACGATGCACCCGATCGCAGAGTCCGCACCGTGCCCCCCGGGCCTCCGAGCGCGGACGGGGACAGTCCCCGAATCCGTCGGGTACGGACGTGGGAGTGGCATCAGGGAAACACCGCAATCCTCTGCAGTTCCAGAGGGCAGGAACCACCTTCAAGACATTGCGTGTGCGGCGGCAGCGAGCGTGACTGTGGTTCGCACCGTGAACACCTGCCCCGCGGTGTGCCATTTGTCCGGCAATCGGACATTTGTTCTCCGCGCGGAGATTTGGGATTAGACGGCGGCGAATCAGCAAATGCATCGCGAGAGCACACCCGCCACTGTTCCGCAACCCGCGACGCCGGAGTTCACAAAACCGCGACTTCGTGTGCAGGAGCGGACGACAGATCCAGGGATGGCTTCTGAGGTGTCCCCAGAGCGCGACGCGGTTGATTCGGCGGTGACTTCGCCTCGGGCGTGACCGCTGACGGACCGGGACCTGCGCTCGGCTATGGAATGTCCCGTTTCGATCCCAATCCCGGGGGCACCCAAACTGCACAGGTCCCGGCAAACGAACGCTCCAAAACATGCCCCGACAATTGCGGTCCGGCAGGGCGAATCTCAATTCCTGATCTGTGGTGTCGGAGGTCGAGAGATCCCCAACACCGTAATTGGCAACCTGCCGCGAAAGCGTCGCCACTTCCCAGCATCCCGGGAATGAACGTTTTTCGCTTCGCGGGCGTTTGCAAACCTGAGTTTTGGGACTCGCCGAACCGATAGTTGTCTGGACAACTGTTGTTACAAGGTCTACCATCGATCGACGGCCGGTGCTCCTTTGCAGATCCATTTTCCGGCCTCCGCACCGTATCCTCAAATCCATACTGGGGCTCGACTTATGGTCAATATCACACCGGCTGTTGTAGAGTCTGCTGATGTTGTTGTGATTGGTGGCGGGCCTGCTGGTGCCACAGTTTCCACTTTGGTGGCGCAGAGCGGATACAAGGTTTCGCTGTTCGAGCGCGAGAAGTTCCCCCGTTTCCACGTCGGAGAATCACTCATTCCCGAGACGTATTGGACGCTGAAGCGGCTGAACATGCTGGACAAGATGAAGTCCAGTGGGTTTGTGAAAAAGCGCAGTGTGCAGTTCGTGACGTCAAACGGCAAGGCATCCGCCCCGTTCTACTTCGAGGACAACAACCCACATGAGTGTTCTCAGACCTGGCAGGTGGTGCGCAGTGAGTTTGACCTGCTGATGCTGAATAATGCGCGGGAGCACGGCGTTGAGGCTCACGAAGGCGCACGGGTGATGGATGTATTGTTCGAAAATGAGCAGGCCGTGGGGATTCGCGTGCGGACGGAGGACGGGGTGCTCAGAGAGGTTCGAGCGAAGGTTGTCGTCGATGCCAGTGGGCAGAGCGGCATGCTGATGAACCGACTCAATCTGCGAACATGGGATCCGGTTTTGAACAAGGGTGCGATCTGGACATATTGGCAGAATTGCCGCAAGGACACAGGTCGTGATGAGGGCGCAACGGTGATTTTGCAGACTGCGGACCGAAAGGGGTGGTTCTGGTACATTCCGCTCCACGACAATCGGGCGAGCGTGGGGATTGTCGCCCCCTTCGACGACCTCTTCAAGAATCGCGGATCACACGAGCAGACCTATCAGGAAGAGGTGTCTAAGTGTGTAGGTGTGGCTGAGCGTTTGGCGGGGGCTGAACGAATGGCCGGCTACTTTGCGACCCGCGATTTTTCCTACCGGTGCAACCGTGTGGCTGGCCCCGGTTGGGTCCTCGTGGGGGATGCCTTCGGCTTCCTCGACCCCTTGTACTCATCGGGTTTGATGCTCGCTCTGAAGTCAGGAGAGATGGCTGCTGACGGTATCGTGGAAGCGTTGTCAGCGGAGGATTTGTCCGAAGCAAAACTTGGTGCCTGGGGCCCGGCATTGAATCGGGGCATTGACCGGATTCGGCGATTAGTCTGCGAGTTCTACGAGGGCTTTAACTTCGGACACTTCGTAAGAAACTACCCGGAGATGAAGGGTCGGATCACGGATCTGTTGATCGGTGATTTCTTCAGCGAGAAGGTGGATGAGGTGTGGGGACCGATGGAGACAACTTACGCGGCAGGGCGAGCTGTACCAGCAGGCTGGGATTCAGGGACAACGCCAGAGATTGCCGCGAATAAGATGAATGAATTGGTATTGCCGGACGGTGAAAGGCCGTGATTTCCGCCGCGTACGACGAGGGCAGGATGTTGCGTCTGACGAGGGCGTCGAGTGAGATATTTGTCCTGTCTCGAACGATACAATCCAGTTGGCGGTGCACCTGGTCGCTGTCCTGCAGCGTGCAGCACGGCAAGCGGCCTACTGACATGGTCACTGGTGAATTAACAGTGAGCAGTACCCCTTTGACGGCTGTAGCACACTCGCTGAGACGTTACAGGTAAGCGCCCACAGCGTATGTCACGTCAGGCAGGCAGGTCTCGGTGCATGCGGTAGTCTTGTGATTGAGTTGCCGTGCGGCTGGGAGTGTGGCCGGCTTTCATTAACCGGGGTTACTCGTCCTTCTCCAGTCTCAAGGAGCAAACGCATGGCAAACGTTCTCGGAATGGCAGTTGTTGCCGCCATCGTTATCCTGGTCCGAACGGACTCTACAGAACGTCGGATCCTGACGGTACTTTCCCCGGATCGCGAGGCGGTCAACGAATATCGAGGCCGCAGGAATGATCGTGTGCCGTAGGCACTATCGGACAAGAATATCGCGGCGTACAGGGTTGGAACGGGCAAAGAAGATGAATACAGAGCCCGCGGCCATTTCAGCTTGTTGCTCTTTCATGCAGCCATGCGGGCGGTTCTGCCTAGTCCAAATTCCTGCGACAGCCTGAGGGGGGATGTGACACAGAGAGGCGAGAAAGGGCACTTGAACTGTTAACAATTTCAACATCGGCGCGCAAAAAAAAGAAAGGCACCGTCCAGGGACGGTGCCTTTCAGGATTTGAGAAACTGCGGGGGGATGCAGTTGCACTCAAATCAAGGTGATTACTTCTCGCCGGCGTCGTCGCAAACGATTTCGAGGTTAGCGTCGCAGTCGCAAACGTCGACGTTGTCATAGTAAGAAGCACCATAGGTGCGGCTCTTCACGCCACCGGAAGCCTTGTAGCTGATGAAGCCGGAGGTGCTGTAGCTCTGGTCGACGTTGCCGAGAGCGCTGGACAGGTCGCTGAGTTCGCCGATGATGGAGCACTGGAGTTCAACCAGGCCGACGATCATTCCGAGGACCAGGATCGTGCCGACGAGCACGAGTTCTGCGGACAGGATAACGCCAGATTCGTCATTGATGAAGTTCTTCATGGTCGTGGATCTTTTCTATTTCTGATTCTGTGAGAGAGATGAATGAGACTTGTCCTTCAACCACTTGGTCGCGTTTCCTGCGACCTCGCCCTTCGGGGCCGAAATTCAAACTGAGCCATTTCGACGTGGTTCAATCTGATCTCGAAGACAGCGAAGCGGAGTTTCCAGAAGAAAGAGACGTCTGCAGAAGTGACTTTTTCTGGTTGTCCGCAGGTTGTCAGACGGTTTTGGGTAATGGCGAAAGGCGGACCAATCATTTTTCAGATGCGTTCCAACGGCGAATTCCGACCCCAGCATTGAGACACAAATCGTTTGAAATCAAGCACTTAAGAAAAGCCCAAAAATTCTGGCGGGACATCAGCGATGGAGATTTTTGGGACCTGGATGTTCATTTGGAGAATCACGTTGTAAACACGCAGCGTCACCATCGTTAATGGTTGACATTCGGCAGCGTCCATGTTTCCAAAAGTGCACAAGCAGGTCCACTTTTGCCGAACACACGTGGCACAGGCGGTCCGAGGAGTGCCACCGGATGCAGATATTCGCGGTTGGCCGGCAAAGCCGGGCTTGTATGCCGGTATCTTCCGGGCTCGATCAGTGGCGGGTTTGCCAGTCTGGGGTGGCGTCGATTAGGATCCGGGGCGGCGTTTTGCCGAGCCGTTCGCCGACGCCGGCAGACTTTCATCAGCCCCCATAACAGGTGTTTTCCAGCGTGTCTTCTGAATCTGTTGAGTTTGCATCCCTGTGGCTGGATCGTGACGGGATTGAGCGGCAGCAGCTGCTGCGTCTGCAAATGCTGCTGCAGACCATCATTCCCCGCAATCGTTTCTGGACAACGCGTCTTCAGAGAGCTGGAGTGTCGGCAAAGACTGTGCAGAGTCTCAGTGACCTGCAGCGTCTGCCATTCTGTACCAAGCAGGATCTGGTAGCAGACCAGGATGCACAGCCCCCTTACGGCTCGAACCTGACTTATCCATCAACTCGTTACCGCAGAATCCACCAGACATCTGGAACAACCGGTCGTCCACTGCGGTGGATGGATACGCAGGAGAGCTGGGACTGGCTGCTCTCCTGCTGGCAGCAGATCTATACTCTGGCTGGAATGAATTCGTGGGACAGGTTGTTTTTTCCGTTTTCTTTCGGGCCATTTTTGGGTTTTTGGGCGGCATTTGAGGGTGGGCTGCGGTTCGGAAATTTCTGCATTTCAGGCGGGGGAATGTCGACGTCGGTGCGACTGCGAGCCTTGCTGGAGAACGAGGCCACGATTGTCTGCTGCACTCCCACCTATGCACTCAGAATGGCGGAGGCGGCAGCCGCTGAGGGTATTGACCTGACAGAGTCTTCAGTGCGAATGCTGATCGTTGCTGGCGAACCTGGGGGCACGATCCCCAGCACACGACAGCGAATCTCTGAGCTTTGGGACGCTCGCGTGATTGATCACTGGGGCATGACGGAGGCTGGATCACTGGCGGCGGAGAGCGAAGATCGTCCAGGAGGCATGTACCTGCTCGAGACCGAGTGCATCGCAGAAATCCTGCGGCCCGGGAGCGAGGATGCAGTGTCGCCAGGGGAACCTGGCGAACTGGTGATCACGACACTCGGACGGATCGGGAGCCCGCTGCTGCGTTACCGTACGGGTGATCTGGTCTGTATCAGTCAGCAACCGGACCCGACAGGTCGACAGTTGAAGTGGCTTGAGGGCGGGATACTTGGCCGGGTTGACGAAATGGTCATTGTTCGGGGAAACAACGTCTATCCATCGAGCATCGAGGCTGTGGTGCGTGGTATTCCGGAAGTGGCTGAGTTTCAGCTTGAATTGACCACCGTCCGGGAGATGCGGGAGCTGTGCGTGGTAATCGAACCGACAGTGCCGGCCGCGGCATCTGAGTGCGAGCTGCTTGAACGTATCCGCAATGAACTCAGGACTCGACTGGGCTTCGCAGTGGATGTCCGAGGAGTCCTTCCTGGTGAGCTCCCGAGATTTGAGATGAAGAGCAGGCGCGTCGTGGACCGTACTTCAGGCGAACAGCCGAGCCACGGCTGACCAGGATCGCTCCGTCGCAGAAGAAGAATCGGCATACGCCCGCGTGACTGTCCTTGCTTTGCAGCCAGTGCAACCGCTGGTATGGCGGATTTTTCAGTCCGTTGGTACGGTGCCCGACGGACTGACAGTCCGGATAAGTGTTCACCACCGCGGGTTCGCGATTCAATTGCGGCTTCGGAACCACGCAGCGGTTTCGGACAGTCCTTCTGTGACAGGGACTGGCGGTCCCAGAAGTTCGGCGAGGCGATCGGCGTTGAGCAGTGAGCGTTGGACGTCACCAGCGCGAATAGCCCCGAACTGGATTTCGCTGCGACTGTTGAGCAGTGTTTTGAGTTGTTCGGCGAGCTGCAGGGTGTTGGTTTCGCAGCCGGTACCGACATTCAGCACACGATCACTGATGCGACCTTCCATCGCAGCAAGATTCGCGTTGACAACATCGCGAATGTAGACGTAATCACGAATGCAGCCGGGGTCACCCTGCTGCCTGCGAGCAAAGACTTTGACCGGTTCATCTGCAAGCATGCGATTGCAGAAAATGGCCACGACACCGGCTTCGCCGTGAGGATCCTGACGGGGACCATAGACGTTGGCGTAGCGGAGAATGGTTGAATTGAGTTTGTGTTCGTGACGGAAGCATTCGATGTATTTCTCGACAGCAAATTTACTGCAGGCATATGGGCTGAGCGGGACCGGAGGGGTATCGGTTCCGGCTCGCATTCCTTCCGGTACTTCACCGTAGATCGCTCCGCCGGTGCTGGCGAAGACCAGATGCCGTACGCCACTTCGAACGCAGCATTGGAGAACATTGATTGATCCGAGGATGTTCACGGCGGCATCGCGCTGGGGTTCGCGCACGCTGACAGAGACGCTGGCCTGAGCGGCCTGATGACTGACGACATCCGGCTGAAACGCAGCGAAGACCTGCTGAAGTGCGACTTCATCACGAATATCGACCTGATGGAGAGTCGCGTCACCCGGCACATTTTCGCGTCGACCGCTGCTGAGGTCATCCACTATGGCGACCTGCCAGCCTTTCCGGAGGCTGTGTTCGGCCAGATGGCTGCCAATGAATCCCGCGCCGCCGGTAATCAGAAGTTTCATCGTCCTCGCCTCGTTCAAACACACCCTTGCCTGCACCCCACGACCAGATTGCGCAACAGCCTTCAACATAGCTCGCGGCGGGGCCTGAAACGGCAAAAAACCGGTGCATTTCGCCGAGGTTCCCGGGCAACGGCCGGCGCATTCGGGCTGAACGAAAAATCCGGATTTTCGTCGTGGATCGTACACTGGGCATAACGACGGATGCTGTGCCCTGCGCACCGGCGGCGAGCTTAACGGCAATCCCGAAGGTCACCATGAAAGCCGTCAGGGGACAAGCCCGAGTTCGGGCGAGGACGATTGCGAAAGCTGTTGTGACTGCGGGAAATGGGTCGTAGAAGGATGACTTTGCTGCCGTGCGTGCAAGCTCGCAGCATCTGCTTTCGCATTCCAGGTCCCGCGCATGTGCGGGATTGTTTCGGCCCCCACAGGAGCTCTTCACGATGACAATCAGGAACTTGTTGCGATCACTCAGGCGACTCTCCGCTCAACCGCAGTTTTTCAGAAAGCCCCTGCGGAAGAAAAGTCACCGGGCAGCCCAATCTGTTCCGGCTGAATCCCTGGAGGAACGCGCCCTGCTGGCTGCATGCCTGTTTGTCGATTGGGGCGATAATTTTCCCGGCGGCACATTGAGCACAACACTGGGTGGTCTTCGTGACGTGTATGACGATGTGGACAACACAAAGGATATTCTCGGTCCCGAGCTGGTCAGCGACGCCGGTTATAATCCTGGCACAAGTCTTAACATCGTGCGTCAGACGTTCAGTTTTGCGGACCGTGCGGCGATGATGGCCACGGTGGTCCGCGCATATCGCCCTCTCGACATCCACGTCATCGATCTGACAACCGTACCGCAGCTCACACCTGATGGCCGCATTGTATCGGCCGCTGCAAGTATGGGCAATGTTATCAGCACGCTTCAAAACGGTCCACCGGGATCAAAGGACGCCTACATATTCGTTGGCCGTTTTGTGGCGGACCCGGGTGGCCCCAACGAGAACATCTATGGCCCGTCCGGTGGTGGTACGTCCCCCGTAAACGGCCTTGACATTTCCGACCTGAATTCCGCATCGAACGTACATGATGACGTTGCCGTTGTCTTCACGGATTCCAGCTTCGGCTACAACTTTAACACGATGAACAACATTGCCCACGAAGCCGGGCACAACTTCGGCCTGCAGCACTCACTGACAAATTCATCCGGTAACGCCGCCACCGACCTGCTGCATCTCTCTGAAGTCACATCGTACCTGAATACGAACTCCACCACATCCTCCATTGCCTTCTCCCGCTACCCTGTCATTCGTGGCGATGATAATTCACCTGCTCCGGGTGTGCTTGTCAACTACAACGACCTTGAAGCTCGTACCGGTGACCTGACCCCCTGGGACCAATTGGCCACTGACCCCACTGTCGGCCCGAATCCCAACTATACGTTTGTTTCCGGTACCGGCGCGCACGATCTGATCGAGATTACTCGCTCCGGACCGGTAGCCAACGTGCGTGTGACAGCCTACGCGGATGCCGCCCGGACAACTCCAATCACCGTGCCGTCAGTCGGCGGCAGTACGTGGTCCTACGATATTCCACTGACACAGACGATCCTTGTCTTTGCCGGTGCCTCAAACGACCTGATCCGTATCAACGGCGATCTTGGTGTTCAGGTTCAGGTGGATGGCATGCTCGACACCGATGAAGTCCTGATCGACACGGTCGCTGGTCTTGCTGCAACCTGGACACCAAACGTCACTGCTCCCCCGGGAATTGACCAGACGAATTATTCCGGGGGTGCACCCGTCCTTGACTATGGCGGCACAATTTCGTGGGGCAGCACATTCGTTTCGCTGCAGAACTTCGAGCCGGCCGGCGGCGTCGGTTTCCTGAATACCTCACAGATCATCGTCAACGGCTCACTCGCTGCTGATCAATTCACAGTGAGTTATTCCGGGCCTGAGGTCGAGGTGAGTGCAGTCGTTGCCGGGACAACTGCGATTCCGATGTCGGCACTGAACCCCACCCCGATACTGATTAACGGTTCGCTCGGAACTGACACACTGACATGGCATGCAACTGGAACCAAGACGATCACCGGACCTGGCGACGGCACACTCAGTGCTCCTCCATTGTCCCCCATCTCCTTCACATCCATGGAATTTGTGCAGCCAGGTTCCGGGGGCCTGCTCAGTGATGTCCTGAATCTCGGTTCCCCTTCCCTGATTGCTCTCGGCAGTCAGGACAACCAACCGAATCAAATCATCATTCAGCGGGATATCTCCGGCGCTTTCCTCGAGGTGCTGGTCGACTTTGATACGCTGGGGGGGACCGGGCCAGTCATCTTTTCCACCCAACCCTTCACAGGTGTGTCCTCATTTCAGATTGTTGGTGGCACGGACTCTGACCTGCTCACGGTAAACCATGCCAACGGCTTGGTTCGAAAAAGCATCACATTCAGTGGTGGTGCGCCATTCAACAGCGGCGAACCGGGCGGAGACGCACTTGCTGTCACTGGCACACCCGCAGGTGGTTTCGGAATGCTTGCCCGCGAAACATACGCGGTCGGAGTAACGGAGGACGCCGGTTCATGGATTCTGGACCCCGACGGCAACATGGGACCGGGAGCCGGCCTGGCGGCCAACGGGGACGAGATGATCGTGAATTTCAGCGGTCTGGAGCCCGTGGACACGGACGTTGCGGTCCCGCTGTTTGATGTGGTCTGGAACAACAGCACAGCCGACAACATTCGCATCGAAAACGGTGGTCTGCTGCCTGGAGGCGTATCGCTGCGGGTTGTCGATGTCTCGGGCACATTTGAAACTTTTCGGTTTGCGAACAAGAACGCTGTGCGTTTGCATCTGAATGGGGGCGTTGACATCGCCGCGCTCAATTACACCATTCCAGCCGCCGGGCTCACGAACCTTGAAATCTATGGACACGGCGCGACAGGAGTCTTCGGACTGGTCGCCGAAGACAATGCGGCTGATCGCTTTGCCGCCATTGCCAATTCTGCCGGCGTCGTCACGACACTCTTCGGGCAGGGAGGCAGTGACCGTCTGAACAACTTCCTCGCGATTGCCCCGGCTGGATCGTCCAGCCTTGCACTGATCAATGGACCGATCACGTTTGTCGGTGGTGAAACTGCAGCTGACAACGATGAGGTGCTTCTGACGAATGCGGCACGAGCAGCGGCCCCGGTGGTCACACTGAATTCCTTCAACCTGTCCGGGGCCGCCCCAGCGCTGATCTCCTGGTCTGAAACCGAGACCATGGCCTACGGAGGTACCCAGGCATCCGACACCATCGACGTCCTCTCCACGGCTGCAGAAACCCGATACGCCGTCTACACCAATGACGGTGCAGATGATGTCGTGACCATCGGCAACACCCGGGCCGCATTTGATGCGTCGACCTTCACCGGCACACTGACCACCATTCTCGGTTCCATCCTCGTCGCTCATGACCATGCTCCCAATGTGGGACCTGATTCTCAGGACACTCTGAATATCGACGCTTCAGGCGACGCAGCGCTTGCAGGCGTCGCCAGCATTGGATCGATCGGGCCTGCCGGATTTCTGCTCGACGGATTCCTCGATATCGCCGCCACTACTCGACTCTCCGGCTTCGCTCCAGCCAGCATCGATTACCAGCACGGCACGAATTCACTCGGTGATCCCGGCGATCGCCTGGAAGTCCTCGAAGTTCGTGCATCCCGTGGAGCTGACAATATTCGCGTGCTTGATACCACGGCGTCGATTTCCACCCGGATTGACGCGAGGGAGGCCAACGATGTGATGCTGATCAGTGGTGACAATCTGAGCGCCAACAACCTCTTTCAGGGTTTTGATGGCAACGATGATTTTAGTCTGCTGATCAGTACACACGTCGGGAACAGTGGGTTTGTCAGCCCCACGACATCGGTGCGAATCGAAGGCAATGGCAACCCGCTCGCGGATTCGGCCAACCGCGACCGCCTGACCATCGTGGATGGAAACGCTGGTTTCTCCCGATCACTGAACTATGACTTCCTCGATACTCCGGGTGATCTCGACATTCTCACCTCAACTCTCAACGCGGGTCTCTTCGGTCCCGAGGACGGTGGACTGCTGGGACTCAATGTCCGCAGCATGGAAACGCTTCGGTTTGACTCGACGGGTCCAGCCGATGATCAGGTGACCGTGACCGGTCGAAGCACTGATGACGATCTGACAGTGGCCTTCGCTCCGAATCTTGCCGGGCAGTTGGCATCGGGGAGTTCCGCGTTTGTGTTTCTCAACGGAGCCCCCTACACAGCGTTCCCGGGTCCCATCGTCCCACCTGACAGTCTGGCTGGAAATCTGCCGGGCAGGGCAGGGGGTGGCGACGGTATTGACCTGCTGATTAACGGCATTTCATCGACAGCTGGCCTCGTTCTCGATGGCAGCGGTTCGACAGTCATCGGCAATCGAGCCGTCATTCAGGGACTCAGCGAAAACAGCCTGATTGATCCCGTAGCCCAGACAGCGGGTCTGGACATTTTCAATCTTGGACTACCCCCTGGGGTGCTGACAGTTGGTGCAGGTGCAGGCAGTGCTTTCGATGCTCTGGCTTTCAACGGCGCCGTGGCTGCAGACCCTGATATGGGAAGCTTCACATCAGCCGCCAGTCAGATTACGGGACGCAATATCGCCTCCGGGCAGTTGGTACCGGTGAGTCTGAATGGCACTTCGTTTATGAACGGCACTGCTCCGGTAATCCGGCCGGGTCTGATTCTAAACGGTGGTGATGAAGGTGCCAGTCGCCCATCCGGAATTGCGGATAATCTGTTTGTCACGCTGCATTCCCAGTTCTCCATCGCGGTCAATGGCAATCTGCCGGTCGTCGGCGGGCCTGCCGCAGATGGATTCCCGGCAGGTGACCAGCTCAGCCTGAGCAGCCCGGAGAGCTTCAGCATCTGGTCTGACAAGTCCGCTCCACCTTTTGTGACCATCGCCACCGGGAACTCTCCTTTTACCGCCATTCTCAGTTCCATCGAACGCACTCGCCTGTATCCCGGAAACGGGATCATCAATCTGGTCGGAGACCAGAATAATCCTGCTGTTGATCAGACCGACACATTTCGAGTCCTGGGCGTGGACATCGATCCAGGTGGGTCGGCCGACGGTGGCGTGCAGGAGATGGCCATTTCGATCAATGCCAGCACTCCAATACTTGTCGACGGCGTAAACCGTCTGAATGTCTTCGGCTTCGATCTGACCGGACAGAACCTCAACAACCCCAATCCACAGGCCATCGACATCCCTGTGGGCCCCATTGCGGCCAATATCGACACTCTGGAGCTGACACCATTTGCGGACAATGCCGGAGGACCCGGCGGAATTGCACCGCGAGGCTGGGGTGTGCAGACTCTGTTTAATGAAGGCAGCCCCGCATCCACCGATGGCGATCCCTCGGACCTGCTGATCGTGCATACGGCGATCGGTGTGAGCACGGGGCTGAATGTCTTCGGCGGGGGCGTCACCTCTGACGACATCCTCCTTCAGCCATCCGGCCCGGACAATGGCGAAGTTCGCATCCGCAGCGGTGTCGATGGCAGCACGACGGCGGTCGTGGCGTGGATCGGCAATACGGATATTATTGTCGTCGATGATGATGGGGCGTTGAGCGACACGGATCGACTGTTCATCAATGGCACCGATCCCGGGACCTCGCAGGTTTCCGGGAATGATACATTCCAGGTCAATTTTTCCGCCGCCGGCACAGTTGCTGATCCGATGGTGACTGTTCGCGATGCTGATTCCGGTCGCCTGCTTTATCGTCTCCGCGGATTCCAGGCCCCAATGGGGTCGCCGGGCCCCCTCCAGTCCATCACCCTTGACATGCTTGGCGGTGATGACTCGATGACGATCCTGAACGCCGCAGTCCCCGGCCCCGGTGGCACGACTGCGCCGCACGTCACCGTGCTGGGCGGGTCAGATGATGACTCCGTGACCGTGCAGTGGCCATCTGCCGCAGGGCTTGTTCCGGGACACCTGACGTGGGATGGCGGGGCTGGCCAGGATTCCCTGAGCTTCAACGATGCGCAGGTATCACCGGTCCCGGTTCGCACAGTCAGCTACACCCCGGGCCCCATGCCAGGCAGTGGCCGCACAGCTCACACGCTGGGCAATGGCATCGGAATCGTGGACTTCATGAGTCTTGAACCGGTCTTCGATTTCACGAACGCCGCCGCGGTCACAGTGAACGCCGGCAATGCCTCGAACAGCGTCAGCTACTACACTGACTACGGAGTTGGCACATTCGGGCCGATCATCAACGGTGGCATTTATCTCTCAGACGGAGTTTATCTCAACGTCCTGCTCACCGGTGGAAGCGGCAGTGGGGCACGAGCTGACATCACCGTCACCGGTGGCGCCGTTGTGAATGTTGCACTGACGGCAGATGGGGCAAACTATATTGTTGGGGACATCCTGACGGCACCGGCGGCAAGCCTCGGTGGAGGTCCGGGTGGTTTCGCAATCCCGGTCGCGTCACACAGTGGCACGGTCGCCGTCGACAATCAGGAAATCCTCGTCTTTGCGAACAAGTCTTCGTTGATTCTGAATGGCGAAGGGGGCAGCGATCACTTCAGCCTCAACAATCCAATCACCCCCGCAGGACTCAGCAGCATCACGGTAAATGGTGGCGATCCGACGGGCAGCGACAGCCTCCTGGTCAACGGCCGGTCGGGCGTGTTTGACAACATTCTTGTCACACCCACAGGAACCGGCAGCGGCAGTGTCACCGCTGTCACAGCAGGCTTTGTACCAGTTCTTTTCAACAGCACAGAAGATCTGCGGATTGTCGACGCGATCACCGACACCGAACAGCTCGACTTCGTCGCCACAGCCGGCACTGATACCTTCACCTGGTCTCCAGGCAGTTCCACAGATGCCGGCCGGATGCTGGGTCAGGCTGTCGGTGGCCCGGCGTTTGCATTTGTCCCCGTGACGTGGGTCGGGATCTCCGGTGCGATTGTCGCCAGGACAGGTGCGGCTGACACGCTGCTGATCAACGGCACAGCTGGTGACGACCTGTTTACGGTGGCCGCTCGTTCGACACCGGCCTCGATACCGGCGACATACCCCGGATTTTCCTTGACAGCAGGGGGAATACAATATACCCCTGTATTCTCAGGGAACTTAGTTTCCACGGACCAGGTGGTGCTCGCCGGGCTGGCCGGAAACGACACATTCCGCCTGAATTTCAATCCCCTCAGTTCTAACGGCCAGCTGACTGCACTTCGCATTGAAGGTGGCGAAAGTGGACAGTTCAGCGACTCCGCTGAATTTCTGCCGGCTCTCAACGCCACCACAACTCTCGATCTGGTCGCTGCCAGCATTCTCTCCACTGGCGCAAATCCCATCAGCTTCACGGGCCTTGAAGCACTCACGATTACCGGTGCGGACGGTTCGGCGGACGCCATTGCCGTTGCGGGTTTCGGCAGCTCCCCAGGACTTTCACTGTTAACAGTGACGGCCGGGGATACAGCGGGTGCTGACGACGGCGACACCATCGACGTCACACTCGGCTCCGACCCTGACACTCTGGACTACACCCCGCTGAGCCCCACCTCAGCCCTGCTGCAGCGACGTGGTGGCAGCACCCAGCTGCGAGTAGTCTCGCTGAATGCTCAGATCGGTGACCTGACCGTCTCCGGAGGTGGCAGTGTGGATCAACTGAACGTGGTCACCCCAGCCGGCAATAATCGGATTGATGTCCAGCGTGCGGGGAACTTTGCAGCAGTGACGGTGGTGAACGGTGGCAACCCGAGCGGTGGCACTGCGTGGGTTCCCGTGGATTTCAGCCTGATCGCTGGTCCAGCGACCTTCAACAATCTGCAGGTGCAGGGAAATGCAGGTGATGACCTGCTGCGTGTGGATAACTCCGGCGGTCTGCTTATCCTGCCCGGTGGCATCACCTTCGACGGTGGCAGTGGTCGCGACTCGCTGCAGCTCATCGGCAGCACCGCAGTGAGCACAGCGGAATACAGCGTCGGCCCCAACCCGGGTGATGGTCGCATAGTGCACACAGTCAACGGGCCACCGCAGCAGATCCAGACGGTTACATTCTCCGGCCTTGAACCACTGATCGACTTCGTTGCAGCCGCATCACTGACAGTGAACGCCACTGATGCCAGCAACGCGATCAGCTATGCCGCTGGCCCGAACAGCGGCGTCGTGAGTCCGCTGAATCCGCTGGGCCTGAACACCGGCAGGGTGGCCATTGACGGCTTCGAGCCTGTCGAGTTTGCAGGCAAGCTCGTACTGACTCTTCGGGGCCTTGGAGGCAGCGATCAATTCAGCCTCAGCCCGACAGCTCCTGCAGCACTGACGGCGATCACGGTCGATGGAGGTGCCCCAACGGCCGGGTCGGACACGGCGATCATCAGCGGCTCAGCAGGAGCAGACACGTTCCGCGTCGCGGTCACCGGCAGCGATACAGCCGTAGTCACCGGCGCCGGTCCCATTCCGATTACGCTCACGACAACTGAAAGCCTGCACCTGAACGGGCAGGGCGGGGCGGACAGCCTCCGCTGGGTTTCGCCCGCGGGGCCTGGTCCTGACGTCGTCAGATTCGTCTCCGGAGGTGTGGATTCTGCGGGCACCATCACGGCGGCCGCCAGCACTGGCGGGCCACTGCTGCCTATGTCCTTCAGCAACATCGCCGTCACGGGCGCCGCAGCCAATCTGATCTTCGACGATGCCAGCGGTTTTGCTGCAGACTGGTTAACGATCGAAGGCACCGCTGCATCCGATCTGGTGCAGGTCACCTCCGGCGGGGTGGTGAGCATTCGCAGCCTTCAGAACGCTCGGCTCTCGCCAGTCGTTGATGCATTTCTGATCAATCAGCTCACCCTGCAAACCCTGGCTGGCGATGATCAGGTGTCAATGCCCGGCAACCTTCCCCCCTATGCAGCAATGATCGTGGACGCCGGCGATCCCGATTCAGGCAGTGATACTATTATATATACGTCCACCGGAGCCACGGTCGTTGATCTGGGGCTGTCCACGATCGATGACGATGGCGTCAACCCACCTGCCGATGTAACGTGGACCGGAGTGGAGCAGATTGTCGTCACCGGAGCTGGCTTCGGACTGACTCTCGCCGGCACAGCGGTGGACGACGTGATTTCCTACGTCCCGCAGGGCCCGGCCTCCGGCCAGCTGCAGGCGAATGGTGTGCTTCCCGTGGTCCGTTTCAGTGGCGTCGGCGGATTGACGATCACTGCCGCAGCCAGCACTGGTGACGTCGTAGTCGTTCAGGGCACCACGAACCACGACGTCATCACAGTCGACTCGCCGACCCGCACCGTGACCGTAACAAACGCGATCGGCACGGTGCTGCAGCCGGTTGTGCTCAGCGGTGACGTGGAAACCGTTCGAATCGAAAGCGGGCTCGGAAATGACACCATCCTTGTGGTTCCAGCCCTTCCGGTCGGACCTTCGACACCCGCGCCTCAGTCTCTGCCGACTAATCTGCTGATCGACGTCAATGGTGGACCGCCGGGAGCCAGCGACGCACTGGTCATCGCAGGTTCCACAGCCGGAGCTCAGCTGCCCGGCACCGACTTCGTGGTGCACAACCGCAGTCGCACTCCGGATTCCGGCCGAATCCGCATCTTCCGCAATACTCCTGCGGCGGGCATTGTGCCACTGCCGGATATTTCTTACACCGATGTGGAAATCGTCTCTCCTCTGGTTGCGACCAACGCCAATCCCGCGATTGGTCCGCAACTGCTGCAGCAGGGACCGGATCTCTTCGAGCAGAATGAGACGCTGCAAAATGCCGCATGGCTGGGTTCAGGCTCGGTGCTCAACGCGTCCAATCTGGCGATCTTCCCGGACCTGAATGAGCATCCGTTTGTTCCGAATGACACAGACTACTTCCGAGTTGTGGCCAAAGACACCGGGACGCTCGATTTCCAGATCTACTTCAACACTTACGTCGGGCTGCTTCCCGGCGGTGGCGACATCGATATCCGCGTGCTGGATTCTGATGGCACAGTCATTGCCGGCTCCGGTTCACCGGTGCTGAATGCGACATTTGGCATCCCGAATGCCGCAAATCCTTCAGCTGTCCCGCCGCTCATCGCCGGTAACAATCCGAATGAACGTGTGCGAATTCCTGCAGTGGCGGGCCAGACCTACTATCTGCAGGTCTTCAATCCCACCGCCACTCGATTCAACACCAATGGCTATCATCTGACCGTAATCAACACACCCGCTCCGGTTCCTGCACAACTGGAGCTGAATGATGCCCTTGTGAATGGAGCACTGCTGGCAGCAGGCGTACCTGCCGGTGTTGAAACGGCCTTCACTATTCCGGCCGGCCTGCTCAACCTGACACCAGGCTTCTATGTCGGCAAAACTCTGCACTTCCTGACAGGTGCCAATGCCGGGTTGTCGCTGCGGATCACCAGCCAGGCGGCGCCGAACATTCTGCGTGTGGCCACTGTGGGACTGCGAACTGCCGGTGCCGCGGGTGACGCTGTCCGCATCGAATCATCGGATACCGGCCGCTCCCGCTTCGATAATGTCACGCGAGACAACACGCCACTGATCCTGTTCCGCCTCGACGATAACCTGCTGCAGCAGGACCTTCCGGGTAACCCCGGCGGTGGACCGGCACCGGATCAGCTCACGCGTATTCCATGGAACAACACCTTTACCGCGGTCGCGGGTCCCTCGGTAGCCGCAGCCCCTGCGGCTGATCCAGCGATGTACGTGGCTGGCGCCATCCCCGGTCTCACCGCCGGTTATCGCGTAGCGATTTACGAAGAGGGTACAACGACGACTCCAGGCGGACCGGGCCCCAACGGGCTCTGGGGATACGCGACGATGATCGCCCCGGGTGTCTACCAGTTCAACTTTGGTAACACCACCACGAACAACCTCTTTGGCCCCGTATCGCTGACAAATGGCAGCCACTTCCTGACGGCTCGGGTGGAGATGATCGATCCGGCCGCAGCTCCCGGCCCCGTAAATGTGCAGGCTCGGGGCATTCGCAGTGCAGCATTTGAATTGGTCGTCGATGCTGAGGCCCCCACCGCCGGATTCGGTGACCTTGTTTCCATCATTGATGGCCTGCATCCGACCAGCGATTCTTCGGTGGCCGGAATTCCGGCGACAATTACGGACCGCATCACGAACGACACCACGCCGACATTCTGGGGAACAGCGGAAGCGAATACCGTTGTGCGTGCCTACCTCGATGTGGATGGAACTGGCACCATTAACGGTCCCGACCTGCTGCTTGGGCAGGCGACGGCCATCCCAACCGATGGTACTGATCAGGCTCCATTCGGCCAGTGGTCGATTACCTCGACAATTGACCTGAATTCGCCAGTAGTGCTCACCGCACTGACTTCAGCCCGCGATGGACTGCGGCGGATTCTGATTTCTGCAGAGGACCTTGCGGGTAACCTTGCGATACCAGCTGGAGCCGCGACACCACAGTTGTCTCTGAGCATCTTCATCGATACTCAGGGCCCGCAGCTGATGGATCCGGACGCGGGTGGCCCGCTGCAGACCATTCAGATCGCCAACCCCACACCACTGGGACCAGCTAACGGCATTAACTCGTTCAATCTGTTCGCCGTAAAGCCCGCCAACGCCGCCCAGGGGCCCACACCACTGGTCAGCGGACTCACAATTCACCTGCGGGACCTCCCGGCACGAGTCCTGCCGTTCATCTACGAAGCCATTCAGGCACCGTCGCTGGCCGGAAGTATCATCCCGCCGCTGGCATCGGTTTCACCACTGGCAGGTGCGCCTGCCATTGCCGCACTGGCCCCGATTCCCGTACCTGCCGGAGCATCAGCGTTGAATCCAGCCGACTTCAGTGTCGTGGGAGATGCAACCGGGGCGATTTCGATCCTGTCGGCCTACTTTGTTCCCATTGCAGCACCTCCCGGTCCTGCAGTCCCGGCACAGGGCTATATCGTCATCACCTTCCACTCCCTTGCGGCGGGTGACTTCCTGCCCGATGACCGCTTCACACTCACACTTCGTGATTCCCTCGTCGATCCCGCCAATAACGGTCTGGACGGGGAGAATCAGGGTGTCAGCCTGCCGGCCGGCAATCTGTTCACTCCCACAGGTGACGGAAAGGCAGGCGGCTCGTTTGTTGCCCGCTTCACCGTGGACTCACGACCTGAGGCGGCCACATTCGGACAGGGCGGTATCTTTGTCGATGCCAACGGAAACTGGACATTCGACCCGACAAACCCCGATGTCTCCAATCGCGATCTCACCTTCCAGATGGGGATTGACACCGACTTTATCTTCACCGGCAAGCATTCGGCAGGCCAGACGATCGCAACTCGCGGCAGCAATGGCTTTGACAAGCTCGGAGCCTATGGACGTGCGGCCGGAAGTTACCGCTGGCTGCTCGACACCAACGACGATGGCGTGGTCGATCAAACCATCGCCCAGCCCACGGGCTTTACGGTCGGTGGCATCACCTTCACTGGAAACGGAGTACCGTTCACCGGCAACTTTGTCGGTGCCCCCGGTTCAGCTGACGAAGTCGCCATCTTCGACGGGGTCAACTGGTTCCTTGATACGGCGGCACCGTTTAATCAGATCACAGCCGCTGACACAGCGTTTGCGGGAGCCCTTCGTGGACTCCCTGTGGCAGGGGACTTCGACGGAGACGGCCTCACCGACCTTGCTGTTCACTCCGCCTCGGCCAATCGCTTCCAGTTCGACTATGCCGCGGTGGCAGGACTTTCCGGTGCAATCGAGGGCACAATCAATCACGGCTTCTCAGGGGTTCTTGAACGCCCGATCGCAGGTGACCTCAATGCAGATGGCATCACAGATCTGGGCCTCGCCGTCCCCAATCAGGACGGGGTTGCCTCGAACACCCAGTTGTCGTGGTACGTCCTGCAGTCAACGGGAGCTGCTGCTCCGGGCACCACAACGAATCTCAACCACGCCTTCTCACCAGTCCCGCTGGGCCCGGATCTGTTCCGGCAGTTCGGCAATAACCTTGCAGTTCCAATGCTCGGTAACTTCGATCCGCCGCCTGCTGACCGTCCCAACACCGCGCCCGTTCTGAATCTGCCACAGTACCTCACGCTGCCGGATCAGACGACCACCGCAACTGTTGACCTCACCGCAATTGACGCAGAAGGTAACAAGGTCACAATTTCTGCGGCAGCGGACAGCCTTGAGTGGTACCTTCGGGATTCACTCGGACTGAAAACATCCGCCAGCTACAGTGAAAACTGGGGTGGTCGGGGTGAAAAGTGGATTCGCGGGAATGCCGGCATCTGGTACTACATTACGCCTTCCGGTGGCCTCTATCGCTGGGATCTGCGGGGAGTGAAGCTGCCTTCCCTGAAAGTCACCGGCACGCTGATCGCCACCCTGTCTCCAGCCGTTCACGCCAACCCGCGACTGCTCACCGACGCAGTGCAGACAAGTCTCCCGGTCACGGTCTCCGTAGCTGGTGGTAAGCTGTCAGTCACTGCCGACCCGTCCCTGCAGCAGCCGTTTGTTGTCAGAGTTCACGCCACCGATGGCGTTGCCTCCTCGACACAGGTCGTGCAGGTCCAGCGACCAGCCGCTGCAGCCGTGAAGCTGGATCTGGAACTGGGACTCACCCTGAAAAGCGCTACCGCCAACTACAACTGGGGTGGTCGCCAGGAGAAGTGGCTGTTCGGAAACGACGGTCAGTGGTATTTCATCACCAGCGATGGCACGGTCCGAGTCTGGGACCGCAGCAGGACGGCCAGTGGCACCGTGGTGGCCCAGCTGGACCCAGTCTTCTGGCAGAACCCAAAGCTGCTGGCTGACGCCTCCGTGATTGACCTCGACCAGCGATTCGGCTTCAAATCGGATGGCAAACTGTCCACCAACGCGCGGGGACAGATGGAAAAATGGTTCCGCGACCGCGACAACGTCTGGCACTTTATCCTGCCCACTGGCGAAGTCCGTCGCTGGGATGGCAAGGCTGGTGCCAACGGCGAGGTCGTTGCTCGTCTGGAGACCGCTTACTATCTCAATCCCGCCCGACTCTATCGCGCGCTGGATGATGTCTTCTCCGAATGGATGGGATTAATGGACTAAAAGGACATGTGATCAGGACTTCGGGAATGGCGAGCAGCTCAGCTACTCGCCAAACCCGCTCAAGTCGAGGTCCCATGCCCCAAGCAGTGCAAGAGCCGTCGCAGTTCTTACCAGGGCGGCTCCTGCTCTCCAGTCCACCGTGATCCCCGAATCGTTCGCTCGCAGTTCCAGCCGCAACTCACTCCCGCCCGGTCCCAGCAGAGCATTTTCCGGCAGGTCCCCCGTGAATTCACCGATCCCCGCCCAGGGAAAGCAGAGGTCCAGAAGGACGGACCGATCCAATCCCGGTGCCAACTTCTCCGCCAGTGCACCCAAAGAGCTGAAATCAATATGCAGTGTCAGACACGGCCGTTGAACAGCTCCTTCGGCCCCGCGGATTGCCGTCAAACAGTCCACCAGGCGTGATTCACATCCCTGAACACCGACTGCAAACCACGCAGCATGATCCGCAAATGCCAGTGCAAGACTGTCGATTTCCGGCTCTTCGCCAGCCTCGGTCTCGGTACCTGAACCCAGTTTGCTGAACACAAGCATCTCGGTTTCACCAAACGCTTTTCGAGTCGCTTTTCCGAGGGTGCCGGTAAGAACGGATTCAAGCTGGCTCCCTGAAGGCTGCGAGCCGTGAATCTGCATGCCTCCGTAGCACACCGGCCACCCGTCGTCATCCACTCGGCATTTCACCAGAAATTCCAGCTGCCCCGCAGCCAGCGTGGCCTTGAGCATCTGCAGCAGCCATTCATCGGCCGTTGAATTGTCAGACACTGCGGACGTCTGTGACGACCCACGAGCCCCCCCCAGCAAGGCGAGGCCAATCGCCTTCAACTCCTGCGGAAGACGCAATGACAGATGCAATGTCACCGGTGCCCCGTCGTCCAGGATCGGCCCGAAGACACTTGCGCCGTTTCCGACGTCCCTGAAGCACCCAGCCAGCCGACTGCGTTCACGAAATTCGACCCGCATCTGCCCACGCAGCGGATCTGTATCGCCACCGTTACGAAGCCAGCCGGACGCCGTTGAAATGTCGAACAGCAATCCTTCCACAAGCGTATTCAGTGCGTCACCAACACTCCGCCGGACACCATAGCTGTCAGCCGTCTCGTCGTCCCGTCGCTGCATTTGAGCGCCCGCTACAACGCCCCACGCATTGTTCAGCATCGTTCGCAATTGATGGGGTACATTGTCCGGATGGACCGAAAGCTCAACGTCGACGTCGGAATTCTGCATTTGCCGAAGTTCAGAGGCCACCGGCAAATCGGCCGTCATCAGGCCTGGTGCATCACTTTGAAAGAGAAACCCGCCTTCGTATCTGAATTCCCTGCGAAAGGATTCCCGGATCTCTTCATACCGCACCGGCTCGCCCGCAGACAATTCAAAATCCACGCCAATTCTTTGCAGCTCCGGCCTTTCTTCCCTGGGTTCCGCTGCTTCACTGCTTTCCACGGAGTCCTGACTCCCCGTAGCGTCCATCACGGCCACCGTAAACGACTCATCCCACTCAAGCACGTAATGCTGCCCACCGCCACTGACCTTCGCATCCAGCAGTTGCGCGTCCCGGACTACCAGTTCCCGGAATTGCTCTTCATCACGCACCTCCCGAAAGAACACCAAAGCGGCCCCCGGAGTGGCTCCGGAAAGCAGATATACCAGCCCACCCCGAGTGATAGCCGCCGACTGCTCCGGGGCCGTGTCCCCAATCGAATCCAGCCCCACCTGATCCTCGATTCCGAAGTCTGCCGCGATCCGCTCAAGGTGTCTTCGCAGCCGCAAAGGGTCCCCGGCAGACGTTCTCAGCACCGCCACCGGTGCTCCGGAAAATCTGGCTTCGGCCTCGTCAGCCGAGAGTTGCCTGTTGCCAGACAGCAACAGGCAGAACAAAGCCGTAAACGGCCGCAACCAACACCACGTGCATACTTCAGCGACCTGCCGTACTGGGCACATCCTGCGACTCCCGGCTGCAACAGCCTTCCTGAACTTAGATCCCTCTGGATCAAAAGTCTACCGAGCAAAAGCTGGTCCTGCAAGAACCCTGAAGATCAGGGCCGGCGCACACCAGGTGCCTGATTTGATAGGGACTTGCGTCAGGTACTCTGCCATTTGCTGTTCCATGGTTCGGCGCGAATCTTCTCTCCATGTCGCATCCAGTGACCAATGACGTGTGATCTCTGTTCCCCAGTGATGACGAATCAATTTTGAAGACCGAGCAATGCCGACGGGCAGGCTTAAAACGCAGCAGCTTCGTTCCGCTGTCTCCAGTTCTTTCTCAACGAATTCGGAGACCAGTTTATGCAAATCTCCATAATTTCCCTTTTAATAAACGACTCCATACCCGCTTTGTTCAGTAATCGATTTCGATAGAACACTTACCAGAGGATGGAGCCTGTTAATCAGGGAGCGAGGATCTTCAGGGTCCGCGAAGACTGAAAACAATTCGCTGATTTTAATCTTCTTTCTGCCGCACGCACATTGACTGAACATTGTTATTCGTTGTTGGAACACTGTCGTTCAACCGCTTGACCTCGATCGTCAAAGAATCCGAACGCTGTTGCCACCGGGGTAGCATGCACTTTCCCCGCCACTCCGGTACACTGCCTTAATCCCACGGTGCACAATCTGCCCCAACTCCCACCGGAACCTCCGCCGTGCCTCACCCCATCACACACATTCTTCTCTCACTTGCATTCACCTGCCTCACGGCACACAGCATTCCCGCCTGTCAGTTCGAGGCCGGTGCTGCTCAGGTCGACATCACGCCAACCAACTTTCCCGTCCGCGTCAATGGCATGGTCGAAGAACGCAGTGCCGATACGGCCCACGACCGACTGATGAGCCGCGCACTGGTGCTGCGGAACGGGCCTGTAAAGCTGGCGATCGTTGTCGTCGACAGCCTGATGCTTCCCCGACACCTGCTGGACGACGCCAAACAGCAGGCCGCTCAGCTCACCGGAATCCCCGTCGACAACATTCTGATTTCCGCCACCCATACACACTCCGCTCCCTCCGCCATGCCGTGTCTGGGCAGCCGCGAAGATCCGGATTACGTCCCGTTTCTGCCACCACGCATCGTCAACAGTATCGTGCTCGCACACCAGCGACTGGAGCCCGCAGAGGCAGGCTGGACCGTTGCCAGGGATGACCGCCACAATCACTGCCGACGCTGGATCTTCCGCTCCGACCGCATGTCCATGGCGGACCCCTTCGGCCAGCACAACGTCCGCGCACACATGCACCCGGGCCACCAGAGTCCCAATCACGTCGGCCCCGCAGGCCCGGCTGATACAGACCTGACACTGCTCGGCATCCGCAGCATGTCCGGGAAACCAATCGCCGTGCTGGCAAACTATGCCATGCACTACTATGGCTCGCCACTCGTCTCGGGAGACTTTTGCGGGCGGTTCACCAGTCACTTTGCACCGCTCATCGATGCAGCCGAACAGCAGGGATTCGTGGGACTCATGTCTCAGGGTACCAGCGGCGACAGTATGTGGCCCGACTACAGTCGACCGGCAGCCAAAACGGATCTTGACGAATACACCGCGGCCGTTGCTGCAACAGCCGCAGCCGCATGGAAGCAAATTCAATGGCAGCGGACGGTGCCTCTGGCCATGGCCGAAACGCTGCTGACGCTCAAACGCCGCATCCCAGACACCGAACGGCTGCAGAAGTCCCGCGAACTTGCCGCAACAGTCGGTGATCGACTCCCTAAAGGCTGGTCCGAGGTCTATGCATTCGAGCAGATGTACCTCCACGACCAGCCAAACGTGGAACTCAAACTTCAGGCGCTGCGGATTGGCGATCTCGCCATCACGGCAATTCCCGACGAAGTCTTCGGCATCACAGGCCTCAAGCTCAAGCAGCAAAGCCCTCTTCCAATCACTATGAACATCGAACTGGCAAATGGCGCCGAAGGCTATATCCCACCACCGGAACAGCACGTCCTCGGTGGCTACACAACATGGCCGGCACGCACCGCGGCACTCGAAGTGCAGGCCGAGCCCCGGATCGTCGAAACGCTCCTGAATCTTCTGGAACAGGTGGCCGAAAAACCTCGTCGACCGCTGAACGATGAACCCCACGAATACTCCCGCACTATTCTTGCAGCCCAGCCAGTCGCCTACTGGCGACTTGGAGAAATCGTTGCCAGCCCCCTTCAGCAGGGCTCGCTTTCCGGATGGCTGGCCACCGACGCCACCGGCAGCCATCACGCCATTTATGAACCCGGAGTAGCCCTGTATCTGCCTGGTCCCCGCGGAACCGGCCTGCAACAGGAACCTCGCGGCAACCGGGCCGCGCACTTTGCCGGAGGTCGTGTGCTGGCGGATGTTCCTGAAGTGGCCGATAAGTGGTCATTCGAATGCTGGGTGTGGAACGGTTTTCCAAACAGCGACCGCGCTGTCACAGGCTACTTCTTTTCCCGGGGACCAAATGGCTCTCCGGATGTGGCCGGTGACCACCTGGGAATTGGTGGCAGCTACGAAAACCGCGGCCTCGACGGACGACTGATCGTCTTCAATGGCAACCGGCAAAACCAGATTCTGTCCGGAAAAACAGTGCTTGCAGTCCGCACATGGCACCATGTGGTGTATGTCAGATCCGGCAACCGTGTCACCGTATATCTCAATGGAAACTCTCAGCCGGAAATTGACGGCGAACTGCCACCGACATTCACCGCGGCCGACACATCCGTCTTTCTCGGCGGACGCAGTGACGGTCTCTATGGACTCGAAGGGCGACTGGACGAAGCGGCCCTCTATAACCGAGCTCTGACTGCCGCTGAAGCCTCAGCCCACTACACTGCTGCGGCTGCATCTCACGCTGTCCAGATCAACGAAACCGAACCTCAGCCCGACTCACCTCCCGTCGCCGCTGCAGATGCATTGAAAACCATTCGCGTGCGGGACGGTTTCGAAGTGCAGCTTGTGGCCGCTGAACCACTCATTGCCGACCCCGTTGCCATCGACTGGAGCCATGACGGAAAGCTCTGGGTTGCTGAAATGGCCGACTACCCATCAGGGATGGACAACAACGGCAGTCCGGGAGGACGCATTCGCTGCGTTGTGGATTCCAACAACGACGGCCAGTACGACTCGTCCACGATTTTCCTTCAGGATATCCCTTTTCCAACAGGTGTCATGGCATGGGGCCGGGGCATCCTCGTTACAGCAGCCCCGGAACTGTTCTATGCTGAAGATTCTGACGGTGATGGCCACGCCGATATTCGTCGCACGCTTTTCTCGGGTTTTCTTGAAGGTAACCAGCAGCTCCGCGTCAACGGGCTTCGCTGGGGGCTTGATGGTCGCATTCACTGCGCCAGCGGCAGCCATCATCCCGGGTATGGTTCAGCCAGCACCATCCTTTCACACCTGACGCAACAAAAAACGGCCGTTGGCAGTCGCGATTTTTGCTTTCATCCGGAAACGGGCGAAATAGAGCCGCAAAGTGGTCCATCGCAGTTTGGCCGCAACCGTGATCCGTGGGGACACTGGTTCGGTGAACAGAACAGCTATCCACTCTGGCACTACGTCCTTGACGATGCCAGCATCCGCCGCAATCCGCACTTCGCAATTGCGGATACACGCCAGCTGCTCACCCCCTCCAACCCGCTTGTCCGCCCCGCCACTGCACCCGAAAAACGCTTTCACAGTTTTGATCAGGCCGGTCGCTATACGTCTGCATGCTCCGGAATCGTGTACCTCGATGAACTGCTGTTTCCACCGGATCCAAACGCCATGCCCGACCAGCTGGCAACGCAGCACACCTTCACCTGCGAACCCTTCAGCAACCTTGTACAGCATAATCTGCTGGTCGACAACGGCACCACTTTTACACTCACCCCCGATCCCGCCGAGGCAGACGCACCCAGCGATTTCTTCGCTTCCACAGATCGCTGGTGCCGCCCCGTCATGGTCCGCACCGGCCCGGACGGAGCACTCTGGGTCGTCGACATGTATCGCTACATGATTGAGCATCCGCACTGGCTGCCTAAGGAAGGCCAGGATGAATTGCGCCCCTTCTTTCGCCATGGGGATGACCGGGGACGCATCTATCGAATCATTCCCCGCGGCGCCAATGTCCCGGCCCCCGCTTTTCTCCAGCAACGACGTGTCCAGCCCGCGACAACTGCGGAACTCACAGAAGATCTGACCCACTCAAATGCGTGGATTCGCGATGCCGCGCACCAGCAACTGCTGGTCAACAGAAATCCGGCCGCTACTCCGCTGCTCAATGCACTGGTTCAAACCGCCAGCCGCCCCGCCTCCCGCCTGCAGGCGCTCTGCACACTGCACGGCCTGCAGGCGCTGTCTGCGGAGAGTGTTGCAGCGGCCCTCGCTGATCCACACCCAGCAGTCCGCCTCAACGCAGTTCGACTCGCGGCTGCAGCCGGAGTGCCCATGCACCAGCTGACGCCCCTCGCACAGGACCCTCACCCCAAAGTACAGCTGGCTGTCGCCACTGCCGCCGGCGACTGGCCGGCACCAGAATCGGGAGCTGTCCTCGGGGCAATTCTCAACCAAACCACAGACTCATGGATTCGCGCCGCAGCCATGACGTCCCTGAACCAGGACAACATCGTGGCCACCATCCGAACGGCTCTTTCCAAAGCTCCCGATAATTCCGGCGATTCCTCAGAACTCAGCAAACTTGCAAGGCAACTTGGACAGCAGGCCACCGCGCTCGCCAGCCCCACGGACCTTCCGCTGCTCCTTGAATTCTTCGCTGGCGATTCAAATGCCCCGTTACAGAACTGGCAGCTGGCAGCACTGACCGGAATGCTCGAAGGGCAGGGCAGCGCCGCCAAAGCGGCCCGGCAGAATTCCGGCAACGCCATTGATGATCTGATCGGTCGCTCCGCACTGCTTGCGGCCGACCCTGCTGCCCCTGAGGCACTTCGAGCGTCCGCGGTGAAGCTGCTGGCAGTCGCCGGCTCCCTCGAAAACCAACTGTCGCTGTTCCAATCTCTCCTGTCGGCTCGCACCCCCGCCAGCCTCCAGATCGCCACCATCGAGGCTCTCAGCGAACAATCGGCCCCACAGACTCCTGAACTGCTGCTGAACGTCTGGAGCTCAAGCGAACCCGTTGTCCGCTCCGCCATCTTCGACACACTCGTCTCTCGCAGCGAATGGCTGCCTCCATTCGTTTCGCAACTGGAGGCCGGCACTGTCGCTGCTGCAGAGCTCAACGCTGCCGCCCGACAGCGACTGCTCACCACTCGCGATGCCGGATTGCGGACACGCCTGGAAAAAGCCCTTTCGGCAGACCAGGGCAGTGACCGCCAGGCCGTGCTGCAGACCGCCCAGGCTGCACTGAAGCTGACCGGTGATCCCGTCCGCGGTGAACAACTCTTTCGTAAAACCTGCTCCGGCTGCCATCGCCAAAATGGCTTTGGATCCGAAGTTGGACCGAACCTGGCATCGCTGACCAACCGCAGTCCCGAAAGCCTGCTGGTGGCTATTCTGGACCCAGGCAGCGCCGTGGAAGCCCGCTACATGAACTACACCGCGGTCACCACCAACGGCCGAATCCTGACCGGCATGCTCACCACAGAAACCGCCAGCAGCCTCACCTTCATTGCTGCTCAAAACAAATCCGAAACCGTCCTGCGAAACGACATCGACGAACTTCGCAGCACCGGTAAGTCGCTGATGCCCGAGGGACTCGAAAAGGAAGCCTCCCTGCAGGACCTCGCAGACATCATCGAATTCGTCCGGAAGCTGAAATAGTGACTCGCCTCTGAACGGTACTCATTCTCACAGCGACTGCAGGTAGCGGTACAGATCCGCCAGATCCTCTGCAGTTGTTCCGCGAAGCAGTCCGGCGGGCATCAGCGAATTTCGCTGCTGCTGCTTTGTGGCAATCTCTGACGACTCCATTCGCCAGGTGCGATGTTCAGCGTCTCGCAGCAGCAGTCCATCAACCGACTCATAAACAATCAGTCCGCTGATCACGCGACCGTCAGTGGTCTCCACCGAAGTCGTCTGATATCGCGACGAAATATCCCGATTGGGTTCCACAATCGCGGCGAACAGGTCTTCTCTGCCAAATCTTCGCGAAACGCCCGCCAGATCGGGGCCTAGTGAGCGACGTCCACCGTGGCATTTCGCGCACCCCTGACGCTCGTACAGTCGTCGGCCGCGTTCCGCATCGCCGGCGTCCCAGACGACACCGCCCAGCGAAGCCAGCAGTTGCCGTGACTCTTCACTCTGATTCACCGGACGATACTGCGGATACCGGGTTTCAAGCCAGCGTTGCCAGGCCATCAGTGCATCCGGCTGAGCCTGAAAGCCTGCTTCTCCAAAGGTGAAACCAAGCGTTTGTTCGGTGTTGTTCTGCAGCAGTCGCATGGCCGTCTCGCGCAGCCGATATTCCCGCTTGTCGTTCAGCAGTCTCCGAGCGGCGGCCAGCAGCGCAAACAACTCGGACGGTTCCTGCGTCCTCGGAAGCTTTGTGAGTGCGTTCAGACACGCTTCCACAGCATTCAGCTGAGCGGATTCCAGACCCGCCACAAAATGTGGGCGGTCCGCTCGCTCAGGCTTTTCTGCCAGCACCATCAGCACGGCATCACGGACAGACAAATTCTCCAGCTGCCCACGCAACAGTTGTCTATGCGCCGGGTCACCGGATTCGCCAATGGCAAACACCACATCATTCGTCCACTCCGCATCCGGATTCTGTTCGAAATATCGCAGGAAACCTGAAATGGCCTGCGGAATCACCGCGGCCGGGGACTGACTCAGGTACAGCACGTGTCCCGGCAACCCAAACTCCGGCTGCTGCGGAATCAGCGAGGGCAGGGCAGGGTCAACCCGACACAGCGCTGCATAAAGTTCACCCATTCGGTCGTCCCAGTTTGTGTCCTGTTTCATCCCCAGTCGCTGGATCTTGTAATCGATCTGCAGCAGCGCCCGCGCTATTGACTGGGTTTCCGCGTACGAACGCTCCAATTCAATCCGGCTGATTGCCGCCAGACGGTGAATGTCATCCTGCGGCAATGTGTCCGCAGTCATCCCAGTGATCAGCTGAGTCAGCAGGTCGTGGTTCAGCGGTGCAGTCATGGCAAAAAACCGAATCAATTCCCGATCCAGCTGATCATCCCCTGAAGGAAACAAACGAAACACACGGGCCAGCAGGGGGTTGAGCTCCCGCTCGATGGGATCCACCGCCAACCGTGGAGCATAACCGTCAAACATTGGCGGCCGTCCGCTGACTGGCCCCATGTCACTGACCGACAGTTGCAACAGACGTACAGCCGCTCCCCGATCTTCAGGAGTTGATTCAGCCGCTTCCAACACTTCCACCGCCGTGCGACAGCCCACCGCACTCAGTTCTTCACGACGCTGCAAACGCCCGAGCTGAAACCACAACTGCCCCCGCAAACTGCCGGCTGTCAGTTGCTCAAGCTGCGCTTGCAGATCGGGCCCCATGCGACCAATCAACAGCGCTGCAGACAAACGTACCAACCGATCGTTATCGCTGAGCAACTCAGCCACGTCCGGCAGGACTGCCTCCCAGACTGCCGGCGTTGTCACACCTGAAAACGCTTCGAGGCTGAGTCGTCGTACAAGTGGATCTGAATCTCGCAGGAATGGCTGCAGCAGTGCCACATCGACATCCGCGGGATTCTGCCGCCCAAGCGCCCATGCAGCCCGCGCACGAACGGGCGCAGAAAGTGATCCCGACAGCCCCCGCGCAGTTTGTTCATCCAGCCCGCCGTGCAGCTCCACCAGAATCTCAATTGCCCGCAAACGCTCTGATTCCGCTCGCCCCTCCTGCAGTGCAGCAGCCGAAAGTTCCGACTTCGCCAGCTTTTTTGCCGCAGGGACCCATCGAGCCCGCGACCATGCCGCGTTGGGCTGCAGGGCTTTCAACACGAAATCAACCTGACTGCCGACAGGTGGCGACTCGCTCGCAGTTCCGGAAGACTCAAACCCTTCCCGAAAAATTCGATACACACCACCACGCGTGCCCCGCCCACCGACACTGACATACAGACTGCCATCCGGGCCCACCTCCATATCCGTCGGGGCAAATCCAAATTGGTTCTGCCCCACGGCGAATTCGATTGGCTCGCTCCGCCAGCCACCGCCCTCGCGTTCAAGGGGCAACACCAGTATGCGTCCAAATGTCCAGTCCTGCACAAACAACGCCCCGCGATACTCCTCAGGAAACTGTTCGTGACGATAGCACACCACCCCCGTCGGCGAACCTCGTCCGAAGGCTGCCAGCACCGGTGGCGAATCAGCGTACGTCCCCGGACGCTTCAGCCCCGCAGTCACATAGCCGGCATTCGACCCGGGCAGAAGATGGCAGACCTGAGTCGGCAGGTACCAGGGCAGCGAAATGTCCCGCTCATCATCACTGTCCCACGTGAACAATTCGCCCGTCTCACTGAAGGCAAAGTCATACGCGTTTCGCAGCCCGTCCGCAACAATCTCACCACCCCGAAGTTCCGGCGTGAGTCGCAGCAGTGTGCCGGAAACGGGCTTGCGTACCGGCGATGTGGCTGACGAAGCGTAAGACGCCGTCACTCCCGAATAGTTCCCTGCAACAACATACCACCAGCCATCAGGCCCACGCTGTATGGAGTGCACGTGGTGTTCACCACCTGCAGCAATCTTCAGAAACGTCTGGCCTGGCCCGTCAGCCCGGTCGTCTCCATTGTCGTCCCGAAACAACTGCAGCCCTTCGTCCCCCGCACACAACAGGCTGCTGCCGTGAAAGAACATGCCCTGAGCCCCTGAAGCAGGGCGGTCAGTAAACGGCAACGCAGCGTCTGCAGTCCCGTCCCCGTCACGGTCGGCCAGAATCCGCACATAGCCCGGCCCGGAGACGACCACGCGACCACGGGAATCAATGGTAAGCGAGTGAATATCGTGGGCAAGTTCGTCGCCAGCATATTGCCGGACCCGGAATCCAGGCGGAACACGGATTCCGGCAACTTCTTCGTCGTCCCCAAATACACGGACGCAAAACACCAGCGTCAGCACACTCCACCAAACCAGCCGCCATCCGTGCAGTAACATCCAGACACTCCCAATCCCTGTTGACCAACGCTGGCTGACCAATCTACTTCAGCTCACGAATCCGCAGCTTGCGCCAGCTGACATCGAATGGCCCGGTACCGGCCGCGATTCCATGAACCTGCAGTCCAATATGGCCGCGCGGATGCGTCTTGTA